>NZ_QEZH01000038.1:0-2213 GCF_003993515.1 Xanthomonas sp. BRIP62415
GGGCCAGGTGTACATCGAGGGTAGCGGCCTGGCCTATGGCTATGTCGGCCGTGCCGCCGCCACCGCCGAGCGCTTCGTGCCCAATCCGTTCGGTGCTGCGGGCAGCCGTCTGTATGCCAGCGGCGATCTAGGTCGGCACGACATCCATGGCCGGTTGCTGTTCCTGGGCCGCAGTGATCGGCAGATCAAGCTCAACGGCCACCGCATCGAACTGGGCGAGATCGAGAAAGCCTTGTCGGGGTGTGCAGGCGTCCGTAATGCAGCGGTCGGCGTGCAGCGCGGCGGGGACGGTGGCGACGCCCTGTATGCCTGCGTTGCAGTAGAAGGTCCGGTGACTGTCGCTTCGCTTCAGAACGCGATCCATGGCCGGTTGCCGGCCTACATGGTACCTAGCCGGATCTGGGTGACCGGTAGTGTTCCACTGACAGGGGCGGGAAAGATCGATCATGCGACGATCATCGCGGCGCTATCGGACTCCGTGCAGGCCCACGTCCATCGTCCGCCGGAAACCGCGTTGCAGCAGGCGGTAGCCACGCTCTGGGAGGAACAGCTCCAGCAGACGCAGATTGGCCTGGACGACGACTTCTTCTCCATCGGCGGGCACTCGATCGCGGCGATCCGCTTCATCGCTCGCTTCAACGCACGGTTCAACGCGGACGTGGCCTTGGTGGTGTTGCTTGATCACCCGCGGTTGGAGGACTTCTGCAGCGCCGCAGAGGGGCAGCTGGAAGCGCGGGGCAAACACGGATCTTCGCCTGCCTGCGCTATTGCGGTGCATGTCGGTGATGAAGGGCCCTTGTCGTTCGCGCAGTCGCGGCTGGTATTCCTGCAAATGCTGGACCCGGCCTCCAGTCAGTACAACCTGCCTTATGCGTTACGAGTCGAAGGCGAGCTGGCGTTGCCGGCCTTGCGCCAGGCATTGGCCTGGTTGCTGGAGCGTCATGCGGTACTGCGCACGGGCATTCATCTGGTTGACGGAGAGCCGATTCAGCGGATCCACCCGACGAGCCCGGTCGAGCTGACCGTTCACGACCTGCGAGCCCTGTCGGCGCAGGACGCCGAAGCGGCGGTGCAGGCGTCGCTGCCTGAGCGGATCGAGGTTCCTTTCCGTCTAGTCGATGGCAGGATGTTGCGCGCCGATGTATATCAATTGCCGTCGCAGCGCACCCTGGTGCTGCTCAACACGCATCACGTGGTGAACGATGGATGGTCGCTGGGCATCTTGATGAAGGAGCTGTCCACGGCATACGCGGCCTTTGCACAGGGGCAACTTCCCTCGGTGTCGGTGCCGGCGATCCGCTACCTGGATTTCGCTGCATGGGAACGCGGCAAGCCCGCCGGCCTGAACGCCTTGCAGCCAGAGGACAGCCACTCCGCGTCGTTGGCCGAACTGCTGCCGGACCGTGCGTGCCCGGCGGTGCCGACAGGGCAGGGGGGCACGGTCGTGATGCCGTTGCCTGTCGGTCTGGCACAGGCGCTGCGCGGCTTGTCGCGTGACGAGGGCGCCAGCCGTTACGCGGTCGGTCTGGCCGGCTTCGTCGCCTGCCTGGCCAGGCTGACCGGTGCTCGCGAGGTGAGCGTCGGCACCCCGACAGCCAATCGCGAGCATCCGGCTGTCCACGCGCTGGTAGGCTTTTTCGTCAACATGCTAGTGATGCGGCTGGACGTGAACGAGGCGGCCAGCTTCAGGCAATTGGTCCAATTGGCCAAGCGTGTGTCGTTGGCGGCTCAGACCGGGCAGGGCATTCCCTACGAGCGGCAGGTGGAGCTGTTGCCCCCCAGCCAGCGCATGCAGCGTTCTGCGTTATTCCAAGTGGTGTTCGCCTATGAAATCGGTGAGGACCTCACCGCCGCCATTCCCTTCGGTCCGTATCCGGCGCTGGTGGAGCCGCTGCCGCACCGGACCGCCAAGTTCGACCTCACGGTGAACATGGTCGAGAGCGGTGATGAACTGTTGCTCGTGGCCGAGTACGCATCGGACGTATTTGAGCGCGCACGCATCGAAGCGATCTGCGCGCAGTACCGCGACACGCTGGAGGCAGTGCTGTCCGCACCGGACGTTGCGCTGGCTGCATTGTTCGCGCCTGCGCAACTGCAGGAGGCACTGCCGGTGGCTCGCCACTGCAGCGCCGACCTGTTTGCGCGTCTGCAGGCGCATCCGCCACAGGCGATCGCCCTGCAGGGCGAAACCGTGCTGGACTACGCCACGCTGG
>NZ_QEZH01000039.1:0-415 GCF_003993515.1 Xanthomonas sp. BRIP62415
CCATTGGGTGTCGGCCTGGGCATCGCTGTCTTCCATCGCCGTCCCAAGCGATTTCAGTGCATCGGTGGCCCGTGTGGCTTCGGCGTTGGCGGCATCGGCCAGGGCAGGGTCGGGCTGTTCCAGCAGGCCCATTGCCTTGTCCAGCTCATGCCGGAAGCGCAGGTGATTGCGCTGCAACTGGTTGAGCTGTTCGCGCAGCATTGCGCGGTCGCCGCCGGCCTGGGACGGATCGTTGGCCGCATCCAGGCGAGTCAGTGATTCGGTAGCGTCGGGGCTGTAGATCAAGGTCGCCACCACCAAGTGGTAGCTTTCGATGTACGGGGTATAGACCAGCTGACTGTCGTCGCGCAGTGCGTCCAGCGCAGCGAAGGCTTGTTCGCTCAGTCCGGCATAGCCGTTGGAACCATTGCCAGAC
>NZ_QEZH01000040.1:0-1841 GCF_003993515.1 Xanthomonas sp. BRIP62415
CGCGCACGCTGCCCAGCAAGGTGGCCACCAGCCAGCGCGAACGAGCCAGGCTGACGCCTATGCGCATCCCCGGCTGCACCCCGCTGCGCTGCAGGGCCCAGGCAATCGCCGCACTGGCTGCCTCCAGTTGTGCATAGCTCAGCGTGCCTTCGGCGTCCTGCACCGCAATGGCGTCCGGAACCTGCTGCGCGGTCTGCGCAAAACGTCCACTCAGGCTGACGCCTCCCTCCCCCGGCAACCCCGCCCAGGCCAGCAGCTGTTGTCGATCGCTGGCCGGAACGAAGTCCGCGATATCGCTGCAGGCGGTGGGGTCGGCCAGCATGCGGCCCAGCGCATCGGTATAGATGGCCACCATGCGCTCGATCTGCGCCGGCGAAAACACCGCGCGATCGGCTTCCACATAGAGGTACACCGCCGACCCATCGGCCTCCTGGCCCGCTTGCACAACCAGCGGGTAGTTCGAATGTTCGAATCCGCTGCGCTCGAGGATGATGCCGCCCTCGCCACCGACCAGCCCACCGTAGTTGTGAAAATGGGTGTAGTTGAACAGCGTCTCGAACAAGGTGCGCCCGTTGTGCAATCGCATGATCTCCGACAGCGGCAACCGCCGATGTGGCCACAGCGCCTGTTCGTGCGCAAAGGTCGCCACGATGAGAGCCTCCCAGTTCAATCCCCGGGTGCACAACGTGAATGGCACGCTGTTGAGGAACAGGCCCAGGACGGCGTCGCCGCCATCCTGCTCCGGCCGACCGTTGGTGACCACTCCGCTCACCACCTGGTCCTGACCGCAAATCGCCCCCAACGCTTTGAGGTGCAACGCCAGCAGCACGTGTTTCACCGAAACCCGAAGTCGCTTGGCCAATGCACGTATCGCTGCCGACCTCGGCCCTTCCAAGGGCAGGCCTCGACGCTCCATTCCAAGATGACCGGTGCCGACACTTCGCGGTGGATCGGAGGGTGTCGCACCTTCCAGCAAGCCGCGCCAGAAATCGGTCGCCGCCGGCTGCTGCAGCGCATCCTGCTCCAGCTTGATGTAGTCCCGATAGCGGCACGCAAGTACCCTGCGGGTGGTCGTCCCCCCCTGTAACCGTGCGACGTAGGCGTCAATGAAGGCCGATAACAGCAGCCCCAGGCTCCAACCATCGAGCAATGCATGGTGGAAGCTGAATACCAACTCCCAACGCTCCTCCCCCAACACGTGCGTGTGCACGCGGATCGGCGTTGCGGATTCCAGATCGAAAGCGTGGCGCTTTTCTGTGGTTAGCCACTCTTCGCGATAAGCCTCCTGTGCAGCCTCAGAGAAACGGGTCAGATCGCGATGGGTAATCGCCATCCGCCCCCCGGACATCACGATCTGCAGCGGGCGCGACGCATTCTTAAGGCGAAAGCGCGTGCGCAGGACTGGATGAGCCGCCACCAGCTCGTCAAGGACAGCAGTGAGCGCCCCGAGGTCGAAACGAAGGCGAAGCTGGAACGTCACAATATCGTGATAGATCGAGCTTTCGGCGTGCATCTCGTTGTGGAAGATCATGCCAGCCTGTGCATGGCCGAGCGGGTAGGCATCCTCGATCCGCAGCCGATCGGCAGCGTTCTGGGTATCGCTCATCACACGCTCTCCTGGTCAAGTGCGGCCAGTTCCTGCGGCGACAACATGTCGAAGGCTTCCACCCGGGGGACGGCCACCGCCGTTCCGCCATGGGTCGTCACCTCGGCTAGCCTGGCCACGGTCTGGCGTTCGAACAACGCCTCCAGCGCAAACTCCAGCCCTTGTTGCTGCGCCTGCGCCTTGATCTGGATGCTCAAGATCGAATCGCCGCCCAGCTCGAAGAAGTTGTCATGCC
>NZ_QEZH01000041.1:0-1448 GCF_003993515.1 Xanthomonas sp. BRIP62415
CTGGAGGCAGCCAGTGCGGCGATTGCCTGGGCCCTGCAGCGCAGCGGGGTGCAGCCGGGGATGCGCATAGGCGTCAGCCTGGCTCGTTCGCGCTGGCTGGTGGCCACCTTGCTGGGCATCGTGCGCGCCGGGGCGAGTTACGTGCCGCTGGATGCCAGCTATCCTGCCGAGCGCCTGCGGGCGATGCAGGCCGATGCACAGGTGGCATGGCTGGTAAGCGATCAAGTGCCGGAGTGGGCGCTGGCTCCGGTACTGCAGTGGTCCAGCCTGGACGCGGCCATCGCCGGTGGCGAGCGTTACGAGTGGGCCGGGCGCAGCGGCAACAGTGCGGCCTATGTGATGTTCACCTCCGGCTCGACGGGTCGGCCCAAGGGGGTGTTGGTCAGCGATGGCGGGATCGTCGATCTGGTCGTGGGCCAGGACTACGTGACGTTGGGCCAGGACGATGTGCTGCTGCAGCTGGCGCCGGTGTCCTTTGATGCGTCCACCTTTGAAATCTGGGGTGCGCTGCTCAACGGAGGGCGGCTGGTGATGGCGCCGGAAGGGCGGGTCTCGCTGAGCGAGCTGGGTCGGTTGATCGAGGCCAACGGGGTGACAGTGCTGTGGCTGACGGCGGCGCTGTTCCAGTTGATGGTCGATGAGCATCCGCAGGGTTTGAGGGGGCTGCGCTATCTGCTGGCCGGCGGTGATGCGCTGTCGCCTGTGCATGTGCAGCGCTATCTGGCGCTGCCGTTCAGCGGCACGCTGGTGAACGGCTACGGCCCGACGGAGGCGACCACCTTCAGTTGCTGCCTGGCGTTGAATGGGTGGACCGGACAGGGCAGCGTGCCGATCGGGCGCGGCGTGGCCGGGCGCAGCGCGTACGTGCTGGACCACGCCGGCCAACTGGTGCCGCCGGGGACGGTGGGCGAACTGTACGTCGGCGGCAGCGGCGTGGGGATTGGGTATGTGGGGCATGCGGCGGCGACGGCGCAGCGGTTCGTGCCGGATGCGTTCGGCGGTGGGGCTGGTGCACGGCTGTACGCCACCGGCGACCGGGTGCGCTACCGCAGCGACGGCATGCTGGAGTATCTGGGCCGCGACGATGCGCAGGTGAAGGTGCGCGGTTACCGGATCGAACTGGGAGAAGTGGAGCGTGCGCTGACCAGCCATCCCCAGTTGGGTGCGGTGAGCGTGCAGGCACACGACGCTGGCGAGGGCAAGCGGCTGGTGGCGTATGTGGTGGCACTGCCGGGCAATACGGTGCCGGGGACAGGCGAGCTGCAGCGCTACCTCGGTGAGTGGGTGCCGGAGTACATGGTGCCGGCGTTGTACGTGGGCCTGGACCGGCTGCCGCTGACGGCCAACGGGAAGATCGACAAGGCGGCGTTGCCGAAACCGGGCGCTGCGCGTGCTGCCGACACGCACGAGGCGCCCCAGGGCGAGGTGGAACAGGCGCTGGCGCAGAT
>NZ_QEZH01000042.1:0-73268 GCF_003993515.1 Xanthomonas sp. BRIP62415
GCATCGACTCCACGTCTGGTGCAAGCCTCACTACAGACAGTTTTTCAAGTGAGCGCCGACCAACTGTCTGGTGCGGCGTCCTTGCCGGTTGCGGGACCGTGTGGCGGCATGGATGCCGCCATCGAGCTCCCAGGGATGGGTTAACGGCGTGTCCCGCAAGCGGTGAGGGCGCCGCGCCCTCGACGCTGCGCGTTGGCTGCAGGGCCCTTGCCCGCCCACCATCGCAGGACACGCCGCAAGTACGTCCATGTAGGCTCCGGCGCGGCATCCATGCCGCTCAGGGTCCCGCGACGGTGAGCGGGCAAGGACCAGTTGAGATGGTCGGTGTGCACGGTAAGAGCGGTGCTGGATGCGTCGTTCGCTCATGACGTATCGGCTCCATGTCTGATGGGCGCCGCACGACAGACAGCTCCCACAAGAGCGCCGACCAACTGTTTGGTGCGGTGAGGGCGCCGCCCCCTCGACGCTGCGCGTTGGCTGCAGGGCCCTGGCCCGCCCACCATCGCGGGACACGCCGCAAGTACGTCCATGTAGGCTCCGGCGCGGCATCCATGCCGCTCAGGGTCCCGCGACGGTGAGCAGGCAAGGACCTATCGAGATGGTCGGTGTGCACGGTAAGAGCGGTGTTGGATGCGTCGTTCGCTCATGACGTATCGGCTCCATGTCTGATGGGCGCCGCACGATAGACAGCTCTCACAAGAGCGCCGACCAACTGTCTGGTGCGGTGTGCTTGCGGGTTGCCGGAACGTTGGCGGCATGGATGCCGCCAACGCGCCCCTGGGGATGGGGTCACGGCGTGTCCGGCGAGCGGCGAGGGCGCTGCGCCCTCGACCGATTTCTCCTCACGGCAACTGGCCGCGTCTCAACGTCCGGGCTCGCGTAATGGCCCCGGGCTTGGCCGCTTGGTCAACTTGCGCTGCAGCGAGCGGCGGTGCATGCCGAGCAGGCGTGCGGCAGCCGAGACATTGCCGCCGGTTTCGTGCAGCGCCTGCTGGATGTGCTCCCATTGCAGGCGGCTCAGCGGTGTCATCATTTCCCGCGCGGTTTCTTCTTCGTCCGGCTCGGGCAGCTCGTCGTCCTCTTCGCCCAGTGCCCGCATGATGGTGGGGATATTGGCCGGCTTGGGCAGATAGTCGTCGGCACCGAGCTTGATGGCCTCCACGGCGGTGGCGATGCTCGCGTAGCCGGTGACCAGCAGGATGCGCATGTCGGCGCGGATCTCGCGCAACGGCTGGATCAGGCTCAGGCCGGAATCGTGGCCGAGCTTGAGATCGATCAGGGCGAAATCCGGCAGGGCGCTGCGTGCGGTCGACAAGGCACTGGCCGCATCGGTGGCGGTCAGGGTGTCCACGCCGCGGCGGGCGAGGCTGCGTTGCAGCGTGCGCAGGTACAAGGTGTCGTCGTCGACCAGCAGGCCGGTGCGCAGGGGAGTGCTTGTCATGCGAGTGCCTCGTGTTCGGAGAGCGGCAGACGGAAACCGACGCGGGCGCCGCTGCCTTCGGCGGGCAGCATCCACAACTCGCCCTGCAGCCGTTCGACGGTGGCATGCGACAGCGCCAGCCCAACACCCATGCCGTCATGCTTGCCGCTGTTGAACAGGGTGCCGGGCAGCATGGCTTGCGAGGTATCGAAGCCCGGACCGTAGTCGCGTACTTCGCCGCTGAGATGATCCTGCTCCACGCGCAGCGTCAGGTCGATCTGCGGCCGGCCGGCCCGTTCGCCGGCATCGGCCGCATTGTTGAGCAACACCATCAGCAGATGGCTGACCCCGGGCTGCAGCAGCAGGCGCATCGGCGCATCGTCGTTGCGGCGCAGCTCGATGGTCGGGCGCACCAGCCGCCATTGTTCCAGCACGTCCTTGACCGCGACTTCGCGGCTGAGGTGGCCGTTGTCGGCCGGTGCGGCCAGCGCCAGCACGCGCTCGTGGCACTGCACCAGCAGCTCGCGCAAGGTGTCCAGATCCTCGCGCAATTCGCTCTGGTCGCACTGGTCGGCGATGTCGTCGACCAGCAGCGTCATCGTCGCCAGCGGCGTGTTCAACTCATGCGCGACCGAGGCCGCATGCGTGGCCAGCGCGACGATGCCCTCGTTGCGCGCGAAGCGCTCGCGCAGCGTGGAGATCTCGCGCTCGCGTTCGCGCATCGACAAGGCCAGCCGGGTGGCGAAGGCCAGCACCACCACCGTGGACAACAGGAAGTTGGCGGCCATGCCCCACATATGCAGGCTGAGCGGGTCGAAACTGCCGTAGGGCAGCGGCAGCCCGAACGCTGCACTGATCACATAACCGGCCACGCACGCCGCCGCCACCGCCATCGCCCAGCCCAGCGGCAGGGCCAGCGCGGCCAGGGCGATCAGCACCAGGAACAGGGAGCCGAAGGGGTTGGCGATGCCGCCGCTCCAGCCCACCATCCAGGTCAGCACCGTGACATCGACCAGGATGTGGCCGAATTCGGTGGCCGGGCTGACCGCGCCGCGATGGGCCACCCGCAGCTGCGCATACAGGTTGAACACCGCCAGCGCGGCCACGCCGGCCCACAAGGGTTGCTGCGGCAGATCCAGGCCCATCAGCCCGGTGGCGACCAGGATGGTGGCGGCCTGGCCGGCAGTGGCCAGCCAGCGCAGGCTGCACAGGGTCCGCAGGAAGGAGGCGTCTGAGGAATTCATCACGGCAATGCTATGCGCTCGGGGGCGTGGCGGCCTGCGACAAACCGTCGCATCGGCCTGGAAGACGGCGCGCGCAGCGCTTCAGCTGTGAGCGGACCGATGACAGGCTAAAATACCGCGATGTACGACGCCGTGACTCGCCCAACCCCTCCCGCCGACGCCACCGCCTGGCCGCGCCGCATCACCCAGGCCGTTAAGATCGGCAGCGTGACCGTGGGCGGCGGCCACCCGGTGGTCGTCCAGTCGATGACCAATACCGACACCGCCGACATCGCCGGCAGCGTCAAGCAGGTGGCCGACCTGTGGCGTGCCGGCTCGGAAATGGTGCGCCTGACCGTCAACAACGCCGAGTCGGCCGCGGCCATTCCGCGCATCGTCGACAAGCTGCGCATGATGGGGATCGAGGTGCCGTTGATCGGCGACTTCCACTACAACGGGCATCAGCTGCTCGCCGCCGAGCCGGCCTGCGCCGAAGCGCTGGCCAAGTACCGCATCAATCCGGGCAATGTCGGCTTCGGCAAGAAGAAGGATCTGCAGTTCGCGCAGCTGATCGAGTTTGCGATCAAGTACGACAAGCCGGTGCGCATCGGTGCCAACTGGGGCTCGCTGGACCAGTCGCTGGCCGCGCAGCTGATGGACGAGAACTCGCAGCGCGACACGCCCTGGGATGCCGGCCGCGTGCTGCGCGAGGCGCTGATCCGCTCGGCAGTGGATTCGGCCGAGCGCGCGGTGGAACTGGGCCTGGCGCGCGAGCGCATCATCCTGTCGGCCAAGGTGTCCGGCGTGCAGGAGCTGATCGCGGTGTATCGCGACATGGCGAGCCGCTGCGATTTTGCGCTGCATCTGGGCCTGACCGAAGCCGGTATCGGCAGCAAGGGCATCGTGGCTTCGGCCGCGGCGCTGAGCGTTTTGCTGCAGGAAGGCATCGGCGACACCATCCGCATCTCGCTGACGCCGGAGCCCGGCCAGTCGCGCACCCAGGAAGTGGTCGTCGCGCAGGAACTGCTGCAGACCACCGGCCAGCGCGCCTTCACGCCGATGGTCACCGCCTGCCCGGGTTGCGGCCGCACCACCTCCGAGTTCTTTCAGGAACTGGCCGGCGTGGTGCAGAACCATGTGCGCGCCAAGATGCCGGAGTGGAAGATCAGCAACCCCGGCGCGGAGAACATGACCCTGGCGGTGATGGGCTGCGTGGTCAACGGGCCGGGCGAATCGCGCCATGCCAACATCGGCATCTCGTTGCCGGGCACCGGCGAGGCGCCGTCGGCGCCGGTGTTCATCGATGGCGAGAAAAGCGTCACCCTGCGTGGCGAGAACATTGCCTACGAGTTCATCGATCTGATCGATCAGTACGTCGAACGCACCTATGTCCGCCGCGCCGACTGAATCGCCGGCCGGTTTCAGGGGATGGCTGCGCAGCAATGCGTGGCGCATGGCGTTGCTGTTTGCCGGCGTGCTGCTGCCGCTGGGCCTGTTCGTCGACCTGGCCGACGAAGTCCACGAACTGGAAAATTTTTACTTCGACGAGCCCTTGCTGTGGAGCATGCGCAGCATCGCCACGCCGGGGCTGGATGCGTTTTTCGGGGTGGTTTCCAAGCTTGGCTACCAGTACGGGGTGATCCCGGCCGATATCGCCATCGTGCTGGTATTGCTGATGCTGCGGCGCTGGCGCGAGGGAACCTTTGCCGCACTCGGCTTTGCTGGCTCGGCCTTGCTGAACATGGGCGCCAAGCAGGTCTTCCAGCGCGACCGCCCAAGCCTGTGGGAATCGATTGCCCCGGAAAGCACCTTCAGCTTTCCCAGCGGGCATGCGATGGGCTCGATGACGCTCGCCGCGGTGGTGGTCTCGCTGGCCTGGAACACCCGCTGGCGCTGGCCGGTGGCCATTGCCGCAAGTGGGTTCGCGGTGCTGGTGGGGGTGTCGCGGATCTACCTGGGGGTGCATTACCCCTCCGACATCCTGGGCGGCTGGTCGGCCGCGCTGGTGTGGGTGGTAGGGCTGTATCTGGTGATGTTTCGCGGCGCGCGGCGGCCGCATTGGCGTCGCCATCCCGCTTCGACCTGAGGTCACGACCGCTTTGTGGTCGAACGCGGTCGGCGCAGGCCGGGATGCCTAGCGTGGCGCCAATACGCCGCTGCCTTTGACTCAGCGAGGGCTTGCCAGCTCCCGGCGCCGCAACTGCAGCCCGATCACGCTGCCGATCACTGCCAGCAGAATCATGTAATACGCCGGTCCCATCGGGTGCTGCTTGAGCAGCATCACCACCACCAGCGGGGTCAGGCCACCAAACACCGCATAGCCCAGGTTGTAGGCGAATGACACGCCGGACAGGCGCACCACCGGCGGAAACGCCTCGACCATGACGCGCGGGATCGCGCCCAGGACGCCGAGCGCCGCGCCCATCAGGGCATATAGTGGAAACAGCAACTGCGGATCGCCGGCCAGCCGATAGAACAGCCAGGCGCTGGCGCCCAGGAATACGCTGCCGGCAAGCAGCACGCGTCCATTGCCGTAGCGATCGGACAAGGCGCCGGCCACGATCGAGCCGGCCGCCTGCAGCAGGACCGCAAGCAGGTTGGCCTGCAAGGCGACCGCTGCCGGATAGTGATACGCGCTCTGCAGCAGCGTCGGCGTCATCAACGACACCACCAGCACCCCGGCTGCCACCATCCAGGTCAGCCACAACGACAGCGCCACACTGCGTGGATGATCGCGCAGCACCACCTTGAGCGGCGTCTCGCGCGCCAGGGCACGCATCGCCATCAGCCCGGCGAACACCGGTGTTTCGTGCAGCCAGCGCCGCAGATACACCGAAAGCAGGCCGAAGATGCCACCGGCCAGGAACGGCAGGCGCCAGGCGCCTTCGGCGATTTCCTGCGGTGTGAAGGCGCGATTGATCGCCCCGGCACTGAGCGAGCCGAGCAACACGCCGGCCGCCAGGCCGGCCGTCAAGGTCCCGCACGCCAGTCCCCTGCGCTGTGCAGGCACGTGTTCTGCGACGAAGACCCATGCACTGGGGACTTCGCCGCCGATGGCCGCGCCCTGCAGCAACCGCATCGTCAGCAGCAGTAAGGGGGCGGCCAGGCCGATCTGCGCGTAAGTCGGCAGCACGCCGATGGCCAGCGTCGGCAACGCCATCAGCCCGATGCTCAGCGCGAACATGCGCTTGCGACCGAGCAGATCGCCGAAGTGCGCCATCACCATCCCGCCCAGCGGGCGGATCAGGTACCCGGCTGCAAAGATGCCGAAGGTCTGCAACTGCCGCATCCACTCCGGAATGCCCGGTGGGAAGAACAGCTCCCCCAGCACCGTGGCGAAGAAAATGAAGATGATGAAGTCGTAGAATTCCAGTGCGCCGCCCAGTGCGGACAACGCCAGCGTCTTGTAATCACCGCGTGTGAGCTGGCTTGCTGGTGCGGTGCCTGTTGCTGGACGGGTCTTCAAGGCATGACATCCTGTGGCAGGTGATCGCGCGCCTGCGCGTGCTGCAGCCGCGGGGTGTGAGTCACCCATGTTCTCGCTGCGGCAATGCGCAGCTTGCACGTTTGCACGCAACGGCGGGGCGGGGGCACTTCGGGAAAGGCGCGCTGGCTGCGCCTTTGGTGGCGGTCAGTCGCGCACACTTGCGTGCGCGGCCGCTTCGGCATGCAGGGCGGTGGTGTCGAACAACGGCAACTGTGCATCGCTGCTGTCCACCAGCAGCGAAATCTCGGTACAGCCCAGGATGATCGCTTGCGCGCCCTCCTGGCCGAGGTCGGCCATGACCTGACGAAAATAGCCGCGCGACGCCGGCCGGATGACGCCCTGGCAGAGTTCGTCGTAGATCACCCGATGCAGCTGCGCGCGTACGTCGGCCGGCGGTACCAGCACCTGCAGGCCACGCGCAGCCAGGCGCTCGCGATAGAACGGCTGTTCCATGGTGAAACGCGTGCCGAGCAGCCCGACCCGGGTGACGCCCGCCGCAATCAGCGCCTCGGCCGTGGCATCGGCGATATGCAGCAATGGCAGCGGCGTGGCGGAGGTGATCGCATCGGCAACGCAATGCATGGTGTTGGTGCACAGCACCAGGAAGTCGGCGCCACCGGCATGCAGCGCGCGCGCCGCTGCTGCCATCGCCCGGCCGGCGCCGTCCCAGTCGCCGGCGTGTTGCAGGCGCTCGATCTCATGGAAGTTGACGCTGTACAGCAAGACCTTGGCCGAGTGCAGGCCGCCGCAGGCATGGCGCACCCGCTGGTTGATGATGCGGTAGTAGGGCAGGGTGGATTCCCAGCTCATGCCGCCGATCAGGCCGATGGTTTTGCTTGGAACCGGCATACCGACCTCACTTTGGAACAGTCAACGAATGTGCGTACGCATCGCCCTTCGATGCCCGGGGAGCGCGTATCGGCGCAGTGTACGTCGGCAGCGTCGCCACGCCATCGCGCGCCGGTCAGGCCGCCTGCAGACGGTCGATCACTCGCCCGGTTTTGCGCCTTCCAGCGGCGCATGCGTGGCGGCGCGGCGTGCCAGCACGCTTTCACGATGCGCGATGTAGACGTTGGCACTGATGATGATGGCCGCACCGATAAGGGTATGGTGTTCGATCGCCTCGCCGAACAGCCACCAGCCCAGCAGCGCCACCAGCGGCAGCTGCATGAAGCTGATCGGCTGCAGTGCGGAGACTTCGCCCAGCTTGAGCGCGCGCGTCCAGAACAGCTGCCCGGCGGTGCCGAAGATGCCGGTCGCCGCCAGCCAGAGCCAGTCGATACCGTGCGGCCAGGTCCACTGGAACAGTGCCGGAATCAGCGACATCGGCACCCAGAACACATAGGTGTAGAACACCACGGTGTCCGAGTCGTCGCTGCGCGAGAGCTGCTTGATCTGGATCGCCACCACGGCGCTGATCACCGCTGCCAGCAGCGCAATCAGCAGCCCGGGCGTAAAGGTGGACGAGCCCGGCCGCAGGATCACCAGCACGCCGATGAATCCGGCCGCCACCGCCAGCCAGCGCCGCAGGCGCACCTGTTCGCGCAGCCACACCACGGCAAGGACGGTGACGAACAACGGGGTGGAATACGACAGCGAGATCGCCTGCGACAACGGCAGGTGGCCGATCGCCCAGAACCCGCACAGCATCGAGGCCAGGCCGATCAGGGTGCGTGCCAGATAGTGCGGCAACTGCCGCGTGCGCGGCAGCGCCTTGCCGGGGCGCAGGATCAGCGGCAACAGGGCCAGCAGCCCGAACGCATTGCGAAAGAACGCGATCTCGGTGGTGGCGATCGTGCTTGACGCCAGCCGGATGCAGATCGCCATCAGGCCAAAGGCGAAGGTACTGGTGAGCATCCACAGCGCGGCACGTCGCGACGCCTGCGCTGCGGTCACCAATGCGCTCCGATGATGCGTGGCTCCGGCTCCAGGATCACCGAATAACGCTCGCGCACCGACTCGGCGATGCGCCGCGCAACATCCAGCAGTTGCGCACCGCTGGCAGTGCCGTAGTTGACCAGCACCAGCGCGTGGTCCGGCGATACCCCGGCATCGCCCTCGCGCCGGCCTTTCCAGCCACACTGCTCGATCAACCAGGCCGCCGACAACTTGCCCTGGCCGGGCTGTTCGCCTGGATACACCGGCATGTCGGCGAATGTGGCCTGCAACGCGGCGATCTGCTCGCTGGGCAGCAACGGATTCTTGAAGAAGCTGCCGGCATTGCCGAGCACATCCGGGTCCGGCAGCTTGCGCCGACGGATATTGATCACCGCCTGCGCCACATCGGCGGCACCGGCCAGTTCGGCGCCCATGCTGGCCAGTTCCTCGCGGATGCCGGCATAGTCCAGCCGCAACTCATGCAGCAGCGGCAGATTGAATTCCACCGCGACGATCAGGTAACGCTCCGGCTGCTGCTTGAACACGCTGTCGCGATAGGCAAAGGCGCACTCGGCCGCAGTCAGTCGCACGAATTGCTGTGCCTGCAGGTCGAAGGCATCCACCACATGGATGAAGTCGCCCACCTGCGCGCCGTATGCGCCGATGTTCTGGATCGGGCAGGCGCCGACCGTGCCGGGAATCAAGGCCAGGTTCTCCAGCCCCGACAACCCCTGCTGCAGCGAATACAGCACCAGCGCATGCCAGTTGACGCCGGCACCGGCGCGCACGATGGCGTGGTCGGCGTGGTGCGCAATGATGGCGATGTCGCGGTTTTCGAAACACAGCACGCAGCCCGGCGGGTCGCCGGCCAGCAGCACGTTGCTGCCGCTGCCCAACACCAGCAGCGGCTGCCCGGCGATCTCCGGTGCCGCCAGCGCCTGCGGCAGTGCATCGGGTGCGTGGATGCCCAGCAACCAGCGTGCCGTGGCCTCCACATGGAAGGTGTTGAGCGCGCGCAGTGGCGCGTGCTCGCTCAAGCGCCAGCCGGCCTGCGCTGCAGTGCTCATAACGGCGACACCGCACCGCCGCTGGGCGCCTCGCGGCGGCGGCGGATTGCATTGACGCATTCGCCGATCAGCGGCGGCCCGCGATAGACCAGGCCGCTGTAGCACTGCACCAGGGTCGCGCCGGCCGCCATCTTGGCTACCGCGTCCGCACCGGAATTGATGCCGCCCACGCCGATCAACGGAATCGACTCGGGCAGGCGGGCGCGCAAGCGGCGCAGCACCAGCGTGGATTGCCCCAGCAGCGGTGCACCCGACAGGCCGCCAGCCTCGCCAGCCAGCGGATGATTGGCGATCAAGGTGCGCGTCACCGTGGTGTTGGTGGCGATCACGCCATCCACCGCCAGGTCGGCCAGCACGCGCGCGGCCGCATCGATGTCGCGGTCGTTGAGGTCCGGCGCCACCTTCACCAGCATCGGCACGCGCTTGCCGTGTTGCGCGGCCAGGGCTTCCTGGGTTTCGCGCAGGTCGGCGATCAGCCGACGCAGCGCCTGTTCTTCCTGCAGTTCGCGCAAGCCGGCGGTGTTGGGCGAGGAGATGTTGACGGTGATGTAGTCGGCCAGCGGGTAGATGCGCTCCATGCAATAGCGGTAATCGCTGGTCGCCTCTTCGTTGGGCGTGTCCTTGTTCTTGCCGATGTTGATGCCGAGCAGGCCGCCGCGACGACGCGCGCGTTGCACGTTGGCCACCAGCACATCCACGCCCAGGTTGTTGAAGCCCATGCGGTTGATCACCGCCTGGTACTCCGGCAAGCGGAACATGCGCGGCTTGGGATTGCCCTCCTGCGGCCGCGGGGTCACCGTGCCGATCTCGACAAACCCAAAGCCAAGCGCAAGCAGCGCATCGATGTGCTCGCCGTTCTTGTCCAGGCCGGCACCGAGACCGACCGGGTTGGGAAACATCAGCCCGAAGGCCGGTGTCGGCAGCGGCTCCGGGCGCCTGGCCAGCAGCGATGTGGTGCCGGTGCGGTAGGCAACATCGATGGAGCGCAATGCCAGCGCATGGGCGCGCTCGGCGTCGAGGGAAAACAGCAGGGGGCGGGCAAGCGAATACATGTGGGTCAGTTCAATCCCCCGGCGAACACCCGGGTCTGGTATTGGAAGTCGATCAGCCCGTCGCGCGCGTGCGCATCGAACAGCGTGCGCAGCGCGGCGAGCATCGGGACATGACGCGGGTCATGCGCCAGCGGCGCATATGACGAAGACAACAGCCGGCCACGCAAGGCATCGAAATCCAGCCGCTGCACGTTGGGAAAGCGCGCCATCGCGCGGAAGCCGTCGCCGAACCAGGCCTGCATGGTGGCATCGTCCTGATAGCGCTCGGCCACGGCCGAATAGTCGGTGCCGTAGTCCAGCAGCAATTGCTCGTAGCCGCGCAGGAAGTCGGTGGTGTCCAGCTCGCGGCTGTTCCAGTAGATCACCGCCAGCCCGCCGGGCTGCAGGATGCGCGCCCATTCGGCGCGCACCGCCCGAACGTCGAACCAGTGGAAGGCCTGTGCCGCGGACACCAATCCGACACTGGCAGCGGCCAGCCCGGTGGCCTCGGCGGTGCCGTCGACCGCGCGGAAGGTGGGGAACTCCGCCAGCCACTGTTGCGCGGCTTCGCGCATGGCCGGGTTGGGTTCCACCGCCGTGACCGGATAGCCGGCCTCCAGGAACAGCCGGCTGGAGATGCCGGTGCCGGCACCGATATCGGCCACCGTGGTGGCCGGCGTCACGCCCAGCTCTTCGTGCAGCCAGCGCAGCAGTTGTGGCGGATAGCTTGGCCGGTAGCGCACATAGGCCGCGACGCGGTCGTTGAAGCGTTGGGCGGAGGAGGGCGCGGCCATGCTCAACTGTTGGCGGCCGCAAGCCAGGCCAGGCCGCCGAAGAACAGGATGAAGATCGCCACCCCTGCCACCCAGAGCGCAACCGCCAACCAGCCGAGAATCAGCCCGCCGATGGCCAGCCCGTCGCCGTCCAGCCCCTGCGGATTGCGGCGGATTTCCGCGCGCGCCATGTGGCCGGTGATGATGGCGCAGAGGCTGCCGAGAAACGGGATCAGCGTCCAGCCGAGAATGCCCGAGACCAGGCTGACGATGGCCATGGCGCTGGTCTGTCGAACGACGACGTTCATCATGAACTCCTGAAGTGGCGGCAGCCGACGGCTGGCGTGGCCCGATTATCCCAGAGCTGCCGCCCGAATGGCGTGCCATCTGCGGCCAAACGCGATCGCGTGGTCGGGTTTGACGCGAACGGGCGGGGCTGGATGTCTGCTCGCCCCAACATCGGACTGAGCGGCGAGGGAAACCTTGGACGCCCAGATGATGCGCAGGTGCGACTCGCGGCTGTGACCACGGCATCGGGGCCACGCCGCCGGGAGCGTGGATGCCGGGCGCGGACGCACCGGAGCAGCCATGGTCCGGCACGCATGCGACAGCGCGCCGGCGCGATGCCCGGCGCGCCTGCACACGTCGATCAGAGATCGAACTTGATGCCCTGTGCCAGCGGCAGCGAGTCGGAGTAGTTGATCGTATTGGTCTGGCGACGCATATAGACCTTCCAGGCATCCGAGCCGGATTCGCGGCCACCGCCGGTCTCCTTCTCGCCACCGAACGCACCGCCGATCTCCGCACCGGAGGTGCCGATGTTGACGTTGGCGATGCCGCAGTCGCTGCCGGCCGCCGACAGGAACTTCTCGGCCGCCTTCAGGTTCTGGGTGAAGATCGACGACGACAGGCCCTGCGGCACGCCGTTCTGCAGCTCGATCGCCTCGTCCAGCGTGCTGTACTTCATCACGTACAGGATCGGCGCGAAGGTCTCGTGCTGCACCACCGCGTCGCTGTTCTGCAGCCCGGTGACGATCGCCGGCAGCACGAAGTTGCCAGGGCGATCGATCGCGGTGCCGCCCACTTCGACCGTGCCGCCGGCCGCCTTGGCCTTGGCGATCGAGGCCAGGAACTGCTCCACCGCGCCCTGGCTGTTGAGCGGGCCCATCAGGTTGGCCGGGTCGGTGGGGTCGCCGATCTTGCTGTCGAGCTGCTTGTACGCCTTGACCAGCGTGGCCAGCACGTTGTCGTAGATGGATTCATGCACGATCAGGCGGCGCGTGGTGGTGCAGCGCTGCCCGGCGGTGCCCACCGCGCCGAACACGATGCCGGGGATGGCCAGCTTCAGGTCGGCGGTTTCGTCCAGGATGATGGCGTTGTTGCCGCCCAGTTCGAGCAGGCAACGGCCCAGGCGGCGCGCGACCTTTTCCGCAACCACGCGGCCGATCTGGGTCGACCCGGTGAAGCTGATCAGCGGCACGCGGCTGTCCTCGACCAGCTTCTCGGACAGGGAGGTGCCGGCATCGTTGATCAGGAAGAAGATGTCCGGGAAGCCGGCGTCCTTGAGCGCGGCATTGCAGATCTTCATCGTCGCGATCGCGGTCAGCGGCGTCTTGTTGGACGGCTTCCAGATGCAGATATCGCCGCAGATCGCCGCCAGGAACGCATTCCACGCCCACACTGCCACCGGGAAGTTGAACGCGCTGATGATGCCGACCAGGCCCAGCGGCTGGTACTGCTCGTACATGCGGTGGCCGGGACGCTCCGAATGCATGGTGTAGCCATAGAGCATGCGGCTCTGGCCGACCGCGAAGTCGGCGATGTCGATCATCTCCTGCACCTCGCCATCGCCCTCGGGCTTGCTCTTGCCCATTTCCAGCGCCACCAGCGAGCCCAGCGCATCCTTGTGCGCGCGCAGCGCCTCGCCACACAGGCGAACAGCTTCGCCACGGCGCGGCGCAGGCGTGGTCCGCCAGACCTTGAAGGCGGCCTGCGCACGCTGGACGATCAGCTCGTAATCCTCCGGCGTGGTCGCCTGCACATCGGCGATCACCGCATTGGTGGTCGGATTGAGCGGCTGCAGCACCCCGGCGCCGGTCGCCTGCGACCAGGTGGCCTCGCCAAGATAAGTACCGGAATTGGACGCGGCGAGGTCGAGCGCCTTGAGCAGGTCAGCGGACATGGGATCTCCAAAGGTCGGGACGGTCGCGCGGCAGCCAGGGCCACCGCGACACGGGTAGCCGCCGATTTTAGCAGGCTCCGCCAACCACCCACCGGCTTGGCAATCGCAACGATCGTGCGACAATGCCCATCTTGGCCCCGTAGCTCAGCTGGATAGAGCGTCCCCCTCCTAAGGGGAAGGTCGCCCGTTCGAATCGGGCCGGGGTCACCAGGAATCAATCACTTAGCATCTCGAGCGGTTTGGTTTCGGCAGGCACATGTGTGCCGGCTCATCCTCTGAAGATGTTTCCACCTGATCGGAATGGTCTGGCAAATGGGCAGCCGCGGTCATGGGCTGGTCCAGCCGGCACGCATGAGCGGTCATGATGCGTAAGCCGATCTCAAAGACGTACCGCCACGGCTGCGACGCAGCGGGAGGAGTGAGATGACGGAGCTGCTGCCATGCGAACGAGGCCGCCGTTGATTGCGCCAGATATCTAAAAACCATCTGGACCATATGGATTGAATATAAAGCAGTGCATCATGGAGAAAACCATCAGACTCGCTGGCCCGGCCGATATCGATGCAATTTTTGATATTCGCACCAGGGTTCACGAAAATCATCTATCCCGTGATCAACTGGTGGAAATGGGCATTACCCCCGCAACCATAAAAAAGGCAATTCTAGAAGCCCCATGCGCTTGGGTCGCCGAGGTCAATGGTGCCCCCGTCGGTTTTTCTATGGTGGATGTCGAGGAAGGATGTGTGTTCGCCGCTTTCGTTCTACCCGACTTCGAGGGGAACGGATTGGGGCGCAGATTGATGGATAAAGCGGAGGCTTGCTTATTTCAGCGCCATCGGACGATTTGGCTGGAGACAGCTGAGGCTAGCCGTGCGAGTGGCTTTTATCGAAGCCTGGGCTGGCAGCCTGTGAAGAACTTGCCGGGAGGTGATGTCCGCTTTGAAAAGTGCCAGAAATAACAACCCGAAATATACTGGCGAGAGACTCGGGCTTAGGCGGGTGTCGCTTAATCACGCGAGGTGTATCGAGCATGTGCTTACCGTGGTATCGCCGTGGGAGCGCCTCAGCAGTACGCTAGGGACGTTGCTTGGATAAGGATCGCAATGCATGACGTTGGAACACCTGCGAGTGGACTGGAGCCAGATCGAACTGGTGTCGCCGCGCCTACGACTTCGGCCGTTTACGCCAGCTGATGCAGACGAGGTGTTTGCATGCATCACTCCTTCCTTGACGCGCTACATGTCGTTTGATCCTCCGCAATCACGGATGGATTTCAAGGGTGTCTGGCAAGGGTGGTTGAAGGAAAATGAAAAGGGGGAGGATTTCAACTTTGTGATACGGATCGGCGCTACGCGAGCATTTGCTGGACTGTGCGGTCTTCATCGCACACGTACGCCTGAGCCGGAAGTCGGCATCTGGATCCGGGAAAGCGAACATGGCCATGGGTACGGGCGTGAAGCGGTTAGAGCAATCGTCGGCTGGGGGGCGAAAGCGTTTGGCTCTGCCGGATTCATCTATCCCGTAGCGGATGTGAATAGGCCAAGCCGTCGCATCGCCGAGTCCCTTGGTGGCGTCGAGGTTGGGCGAAGTTCGGGAGTCAAATACGATTCCGTGGTGTACAGGATCCCGGCCCGAAGCTGATCTGCGCCCGCTGTTTTGATGGCGTGGATGTGGAGAGTTGCCATGGTTGTTCTCACCGTATAAATCGTCACGGTGCCCAGGCTCCTGTCCGCAATGTGCATCCGCCGGTGCGCACGTTGCACAGTTTCTTTGATACGGGCCGAGCTTTGAGCGAACATCATGGTTTTGCGCCAGGATGTTGCACGAACTGCAAGAACCACTCACCCGCGCCTAACCACCCGCACCCCCACCGGCCGCGCAAACTTGTCCATCGCCACCGATGAGATGCGGCTATGGCGCAGCAGGCTGCCGAGTTGCTCGGGAACGCCCAGGCGTTGATCGACTTCCGGTTCGAGCACGGTGGGGCGGCGCTTGCGCCGGTCGGCCTTGGCGAAGCGGATGCGGTTGTACTCGGCCCAGCCGACGGTGGTGATGGCGCTCATCAGCGCGATCACCGGCAGGGCGCCCAGCGCGAATGGATCCAGGGCGTTGTGCTTGAGATACAGCTCCGTGTAGGCGCTGCGCAGGCCGAAGAACCAGGCGATCAGCGTTGCCAGTGGTGCCCACAGATAGAAGTAGACCATCCAGGCGCCGGCGGTGGCGGCGCCGTAGGCGAGGCGGCGCGAGCGGCCGAGGCGTTGTGGCAGGTTGATGATGGGCGGTGTCATTGGATTCCTCGGTCGGGGCTTTTCCAGCGGGCACGTTTGCTGCGACGTGCGAGCAGGGCGCGGGGGAAGGCGATGACGGCAGTGAGCATGCCGATCATCCAGAAGGCGACCGGATACCAGATCACCCAGAAGAACTGGCGCGCCAGGCCTTTTTCGTAGCGGCGTTCGATCACCAGGCTGGTGGCGAACTGCATCAGGCACACCACCGCCAGCACCAGGCCGTGCCAGCGCGGCAGGATGGTGTCGACGTACAGCGCAGGCGGCAGCGGGATGACCTTGCCAAGCAGCCACAGCACGATGATGAAGAGCATGGTGTAGGCCCAGGCCAGGCTGAGCGCGTATTCCAGCAACACGCCCCACATGCGTCGGCTGCGCCAGGACAGCACGCGGCGGCCATGGCTCAGCAGCACTTCCACGCCGCCGCGTGCCCAGCGCAGGCGCTGCATCCACAGGCCACGGAAGGTCTCCGGCATCAGGATCCAGCACAGCGCGTTGGGCTCGTAGCGAATATCCCAGTCGTCCAGCTGCAGACGCCAGGAGATGTCGATGTCTTCGGTTACCATGTTGTCGGACCAGAAGCCGACGTGGTGCAGCGCCGAGCGGCGAAACGCGCAGATCACGCCCGACACGGTGAACAGGCGCCCGTAGACGCGCTGCGCACGTTTGATCAGGCCCACGATGGCGGAAAATTCGCCCACCTGCATGCGGCCCATCAGCGTGGTGCGGTTGCGCACGCGCGGATTGCCGGTGACACCGCCGACGCGCGGGCCGGAGATCAGGTGGCCCACCATCCAGCGCGTGGCATTCGGGTCCAGGATGGCGTCGGCATCCACGCACACCAGGTAGTCCGAGCGCGATGCCAGCGTGCCGACCCGCAGTGCGTTGGCCTTGCCGTGGTTCTGTTCCAGGTGCACCACGCGCAGGCGCGGATGCTGGTGGGTGAGATCGTCGAGTGCCTCGGCCGTGTTGTCGCTGCTGCCATCGTTGATGGCGATGATCTCGAAATCCGGATAGTTCTGCGCACTCATCGCGGCGATGGTCTCGCCGACATGCTTGGCCTCGTTGTAGCAGGGCACCAGCAGCGATACGAACGGCTCGCTGGCCAACGGTGGCGGCGACGAGGGGCCGGGCGTGCCGCGTTCGCGTCGCAGGTAGTAGTACGTGCCTCCGATCATCCAGAAGAACGCCATGATGATGGGATAGAAAAACGCGAAGTTGAACAGGGCGCCCAACAGGAGGCTGGTCGTCATCGGTTACCGCTCGATATATGGGAATTGCCGAGCCGACATGGCCTCGCGCGCTTCGGGAAGAGACGGGTGGCCGCCGATGAAGTCGTCGGGGTAGTACGCCAGGTGGCGCACGCCCGCAGCCAGGAGCAACTTGCTGTGTGCGAGCAGCACACCGTCAGGCAATGGCTTGCCGGTGCGCCAATCCACGGTCTGCAGTTCGAAAATGGTGTTCTCCAAACCATGCGGCTGCTGGCCAACACGCTGTGCCAGCTGCTGCAGCCACTGCTGCGGATCGTTGGCCTGCTCCATGTACGGCATCGCCATCAGCGCGGTGTAGTCGTAGGCCGAAGCAAAGGCGTCCAGGCGCTGCGCAAACCAGGCTTCGCTGTGCGGCTCCAGCACTGGCTGCGCGAACAGGTTGCGCACCGTCACCAGTTTGGGTCGCCAGCGTTCGGCGGCCGCCTTCAACTCCTGGGTGAAGCCGATCAGCTGCTGCGTGCGCCTGGTCGGGTCGCCATTGCCGTAGGCAGGCACTTCGTCGTCGCGCAGATAGGCATCGTCATGGAACAGCAGGCCTTCGAAGTAGGTGTTGGCGGCCAGGTCTTCGTAGATGTCGGCGACCAGCTGATGCGTGCGCGGATTGCCCGGATCCAGGCGCGGCACATCCTTCGGGTCGTTGCCGCGAATCTGCAGCGCGGCCTGCTGCTGTGCATCGGGCAGATGGAAGCCCAGCACCGGCAGCCAGGCGAACACGCGCACGCCGGCACGGGTACGCAGCTGCCAGGCCACACGCCCGAACAGGTCCGCACGCATCGGCAGATGACGGTTGGGGAAATACAACGCATCGGCGGCGCCATCGCCGTCCGGGTCGGCGAAGGCCTGCAGGAACACATGGCTGGGGCCGATGTCCTTGACCCGCTGGACCAGGATGTCCAGGTTGCGTGCCAGCTGCGCCGGGTCCGGGTCGTAGACGTAGTCCAGATCGATCTGGATCGCGCGCAGGCCATCGCGCGACAGATCGCGTCGCAGTTCGCCGGCCAGGTCGCGCACATCGGGATTGTTGAACAGCAACAGGCGGCCGAGGCTGGCCAGCGATTGCCCGTCCACGCGGTCGCGGCCCTGCTGGCCGATATCGGCTTCGTGCGAGCGGCCTTCCAGGTCGAAGCTCAGCGTCATGCCCAGTTGCGCGGCAATGGCGTTGCTGGCGCGGTTGTAGGCGGCATACGGCCACACCATGGCGCGCGGTGGTGTGCCCAGATGCGCCACGATGGCGTCGCGGCTATGGCGCAGATCGGTCTGGATGCGCTGGCGATACTCCGCTTCGCTTTCGTAGCCCTTGCCTGCATCCCAGCGCCGGGTGACCGCCGCCGGGGTCTGATTGCCGAACGGGTTGCCCGCGATGCCCTTGTGCAGATCGTCGCTGTGCGAGCCGATTTCGACCAGGCCGCTGTCCTGCATCTCGCGCAGCTGCGCCCAGGTGACGAAATCCTCGTGGGTGAAATCGCGATGGCCGTAGGGCACCACCTGGCCGGCGGGCAATTCGACCCAGCTGGTGACGGGTGCGACCAGCGCGGGATAGCCGTAGGCCTGCAATAACGGGAACACGCGCGTGTAGACGCTGCGCAAGCCGTCGTCGAAGGTCAGCAACACCGGCCTGGAGGGCAGGGCATGCTTGCCGGCACGTGCATCCAGCACCTGCTGCACGCTCACCGGGTGATAGGCGTGCGAGCGCAGCCAGTCCAGATGTGCGGCGAAGTTGCTGGTGGACACCGCATAACGATCGGGATCGCCCTTGGCGGCGACATCGTCGCGAACATCGTGGTAGCTGAGCACCAGCAGGCCCGCCTGCGCCGACGACGCGAACGTCATCAGCAGCAAGGCGACCAGCAGCAGCGGCAGGCGGATCAAGGCGTACCTCCCCATCGGAAATCCAGGTCGAATCCAAGTTGTTGTTCGCGCTGGCCGTCGTAGACCGGGCGCGACCAGCTCACGCCGTAGCTCAGCGCACTGCCGTCGCCCAGCGACCACAGGTGCCGGTAGGCCGCGCCGGGCACCCACTGACTGCCGAAGCCGGACTGATAGGTCGGCCCGACCGTGACCTCCAGCCGCTGCCGGAAGGCGTAGTCGTAGCGACGCCAGCCGATCTGATCGATGCGCACGCCGGCGGCCACCGCAGAGTTGCGGCGCGGATTGAAGTAATTGACGGCGCGCTCGTCTTCGGCGCGTCCGGCCGAAGCGGCGAACAGGCCATCCAGCAGCACATGCGGGCTGGCCCACAGGCGTTGGCTGCCCGAAAGATCGAGTTGATCGCGCCGATTGCCGTCGCTGTAACGCAATTGGCGTGCCTGCAGTTCCCAACGGCTTTCGTCGTTGGGTGTCCAGCGCAGGGCCGCGCCGATGCTGTCGCCGGTGATGCCGAAGCGGCGGGCCTGCAATGAGGCTTCCGGATCGCGCGTGCGCCAGGCGACGCTGCCGTACCAGGCATCGGAAAACCGCCAGCCGGCATCCAGTGCCCAGGCGGTGCCATCGCGATCGAAGTTGTCGAGCGCCCGTCCGCCGTAGGCACTGACATCCAGGCGGTCGTAGTGATAGTGCGTTCCCAGCCAGAAGCTGCGAAAGCGCACACGCGTGTCCTGGAAATCGGCCCAGTCATCGCGTGCACGCAAACCCACACGCCAGCCTTCGCCAAGAAATGGCGATTCGGCTTCCAGCAACGTACTACCGAAGTCGTTGCCCAGCGGCGAGGTGCTGTTGGTCAAGGTGTCGTTGTCGCTGCGCCCGCGCGCATGGCTCAGATGCACCTGCCAGCCGCGTTGACGTTCCAGCGAAGCGCCAAGCCGTTGCAGGCCGGCGTCATCCGGATATTCCTTGCGCAACGGGGCAAATGTCGCATCGGCCAGGTCCAGGCGATCCAGATCGCGCTGCGCCTCGACCACGCCACTGCGCGCCTGCTTTTGATGCGGATCCAGCGTCAATGCCATCGCGTGACGCTGCAGCGCTTTGCCGGGGTGCCCGCGACGGAATTCGATCGAGGCCAGTGCCGCCTGCAGTTCCGCGTTGTCGGGGCCGATGGCCACGCGCTCGCGCAGCAGGCGGTCCGCGCCGCGATTGTCATTGGCGGCAGAGCGCGCGGTGGCCAGGGCGATGTCTGCGCTGAAGCGATCCCAGTTTTCGTAGCCGCTGTTCGCACCGTTGCGGCGCGGCCAGGGCGCCTGCGTGGCCGCGAGCGTTTCGAACAGTGGCATCGCCAGATCGAAGCGTTCCTGCTCCAGCAGGGCGTAGCCCAGCAACAGTTGTGTATTGAAGTCGTCCGGGGTGTGCTGCAAGGCTTGCCGCAGCACGGCCTCGGCCTCGGCCGGGCGGCGCAGGCCCATCAGCGAATCGCCGACCGTCGGCAGCACATACGCGGGAACGTCGATGCCTTCTGCTTTCAAGGCCTGGTAGCTGGCCACCACGTCGCGATGGCGCTGACGCTGGTTGAGTGCGGCCAGGCTATCGACACGCAGCCGCGTGGCTTCCCACCTCGACTTCGGCGGTGATTCGCGTTCGATGCGGGCGATGTTGACCAGGGCCTGATCGGTCTCCGCGTAGCGGTGCACGGCATCGATGGGCTCGGCGCTGGCCCACCCGATCATGCGGGCGACGCGGTCGTTTTCGATGCGCTCGCGCTCCTGCTGCGAGAACCAGTCCGGATGCCGCCATACGGCCTCTGCCGCAAGCTGTGCACTGCCGAGGTCGCTGAGCGTGATCGCGCGCATGGTGTAGGCGCCACGATCCCGTGGGTTCGCACGCAGTACACGCTCGTAGATGGCCAAGGCATCCGCATGGCGTTGCTGGCCGCGCAATTGCTCAGCCTGCTGCATGGGAGTGAGGGCGGTGGAGGCGTCAGTCACCCCGTCCGGCCGCACTTCACCACCGTGCGCCTGGGGCACACCTGCGGCAATCAAAGCGAGGCTGAGCAGAGGAGTGAGTGCGCCCGTGCGGTCAGGACAACCGCGACGCACGTGGTTGCAAGAGCTGGGGGAGGAGGCAGTGCATTAGCGATCCGGGCGTATGACGACCGGCGATACTGCGTATGCCTATGTAAAGTCTACGTCGTCAAGAAATTGACGCGACCTTCATCGGATGAGCTCGTTTGAAATGAGAATTGCGTCTCAATTTAACCGAGTACGGGTTAGTCGACCGGACTTGTGAGACCTCCACTGGAACTGTCGAGCCTGTTTACTGAAATACGGCCCTGCCTAGAACCCATCGAATTTCGACGTTGGAAGGTAATTCGATATGGCAGTAAAAGTTATCGCCTCACTTCTACTTTAGCGCTGAGATGTCGGACGTATCCGGAACTAGGCTCGACGTAATTGGCTAGGCAAACGGAGAAGTAGGGCTTCTGGGCCCATTTTATGTGATTTTCATCACATAATCGGGCGAGTCGGGTTTTTCTTACAGGGTGATCCCTACACGGCGCGTTGACCGATTTTTAACGTTCCGTCACAGTTGCGCCGAATTCGTTGTGCTGAAGAACTACGGCGCCGTTTTGGTGGCCAGGCATGGCGGTGTAGGCGACGGCGTGCCAAGGCATGGCCCGCCGTATCAGGGGGCAGGACAGATGTGGATGCGTTCGGCGTCAACGGCGCTGGCGGCTTGCCTATGGGCTGTCGCCGGGCTGGCGGCTGCACAACAAACAGCACCGACAACGCTGGATCGCCAGGAGCAATTGCGCCAGGCCGAGGAGATTCAGCGGCGTCAGGAACAGGAGCGACAAGCACCTTTCGCCGGCCCGCGCGAGGATGCCGAGCGCCTGGATGCGCGCAGCACCGTGTTGCCCGAGGAGAAGCTGTGTTTTCCGATCGCCCGCGTGCGCCTGTCCGGTGCAGGGAACGACGGCGCGCGCTTTGCGTGGTTGTGGAAGGCGCTGCGTCGCTATGAAGGCCGCTGCATCGGTCGCGCCGGTATCGACATCATCCGCCGTCGCGCCCTGGATCAGCTGGTCGCGCGTGGCCTGGTCACCACGCGCATCGGCGTGCCCGAACAGGATCTTTCGCGCGGCGAACTGCGTTTCGAATTGATGCCCGGCCGCTTGCGTGCGGTGCGCCTGGTTTCCGACACCGGCGGCGAACATTGGAAGAGCGCGCTGCCGCTACGGCACGGCGATCTGCTGGACCTGCGTGCGATCGAGCAGGCGGTGGAGCAGTTCAAGCGACTGCCATCGCAGGACGCCAAGATCGACATCGCGCCGGGCGAGGCACCGGGCGAGTCGGATCTGGTCATCACCTTGCAGCACGGTCGGCGCTGGCGTGGCGTGGCCAATGCCGACGACTCGGGCGTGGACGCTACCGGCCGCGTGCAAGGCGGGCTGGATGTTTCGCTGGATAACCCGCTGGGCCTCAACGATCTGCTCAGCGTCGGCTACAGCCATGACCTGGCCACGCGCGACGAAGAGCGCGGCACGCGTGGCAACAGTCTCAGTTACAACCTGCCGTGGGGCTGGTGGACGTTTGCGTTGTCGGCCTCGTCATACCGCTATCACCAGCGCGTGGACGGATTTTTGCAGACCTTCCAGTCCAGCGGCGAATCCAGCAACGCGCAGCTGGATATCCAGCGCGTGTTGCACCGCAATGGCACCAGCAAGACCTCCGCCGGTGTCACGGTTGGCCGGCGGCGTGCGCGCAGCTATCTGGATGGCGTGGAGATCGGCATCCAGCGTCGCGATACCAGCAGCGCGGAGTTTTACTTCACTCACCGCCGCTATCTGGGCGCGATGCAGCTGGACGTGCGCATCGCGCATCGGCGCGGCACGCCGTGGTTCAACAGCCAGTGGACTGGTTACGACCCGCAGATCGGGTTCCCGACATTCCGTTATGGCGTGACCACGCTGGACGTGAGTACCGCCATGCCGTTCAAGCTGGGCCCGGTGCCGATGGCGTGGGAGAGCAGCCTGCGTGCGCAAACCGCAGGCGAGCTGTTGCTTGGCTCGGAGTTCGTCACCATCGGGGGCCGCTACAGCGTGCGCGGCTTCGATGGCGAAGCGACCCTGGGCGCGGAAAAAGGCGCGTACTGGCGCAACACCTTGAGTTTTCCGATCCAGCAGATCGGGCTGACACCGTACCTGGGCCTGGATGCCGGCCACATCGATGGCACCAGTGCCAGCGGCCTGCGCGGGCGCAGCCTGGTGGGCGGTGCGGTGGGTCTGCGCGGCGGTTGGTTCGGCGCCAGCATCGATGCATTTGCAGGCTGGGCAATCCATCGCCCGGATGGGTTTGGAAGCGCGCAGCCGGCATATGGCGCGCGTGTGATCTACCAGTTCTGACATGGATCGCGCCGCCAGCCGGCAGCGCGCTGTTGATTGATGACGCCGACCAGTGGCGAGAGAGAAACGATGGACACCGAAGCGATGAGCGTACGTGCTTACCTGGCCGAACAAAGCAAGCGCGCGCTTGCGTTGCTGCTGTGCTGCACGGTCACCTGGACATCGTTTCCGGCGTGGGCACAGGTGGCGCCAACGCCAAATCCCGGCGGGCAGACACCCGGTCAACAGGTCGCCGCCAATGGCGTGCCGGTGGTGGACATCGTCGCGCCCAATGCGCGCGGCATCTCGCATAACCGCTACAGCAATTTCAACGTCGGCCCGAACGGGTTGATCCTCAACAACAGCGCGCAGATCTCCAAGACCGAGCTGGGCGGCTATGTCGCCGGCAATGACAATCTGCAACGCAGCGGTGCCGCCTCGCTGATCCTCAACGAAGTCACCTCGGCCAGCAGCCGCCTGCAGGGCTATACCGAAATCGCCGGTGCCAAGGCGCAGTTGGTGATCGCCAACCCCAACGGCATTTCCTGCGACGGCTGTGGATTTCTCAACACCTCGCGCGTGACCTTGACCACCGGCACGCCCAACCTGGGCAGCGACGGTGCGTTGAATGGCTTCAGCATCACCGGCGGTGCGCTGAGCATTGGCAGTAACGGCCTGGATGCGTTCAATGTGGATCGCCTGGACCTGCTGTCGCGCCAGCTCAGCGTGGAGGGCTCGATCTGGACCAGGGAACTGGTCGCCGCCGCGGGTGCAGGGCGGGTCAACTATGACGGCATGCTGCTGGACGTGATGCCGGGCACCGATGGCGCGGCCCCGTCGATCGGTATCGACGTGGCGCAGCTGGGCGGCATGTATGCCGACCGTATCCGCCTGATTGCGACCGAAGCCGGTGTCGGCGTGGTGAGTCGCGGCACCCTGGCGGCGCAGAGTGGCGATCTGCAGATCGACAGCGCGGGCCAGGTGAGCCTGAGCGGGACCACGGTGGCGCGCGATGGAATGGATGTGCGTGCCGCCGGTGATCTCGACCAGCGCGGCGTGCTCGGCTCGCAGCAAGGCGATGTGCGTCTGCGCGGCGCGCGCATGACCCTGGCAGGCGATCTGGTCGCCGCCGGTACCCTGGATGCACAAGCCAGTGGCACCTTGAGCCACAGCGGCCGCAGCAGTGCCGGGGCCATCCGTCTGTTCGGTTCGGAATTGAATGCCGATGGCAGCCTGCATACAACTGGTACGCTGGATCTGGGCGCCGACGGTGTGTTGCGTAGCAACGGTGTGGCCTATGCGGCAACTGCTGCAACTCTGCGCGCGGGGCAGATCGGCCTGACCGGCACGCTGCAGAGCGGCGCGATCGGGCTGAATGCAGATGCGATCGATGCACTGGGCACCCTGGACGCGGCTACCGCCTTGCGCGTGAACAGCAGCGGCGACGTGCGCCTGGGTGGATTGGCGCAGGCCGGGCAGGGTGCCGATGTGCAAGCCGGCGGTCGGCTGGAACTGCAGGGTCAGCTGATTGCAGCGGATGCAGTTGTGCTCGATGCGGCGAGTATCGACATCGCACAGCGCGGCGCAGTGTCTGCGGGTGGCGATCTGGAGTTGCGCAGTGCAGGTGCGTTGAACAATGCCGGTAGCGGCTACGCCGGCCGCGATCTGCGTCTCCAGGCAGCGACTGCCACCACGACGGGCAGTCTGGCGGCCGCACGCGATGCGCAGGCGGCGGTTGCCGGTGGCCTGGTCAATAGCGGCACGTTCGTTGCTGGCAATGGGCTGACCATCGACGCGGCCCAGCTGGACAGTCGTGGCGATATCGGCAGCCAGCGTGGGGAGACGTTGCTGCGCAGCCGCGGCGGTTTGGCGCTGAGCGGCAACACCGTGGCAGGTACCACCCTGGGTCTGGACGCCGCAGCGGACGCGCAGGTCTCGGGCATCGTCAACGCCGGTAGCGTGAATCTTCGTAGCGGCGGCGATACCGCACTCTCCGGCACCCTGCAGACCACCGGCGGTGGGTTGGTGATCGCCGCAGGCGGTGAGCTCGTCAGCGATGCCATGGTGGGTTCGACAGGTACGATCGATTTGCAGGCGAACGGCGCGCTGCGTCAGCGTGGTCAGGTCCGCGGCGATGGCGCGGTGCAATTGCGCGGCGCCGCGGTCGAGCATACCGGGGTCATCGATGCAGGTGGCGATCTGCGTATCACCAGTGCTGCCGATCTCTCGTTGGGCGGCACCCTGCAGAGCGCCGGCTCAGCCACATTGCAGGCGGGCGCGGCACTGGAGAACCGCGCGAAGGTGATCGCCGCCGGTGCACTGGATGTAAGCGCAGCCTCATTGCGCAACGCGCAGGGCGCCGCATTTTCCTCAGATGCCGATGCGCGCGTGCGCACGGTTGGCACATTGGACAATGCCGGCAGCCTGTATGCAGCGAACGATCTGCAGCTGACCGCAGGCGCGTTCACGCAAAGCGGTAGCGCCAGCTCGGGCAACACGCTTTCGGCAATGGTGGGCGGGTCATTCGACAGCGCTGGCACTGTGGTTGCCAGGAACGCGCTACAGATCGATGCCGGCAGCGTGCGCAGCAGCGGTCAACTGGGCAGCGAAGCGGCAGGCGTTCGCTTGGTCAGCCAGGGCGATATCGCGCTGCAAGGCGTGGTTGCCGCTGCGGCCACGCTGCAGGCCAGCGCCGCTGGCGACCTGCAGCAGGCAGGGTCGTTGAAGGCTCAATCGCTGGCATTGAGCGCCGGGCGTGATCTCACCGCTGCTGGCAACCTGCAATCGGCGTCCACGCTGGATCTGCAGGCACAACGTGCCCTGACATTTGCTGCCCAGGGCCAGGCCGGCGGTGATGCTTCGATGCGCGCCGCCACACTGGCAACCAGCCAGGATGCGGTGTTGCAGAGCACGGGAGTGATCGCGCTGGACAGCGCGGCCGTCGACAGCAGCGGCAAGCTGGACGCGGGCAGCGATCTGCACATCCGCAGCCAAGGTGATCTGACGCTGGCGGGTGTGGCACAAGGCGGGCGCGACGTTGTTTTGAATGCCACCGGCGCGCTCAACAACGCAGCGCAGGTGTTTGCAGGCCGCGATCTGTCGTTGCAGGCAGGTAGCCTCGACAACACCACGAGCGGTGTGTTGGCGGGCGAGGGCAACATCGGCCTGACCACTACGGCACTGCTGAACAACGCTGGCCGCGTGCAGGCCGGTGGCGATCTGCAGGTCAGCGCAGCAAATATGGACCAGGGCGGAAGCGCGTCTGCAGGCAAGGCGTTGCGCGCCGCCATCGCAGGCACGCTGGCCAATCGTGGCAATTTGATCGCCAAGGATGCGTTGCAGGTCGATGCGGCCGCGCTGCGTAGCAGTGGGCAGTTGGGTAGCGAGCGGGCCGATGTCACGTTGAACAGCCGAGACGCGCTGCAACTCGAGGGTGTGGTTGCAGCGGCAACTGCTTTGCGTGCGGCTGCTGGCGGCGATTTGCAGCAGGCCGGTTCGCTCAAGGCACAGTCGATCGCATTGCAGGCGGGGCGCGACCTCACTGCAAATGGCACTCTGCAATCGGCATCCACGTTGGATCTGCAGGCGCAGCGCACGCTCGCCCTGAATGGACAAGCATCGAGTACGGGTGAGGCAACCGTCACCGGCGCAACGGTTCTGACAGGCGCTGCAGCAGTGCTGCAGAGTGGAGCCGCCATCACCCTGGATGGCGGCTCCATCGATAGTCGCGGTTCGCTCGATGCGGCGACCGATTTGAATGTGCGCAGTGCCGGTGATCTGGCGCTAGCTGGCATTGTGCAAGCGGGGCGCGATGTTGCGCTGACTGCTGCGGGTGCATTGAACAATGGCGCCCAAGTCGTCGCGGCGCGCGATCTGCGTGTGGAAGCGGCTACTGTCAGCAACGCCACGACTGCGACCTTGGGCGCGTTACGCGACCTGCGCATCGATGTCGCTGGGGTGTTGGAAAACAATGGCAGCCTGCATGGAGAACGTGGCCTTGCATTGAATACCGGAACACTGCTGCAGCGCGGCCGTGTTTATAGCGGCGACGCGGTGTCGATCGCGTCGACGGGGGTATTCGAGAACGCCGGCCAGTTGGTGTCCGGCAAGGACCTGAGCATCGCTGCCGACAACATCGTCAGCAGTGGGCAACTCGGTTCGGTCAACGGCGCACTGACCCTGACCAGCCAGAACAACATCGATCTGCAGGGTGTTGTGGCTGCGAAGACCACCGTGCAAGCAACGGCGGGTAGCGACCTGCTGCAGGCCGGCTCGCTCAACGCGCAGGCCGTGACGCTGCAGGCTGGCCGCGATCTCACTGCCGGCGGTACCCTGCAGTCCGCGGCTGCATTGGATCTGCAGGCGCAGCGCAGCTTGACGTTGAACGGTCAGGCGCAGGCGGGCAGTGATGCCAACCTGCGCGGCAATAGCATCGCCACCGGCCGCGACGCCGTGCTGAAAAGCGTCGGCGCGATCAGCCTGGACGGTGCGGCAATCGACAGCCGTGGCACGCTCGATGCCGGCACGGACCTGCGCCTGCGCAGCACGGGAGCACTTGCGCTCGCAGGCGTGGCGCAAGCCAATCGCGATGTTGTATTGAGCGCAACCGACACCTTCAGTAATGCGAGCCAGGTGATTGCCGGCCGTGATCTGTCGGTGCAGGCAGGCAACATCAACAACGTGGCGGCCGGCGTGTTGGCCGCCGATGGCAGCGTCACGCTGACCACTGGCGCGTTGCAGAACGCCGGCAGCCTGCAGAGCGGTGGCGATCTGCGCATCACCGCCGCCAGTATGGAGCAGGGCGGTACTGCGATTGCAGGCAAGGCACTGACCGCGAAGGTCACTGGCACGCTGGACAACCGCGGCAACCTCATTGCCAAAGAGACGCTGCAGGTGGAGGCAGGCAGCTTGCGCGGCAGCGGCCAGCTCGGTAGCGAAACTGCCAACGTCAGCTTGATCAGCCAAGGCGACATGACGCTGCAAGGCGTTGTCGCCGCAGCGACCACACTGCAGGCCACTGCAGTTGGCGATCTGCAGCAGGCCGGCTCGCTGAAGGCGCAATCGATCGCGCTACAGTCCGGTCACGATCTCACCGCCGCAGGCACGCTGCAGTCGGCAACGCAACTGGATCTGCAGGCACAACGCACACTTACCTTCAACGGACAGGCCGTGTCTGCAGGCAATGCCACGTTGCGTGGCGCGCGTATTGCAACCGGGCAGGCTGCAGTGCTGCAGAGCGGTGGCGCGATCAGCCTCGATGGTGCCGCGATCGACAGCCGTGGCGCACTCGATGCAGCCACTGATTTGAATCTACGCAGCACCGGCGACCTGGCGGTTGACGGTGTGGCGCAAGCCGATCGCAATGTGGTGCTGAGCGCAGGCGGCGCGTTGACCAATGCAGCGCAAGTCGTCGCTGGTCAGAGCCTGGACGTCACCGCAGCCGGCGCAAGCAATGCCGCCAGCGGCGTGCTGCTCGCGCAGGGCGACGCTACCTTCACCATCGGCGGCTTGCTGGACAATGCCGGTGCCGTGCGCGCCGGCAATCAACTCGCCTTGGGTGTCGGCGCGTTGCGTCAAACCGGCCAGGCCTATGGATTGCAGCGCCTGGGTGTCATCGCCACCGGAGCGGTGGACAATCGCGGTGACCTGATCGGCGGCAATGGCTTGCGCGTGGAAGCGGCGCAAGTCAGCAGCAGCGGCCAGCTGGGTAGCGAGCGCGGCGATGTCGCCTTGATCAGCCGTGGCAACCTGGAGCTCGGTGGCAGCCTCGCATCGGCTGGCGGCTTCTCGGCGCAGGCCGATGGCGCGCTGGCACAGAGCGGCACTTTGAGTGCGGGCAGCACGCTGGACTTGCGCTCGAAGAGTGATTTGAGCGTTGCCGGCCAAGTCGGCGCTCAGCAGGTCACCTTGACCAGCGATGCAGTGCTGCGTCAGCAGGGCACCGTGAGCGGTACAACGGTGGGTCTGCAGGGCGCACGCATCGAGAACGCCGGGCAGACCACCGCCTCGGGCGACTTGAGCCTGCGTGCGGGTGAGATCAGCATCGCCGGCACGGTGGGTGCCGGTATCAACGCAGACGGCAATCTCGGCAGCGGACGCACGCTGAGCCTGATCGCTGATCGCCAGCTCAGCGCCTCTGGCAAATTGCTGGCTGGCGGCAACCTCACCGCACAGGGTAGCCAGCTGCAGCTGGCGGGTGCCAGCACACGTGCCACCGGCAATGTTGCACTGACCACCGGCGGTAACCTCGATCATCGTGGCGGTGATTTGCTCGCTGGCGGCACGCTCACCGTGCAGGCCGGCGGCAGCATCGACAACGGGCGTCTCAACGCCGTCGCTGGCCAGATGCAGGCCAACCAGTTGAGCATCGACGGCGCCAGCCTGAGCAATGTCGGCGGGCGATTGGTGCAAAGCGGCAATGGTCTAACCCGCGTCAGCATTGGTGGTGCGATCGACAACACCGGTGGCTCGCTGGCCAGCAATGCGCAGGATCTGAGCATTACTGCGGCCAGCCTGGAGAATGCGCAGGGGCGGATCGAACACGCCGGCTCCGGCGTCCTGTCTGTCACCAGCCGCGGTGCGCTGGGCAACAGCAGCGGGCGCATCCTGACCCAGGGCCAGCTAAGCCTGGGCGCCAGCGGTACGTTGAACAACCAGGGCGGCGCCATTGCCGCGGCCGGCGATGCGGTGCTGACCGTTGCCAGCCTCAATAACGTGAGTGGCTCGGTCTCTGCACGTGGATTGAACGTGCAAAGCACCGGCGCGGCCGACAATCGCAATGGCCTGCTGCAGGCCAGCGGTGGCGCGCTGACCTTGCGCGCCGACAGCCTCAGCAATGCCGGCGGCATTGTGCAGGCAGTCGCCAACGCGGGTGCGGGCGGCAGCTTGCGCGTGGAACTCAATCGCGGCCTGGACAACGGCAACGGCACGATCGGTGCCGGCACCGACGCAGTGATCACCGCGGAAAACATCAGCAGCAGCGGCGGCAGTCTGCAAGCCGCACGCGACCTCAGCATCACCGCACGCGGCCAGCTGGACAATCACCAGGGCGGCAAGCTCAGCGCGGGCCGCGATCTCAACGTTGCCGTCGCCGGCGCGTTGCTCAACAGCGGCGGCCAGCTCGATGCCGGCAACACGCTGACCGCCTCCGGTGGGCTGATCGACAATACGCAGGGCAGCATTGTCAACAACGGTGGCGGACTGACGCGCATCACCACCGGCGGTGCGTTGACCAACAGCGGCGGCAATCTCGGTGGACGCGGCAGCGTGGTCATCGACGCTGCCAACATCGCCAACAACAGCGGCCAGCTGGTCGCCGGCGGCGACCTGATCGCCAACAGCAATGGCTTGAACAACCAGGGCGGCAATGTGTATGCCGGCGGCAGTTTCCTGCTGCAGCGCGCAGGCGCAACGCTCGACAATCAGAACGGCACCATCAAGGCCGAGCAATCGGTTCGCTTGGCCCTGCAGAACTTGAACAATGCGGGCGGCAAGATCGGCGCCGGCAGCATCACCGGTGGGTCCGGCGATGTGGTGATCGATACCGTCGGTTTCGACGGTGGCGGCAGCATCCTGGCGCAGAACCTGCTAGATCTGACCTTGCGCAGCGACTACACCCATCGCGCCGGCGCGGACCTGACCAGTAACGGCAATTTCAACCTGCGCGTTGGTGGGAGCCTGGTCAACGAGTCCACGCTTAAGGCTGCGCGCACCCTGGACATTACGGCCGGCAGCATCACCAACCGCGCTGGCGCCAGCATCCTGTCCAACGACACTCGCCTCAACGGCAGCAGCATCGACAATGCCGGCAGTATCTCCGGCAATGGCGCACTGTCGCTGGTGGCCAACAGCATCAACAACACCGGCAGCATCGTCGGCGGCAACGTCTCGGTGAACACCGGCACCCTGGTCAATGGCGCCGACTTCGGTGGTGCCATCGATAACGCTGCCTACGGCTCAGCCTTGCTCGGCTCCACCGGCAACATGAGCCTGATCGTGCGCGACCAGCTGCTCAATCGCGACGCGCGCATCTTCAGCCTGGGCAACATCGCCATCGGCGGCGCGCAGGATGGCGGCGGCACGCTGGTGTCGCGTACGGGTGTGGTGAATAACCTGTCGGGCAGCATCGAGGCGGATGGAAGCATCTTGATTGCGGCCACCCAGCTGAATAATCGGCGGCGCGTGATCAATACGACCAGTGTGTCGACCGATCCCGGTAGCGACGATGTTTACTCCGGCGGCGAGCTCATCGAAGGCAAGGCGATCCGGAATCTGCAGGGCGCGCGGGCGCCTTATCCCTACACAGGACTGGCACCTGGTATTTATCGCAACTATCAGGTGATCCAGCAGGAGCAGCTGTCATCCGCAAGCGCGGAGGGGAAAATTGCAGCGGGCGGAAACATCTTGCTGTCGGGCAGCGTTACAAATAATGCCTCGACCATTGCTGCAGCCGGCCTGTTCGCTGCCAATCAGCGGGGTCTTGGGGGGCTCTCGGATGCGATGATCAATGGTGGTGAGCAACTGTTCAACCAGGCGCTGGCCTTGAATCAGGTAGTCCGGCAAAGCGATGTAGAGCACATCGTCACCGCGATCACCAATGACTGCATGCAGCCGGTCGGACAGAAGGTCGTTTGCTACTACGAGGAAGAAGATCAACGATTGAGTTCTTCGACGACCAGTAGCAGCTACATTGCCCTAGGCGCAAGCATGACCGGCGGCCAAGGCGTCAGTATCAACGGTGCCAATATCAGCAACGGCGCCGTCGGCAGCGATGGTCGCAGCATCAGCGGCGCCTCACTCAATGGCGTTGGTGCACAAGGTGGCTTGACCGGTCGCGCCACGCAAAGCGCCGGTGGAGTAGGCGGCCAGGCAGTGGTTGGCCGTGCCAATGGCGGCGCGAACAGTATTCGTGTTGCCACAGGCACCGTCGGTAGCACCGGTGCGCAAGTGGGCGCCAACACGCAGGACGCAACGCTGGCCACATCGGGTGGCATCGTCAAGATGTCGGTCGCACCTGTCGCGTCCAACGACAGCGGGCTTGTACGCAGCAGCGTCGATCAGGCAGACGTGCAGACCACCGCTGCCGGTACCGGCGTCACGGCCGGCGCGATCGACAGCCGTACCCGAGTCGATCCGGCCACCATTCCGGTGACCAACATTGTGGGTAGCGGGCAAACCTCGCTGACGCAGATCGATCTGCCCATCGGCGGGCTGTATCGCCTATCCAGCGGCACCGGTACCGATCTCATCGCAATGGGCCGTGCCGCCAACGGGCTGGGCGGCATCAACGCCTGGCGCAGCAATGGCCCCGGCCGCCGTTACCTGATTGAGACCGACCCGCGCTTCGTCAACTACGACAACTTCATCAGCAGCGACTTGCTGCTGGACAAGCTGGGCGTTGACCCGGAGTGGACCCAGACCCGCCTGGGCGATGGCTTCTATGAGCAGCGCCTGGTGCTGGACCAGATCACCCAGCTCACCGGCCGCCGCTATCTGGGCAATTACGCCGATGGCGTGGCGCAGTACCGCGCCTTGCTCGAATCCGGCGTGGCCGCCGCAGGTCAGCTGCAGCTGAGCATGGGCGTGGGCTTGACCGCCGCGCAGGCGGCCGCGCTGACGCAGGACATCGTCTGGATGGTGGAGCAGGACTACCAAGGCCAGAAGGTGCTGGTACCGGTCGTGTATCTGGCCTCCAACTCGCTGCAGCTGCGTGGCAATGGCGCCTTGATCGCCGGCGGCAACGTCGAGCTCAACGCCACCAACGCCATGAGCAACCAGGGCGTCATCGCAGGCGCCGACGTCAGCATCACCGCAAGCAATCTGCTCAACCAGGGCCGCATCAGCGGCACCGGCAGCGTGGCCCTGGAAGCGCGCAACGACCTGCTCAACCAGGGCCAGATCCAGGGACGCGATGTGGCGCTGGTGGCAGGCAACAACCTGGTCAGCGAAGCATCCAAGGCCATCAACGGCGTTGGCATTCTGTCCGGCATCAGCGCCAGCAACACCCTGCAACTATTCGCCGGCAACGACATGACGCTGACCGGTACCCGCGTGCAGGCTGATGGCAGTGCGGCGTTGATCGCAGGCAACAACCTCAGCCTTACCCCAAGCGCGTTGCGCGACGACAACGGCCTGCTGCGCGGCGGCGATGCGGTGTCGGTGACCACCGGGAAGGATCTGGTGATGTCTGCAGGCAACGACCTGCAACTGCATGGCGTGACCATCAACGCTGGCGGTGGCGCCGCACTGCAGGCAGGCAATAACCTCTCGCTGACCCCGACCACCGGTCTGGACGGCAAGGTTGCCACCCGCACCAACATCAGCACCGGCGACAGCCTGCAACTGACCGCCGGCAACGACCTGACCATCCGCCAGGCCGACGTCAAGGCCGGCGGCGATCTCATCGCCGCAGCCGGCAACAACCTCAACGTCGAATCCGTCCTCAACGAGACCGAAACCAACAGCTACAAGAGCCGCAACGGCAAGACCCGCGTCACCACCACCACGACCACCCAGAGCATCGACCAGCAGGCGCTCACTGCCGGCGGCAACCTCATCCTCAGCGCCGGCAACGACGTCAATCTGGTCGCGGCCAAGCTGGACGCCGGCAAGGGTCTTGGCATCAGCGCCGGCAACGACATCAATGCCAGCACACTGACCACGGTGGCTACCAGCAACACGCTGGAAACGCGCAAGCGCTTCAAGCAGACCACCAGTACCAGCGACGAAACTGTCCACGGCACCGAGTTCAGTGCAGGTGGCAATCTGGCGATGCAGGCCGGCAACGACATCACCCTGACCGCCGCATCTGCCGCTACCAAGGAAGGAGGCATCACCCTGGCTGCCGGCAACGACGTCAACCTGCTCGCCGCCAGCGAGCAGCACGACGCCGTGCAGGACATGACCAAGAAGAAGAAGGGCACGTTCTCCAGCAAGACCACAACCACGCATGATGAGTGGCACGACAACGTGGCGGTCACCACCACGCTCAGTGGCGACACGGTGCAGATTGCGGCGGGTAACGATTTGCTGTCGAAGGGCACCCAAATCGTTGGCACTGGCGACGTCACGCTTGCAGCAGGCAACAACCTGACCTTGGAAACTGCTCAGAACACGCATAGCGAAGAGCATGACAAAGTCACCACCAAGTCCGGTCTGTTCGGAAGTGGCGGTATTGGGGTGACGCTCGGTAAGCAAAAGGTCACCACTGGCGCCGACATCGACCAGATCACGCATACCGGAACGACGGTCGGCAGCCTTGAGGGTGACGTCACCCTGGTGGCCGGCAACAAGTTGGCGATTACGGGCAGCGATGTCATGGCGTTGCAGGGCGACCTGACCGCGACCGGCAAGGACATCGCGATCACGGAGGTCTACAACGACAGTGATGCGGAACAGCGCAGCAAGTTTAGCCAAGGCGGTTTGTCGCTGACCCTGAGCTCGGCTGCGATCAGCCTGGCGCAGGCGGCAAATGACAGCTACAAGGCCAGCAAGGAGGTCAAGGGCGACAGTCGCATGGAAGCACTTGCGCTCGGATCGGCGGCCTATAGTGCATATGGGGCAGGACAGGCGCTGGGCCAAGCTGGCAGCGCGTTGAGCAGTGGCAGCGCCGCCGGCGCAGCTCAGGGGGCCAATCTGAGCATTGCCATCAGCATTGGCGGCAGCAAGAGCGAGAGCAAGAGCACGCAGACGGCCAGTCTCGCACAAGGCTCCAAGCTACAGGCAGGTGGTGACGTCAACCTGATTGCCACCGGCGGTGGCGACCAAAGTAATTTGTTGATTCGTGGGAGCGACATCAAGGCGGGAAATGATCTTCTGCTGGCAGCCGATCACGATGTGCTCATCGAAACAGCGAAGAACACCGCCGAGCAAAAAAGTACCAGTAAGAGCAGCAGCGCGTCGCTGGGTGTCGGTATCACTTACGGCCCGGATGGTGCCGCATTTGGCGTGATGATCAGTGCAGCTGGATCGCGCGGCAAAGCCAATGGCGAAGACGTGACCTACAGCAATAGTCATCTGGCTGCGGGCAACACGGCCACGGTCATTAGTGGCAATGACACCACGCTCAAGGGCGCGCAGCTGTCGGCGGACAAGGTGATCGCCGATGTCGGTGGCAATCTGAGCATCGAGAGCCTGCAGGACACCAGCACGTACGACAGCAAGGACAAGAGTGTTGGCGCGAGTGTGACCTTTGGCGCAGGGTTCAGTGCCAGCGCCAGCTATAGCAGTAACAAGGTCAGTGGCGACTTTGCCAGCGTGACCGAACAGAGCGGTATCCAGGCCGGCGATGGCGGCTTCAATATCCGTGTCGGTGGTAACACCGACCTCAAGGGCGGCGCGATCGCCAGCACCCAGGCGGCGGTGGATGCCGGCGTCAACCGCCTGCAGACCGGCACGCTGACCTATAGCGATATTGAAAACACTAGCAGTTACGACGCCAAAGGGTTCAGTCTGTCGGGCGGATATAGCAAGGGAACAGGCGACAAGAAGCAGCAAGGAGAAACCGACCAGGTCCAGCCGACAGTCAACAACGGCGCAAACTGGTCGTGGCAGAACTTCCAGACTGGAAGCACCGGTACAGCGGCTGGCATCGGGAGCAAGAGTGGCGATGCGACATCGACCACCACCAGCGGGATCAGTGGTGGCAGCTTGCTCATCACCGACGAGGCTTGGCAACTCGCCAAGTCTGGTAAGACCGCTGCAGATGCATTGGCGGGTCTTAAGCGCGGTGTGATCAGCGGCGATGACGCAGGTGGCTTGACCAAGCAATGGGATGGTCAGGCACTGCGTGACCAAGTTGCCGCGCAAGCGCAGATCACCGCCACCGCAGGGCAGCAGGCAACGAAGTTTGTTGGCGATTACGCACAGGGAAAAGTTGACAAGGCGGCCGAGCTCTATGCGGCAGCAGATGCAACCGGTGACGACAGCAAGCGGGCCGAAGCTGATCAGTTGATGAAGGATTGGGGCAATGGCGGCACGTTGCGTGTGCTGTCACATGCGGTTGTGGGTGGTCTGACAGGTGGCACACAAGGAGCGCTAGGCGCAGCGGCAGGCACCGTGGCGGCACCGTACCTGGCAGAAGCGTTGGAGAAAGCCGGAATCAATAAAGCGGTGGCTGCCACGTTGACAGGGTTGTCAGCGAGCGCGCTAGGCGCTGCGGCCGGTGGTGCTGCAGGCGGTGGCGCAGCCTTGAATGAGGTGTCCAACAACTACCTCGGCCATCAAGAGCGGATGGAATATGCCACGGCTCTGATCGCTTGTTCCAAGTCTGGCACCCAGTGTGAGCGCGCCGAGCAACTGAAGGCGCTGTCGGAAGAACGCAATCTCGCGTTGCGCGGTGCGTGTAGCGATCCAGCCAGCGGCGGATGCGCGGAGCAAAAACAGCTTGCCGCCGCAGCCATGCAAGATCAGCTCGATCACGCTGGGGAATACACCGCTTGGCTTGCGGGTCATGTGCCTGAGTTGGTTGGCCTGTTTAACTCCGGCAAGGACGGAACGCTGACCAAGGACTTCGTCACCCATGTGACGACTGCAGATCTTGGCCACAAGCTTGCGTGTGCGATGGCAGGTGATTGCAGCAACCAAGCGCTGGCTTCGGCAGCATGGAACGGTAGCATCCCGCTATCAGTTGCAACCGCCGATTCTGCGCTGCGCGCGGCGCTGGGCATGGGAGCAGGTACGGTCGGTGCTACCGGCCGGGTTTGGGAAATGGTTACCGGTGTGGCAGAGCTGGCAAAAGGTATGAGTCCTGCAGGCCAGGTCGGAAAATCGATTGATCAACTAGCCTACCTGTGGGGGAATGGTTACGCAGCTACTGCCGAGAAGAACTTTAACGACGCAAAGGGCGCGTTAAATGCAATACAAACTGGTATCAGCGGCTATGCAGAGGATCTTGCATTTGCGGCCTACACGAACACGCACGGCTCTTGGGATATCTATGACATAGCCAAGGCGGGTGCAATTGGTGGCAAGGTCAGCGTTGACGTTCTCTCGCTCGTTGTTCCAGAGCTCTATGCAGGGAAGGGTGGTGTCGCTGCAAAGGCTGCAACGGAAGTAGGTACGGCGTTTAAGGCTGATGATGTAATTGAATATATTAACCAATTAAAGCCTGCTGCTAGCGCGGAAATACCTAAGGGATATAGCCGGATCAATTCGGCTGGAGCAATGGCAAATGAAACAGGCGGCTTGCCGCAAGGCTATAGGCGGTTATTGAATTCTGATGGTGAAGTGGTTGTTCAGTCGCCAAATGGATCAATAATTTCGTCTGATCAGGTCATTGATGAAATTGGTGACGTTTTTTCAGACCTGGAAAAATTCAGGACTGAATTGGGTTTGCCCGAATCTGGTACGGCCGCGGATAGATCAACTATTGCAAAGATTAATGTGGATGGCAAGGAAATTTATGGTATAAATGCGCATGGCCAGCCTACTTTTGGAGTAAACAACATATCGAAAAGTCATGCGGAAATCGATGTTTTGAATCAACTAAAAAACAGTGGTGGAGATTTTAGTGGTAAGAGTTTGACTATGTATGTGGATAGGCAGCCATGTAAGGCTTGCGGACAAAACGGTGGGATACGTACTATGGTTCGTCAGTTGGGTTTAAAGGAATTGACAGTTATTGGCCCTGATGGTCCTTTATTGATTAGGCCTTAATATGAAATTTTATCTTGACAATCGAGTTGGAGTTCATAATGTGGACGATGAGTTTTATGGTCTGGATCAAAGTGGTGTGGTTAATTTGCTTGGGAAATTGAATGGTAAACGGCATACGTTGCTTTGTGTGAAGAGAGAGGATGGTTGGGTGCTCTTTATTGGTGGCGGAAGTGAGAAATTCTTGGTCAATAAAGTTTCTCCGGAAGATATTAGCTATGAAGTGAAGTCAGATATGCCAGGTAGCAATGTTGAACTTTGTGTTGGTGGGCAATATGGAGAGTACGAATCCTCTTCTTTAGCGAGTTATGATTTGGCAAGGATGGCTCTTTTGGATTTTTGTGAATTTTCTTCTCTAGAGAAATATACGTGGTCTGTTGTTGAGTAGTAAGGTGGAACCTCGAACCTGAAAAATCAGGGGCGGAGGCTGAGGTTTTCCCAGCTATAGCTCTTTCCAATCAATGATTTGTGCAACATCCGGGACGGAGGTAATTAAGGGGGCGGCCCTGACCGCCAGCATGACCAGCAGTCAAGGCGCAGCATTAGCGGCAGCGCGCTTAACAGCATCGGCGCATAGGGCGGCCTGCCCATTGGCGGGCTGTATCGCCTATCCAGCGGCACCGGTACCGATCTCACCGCAATGGGCCGTGCCGCCAACGCGCTGGGCGGCATCAACGCCTGGCGCAGCAATGGCCCCGGCCGTCGCTACCTGATCGAGACCGATCCGCGCTTCGTCAACTACGACAACTTCATCAGCAGCGACTTGCTGCTGGACAAGCTGGGCGTTGACCCGGAGTGGACCCAGACCCGCCTGGGCGATGGCTTCTATGAGCAGCGCCTGGTGCTGGACCAGATCACCCAGCTCACCGGCCGCCGCTATCTGGGCAATTACGCCGATGGCGTGGCGCAGTACCGCGCCTTGCTCGAATCCGGCGTGGCCGCCGCAGGTCAGCTGCAGCTGAGCATGGGCGTGGGCCTCACCGCCGCGCAGGCGGCCGCGCTGACGCAGGACATCGTCTGGATGGTGGAGCAGGACTACCAAGGGGCCAGAAGGTGCTGGTACCTGTCGTGTATTTGGCCTCCAACTCGCTGCAGCTGCGTGGCAGTGGCGCCTTGATCGCCGGCGGCAACGTCGAGCTCAACGCCACCAACGCCATAAGCAACCAGGGCGTCATCGCAGGCGCCGATGTCAGCATCACCGCAGGCAACCTGCTCAACCAGGGCCAGATCCAGGGTCGCGACGTTGCACTGGTGGCAGGCAACAACCTGGTCAGTGGCGACCAAGGCCATCAACGGCGTTGGCATCCTGTCCGGCATCAGCGCCAGTAACACCCTGCAACTATTCGCCGGTAATGACATGACGATGACCGGCACCCGCGTGCAGGCCGATGGCAGCGCGGCATTGATCGCCGGCAATAACCTCAGCCTGACTCCAAGCGCGTTGCGCGAATAGACCGAGCGCTGTTTGGCCCACTACAGGCAACAGGTGCCGCTCGACAGCTTGGTCGGGCTCAACCCCCACTGAGTTCCGCGGTCAGCATCAACCGCAGACCTCTAACTTGGGCTGGTATTAAATTGCGGAGAGCCTGCATACCCCGAGGAGATTAGACATGACGGCACAACGCCGTAGAGCATTAGCTGGGCGCGGACTCACTTGTTTGTGTAGTCACGGCTTGCACGGATGCTCTGGCAGGCTGACGAACGTTGATAACTCGCCACAACTCTCATGACGCAGCATCGTTCAAAAAAAAATCACAGTGGTTCGGCCTTCTGGGCTGGCTGGTGCTGTGCTACGCGGTCGCAGGGCTGGGCGCGATGGCATCGATTCAGGCGGCCAACTTTTATGCCGGGCTGCAGCGGCCGATTTGGGCTCCGCCGGCGTGGTTGTTCGGGCCGGTGTGGACGGTACTGTATGGAATGATGGCGGTATCGGTATGGTTGGTATGGCGCCTCGGGGGATGGGTTGGTGCGCGTGTGGCGTTGACGTTGTTCGTCGTGCAGCTGGCGCTCAATGGTCTGTGGAGCTGGCTGTTCTTCGCATGGCACATGGGAGCCTGGGCGTTCGCGGACATCGTGGCGCTTTGGCTGGTGCTGACGGCTACGATCACGGCGTTCGTGAAGAGGCAGGCGACGCCGGCGTGGTTGCTGGTGCCATATCTGGCATGGGTGAGCTTTGCGGCGGCGCTTAATTTCTCGATCTGGCAACTCAATCCTCAGGTACTCGGCTGATCTTGTGTTGTTACGCAAATGGTTGGGTGGATCTGCCTTATTTCCTGGTGTGCAACGCAGGACGACGAGCACCTGTACGGGGCGGCGACAATCCGTCGTGGGAAGCGGCATGTCGGCAGCGCCGAGGGGGGCAGGGTGTTCAGAGGGGATGACGGCCTCTAAGCCGCCTCGCGTGTCCGCGCTGCCTGACAGGTGCACAGGCGTGGATGGCACTAACGATGCCCGGGGGGGCGAGCCTTCCCCCCTGGGCGGCGCTGACAGGTGTTCAAAGCTGCGCACGGCGGTCCGCCGAGGCCGCCATAAAAGTTTCCATAGCAATCAATTACTTGCGAGCGTGGCACCTAAGCCCCTGAGCGGCAAGGTTTTCTGTTGCCGGTGTCGAGCGCGTGCGCATGCCCATTCACGCAACGCTTGACAGGCCTCGCCCCGCTGATGTCTTTTGCGGTCATGGGTAACGCCTTCGCCACCATTTCGTTTCTTTGCCAGCCGCTGTTGTGCGCGGTTGCGGGCGTGGCCGGCATTAGCACCACCATTACCACCGTCACCACTCGCCCGGTGCGGTCCGTCGTCTTCGCGTAACTTCCGAAAACCACGGCCCCGCACCCGGATCAGGATGCGGGGGCTTTCCTCCCTCATCTGATGCGGACGGGGCCTCCCCAACGAGGTCTGTCGATGTCATCGCTTGCTGTTTCACTCGAACCCGCTGCTGTTCTCGCGTCCTCTGCGCGCGCCGTCGTGCACAAATTCGGCGGCACCTCGGTGGCCGATGCCGAGCGCTACCGGCATGTGGCGCAGTTGTTGCTGGCACGCGACGAGTCGGTGCAGGTCACCGTGGTGTCGGCGATGAAAGGCGTGACCGATGCGTTGATCGAACTGGCCGAACTTGCGGCGCAAGATCGCCCCGAGTGGCGCGAGCGCTGGCATGAAACGCGGGCGCGCCATCGCGGTGCGGCGGTGGCCTTGCTGGGCGAGCATTCCGGGCCGACAGTGGAGTGGCTGGACGAGCGCTTCGAGCATCTGTCGCAAATCCTTGGCGCGCTGGCGGTGATTGGCGAGCTGCCGCGCGAAGTGCTCGATCGTGTGCAAGGCCTGGGCGAGGTGTATTCGGCGCAGTTGCTCGGCGATCATTTCCGCGCGCTTGGCGAGGATTGCGCGGTGCTGGATGCGCGCGATGTGCTGGTGGTCAACCGCGGCGAACTCGGCGTTGATGTGGATTGGGAGGTCAGCGCGCAGCGGCTTGCGACCTGGCGCCAGTCTCATCCGCAGACGCGCGTGGTGGTGACCGGGTTCGTGGCGCGCGACCGCGCCGACCGCATCACCACGTTGGGGCGCAACGGTAGCGATTATTCCGGCGCGATCTTCGCGGCCTTGTTCGATGCCGATGAGCTGCATATCTGGACCGATGTGGATGGCGTGCTGTCGGCGGACCCGCGCGTGGTGCCCGAAGCGGTACAGCTGGAAACGCTGAGCTACGACGAGGCCTGCGAGCTGGCGTACTTCGGTGCGAAGGTGGTGCATCCGCAGACCATGTCGCCGGCGATCGAGCGCGGCCTGCCGATCATCATCCGCAATACCTTCCAGCCCGAACATCCGGGTACACGCATCACCGCCAGCAGTGCGGTGAGCGGGCCGATCAAGGGGCTGACGCTGAGCCCGGATCTGGCCGTTCTCAACCTGGAAGGCACCGGCCTGATCGGCGTGCCGGGCACCGCCGAGCGCGTGTTTGCGGCGCTGCGCACGGCGCAGGTGTCGGTGGTGATGATCTCGCAGGGTTCTTCAGAGCATTCGATCTGCTGCGTGGTCAAGCAGCACGAGTCCGAGCGCGCGCGCAATGCCTTGCTGCAGGCCTTTGCGCATGAACTCACGGTCGGCCAGGTGCAGCGCGTGCAACTGACCACCGGCATCAGCGTGCTGGCGGCGGTGGGCGATGGCATGGCCGGGCAGCCGGGTGTGGCGGCGCGGCTGTTCGAGTCGCTGGGGCGTGCGCAGGTCAATATCCTGGCGATTGCGCAGGGCTCCTCGGAGCGCAACATCTCGGTGGCCATCGACGCGGCGCATGCGACCAAGGCCTTGCGCGCGGCGCATGCCGGCTTCTGGCTGTCGCCGCAGACGTTCTCGGTGGGCGTGATTGGCCCGGGTAACGTGGGCGCGGCGTTGCTGGACCAGTTGCGCATCGCGCAACCGCAGTTGCTGGGCAAGGCCAACCTGGATCTGCGCCTGCGCGCGGTGGTTTCGCGCGGCCGCATGTTGTTCGATGAGCGCGGCCTGGTCGGCAACTGGCGCGATGCCTTCGCCTCCGCAGCCACCGCGACCGATCTGGAGCGTTTCACCACGCATCTGTTGTCCGCGCACCTGCCGCATACGGTAATCATCGATTGCAGCGGTAGCGCGGACGTGGCCGATCGCTATGCGGACTGGCTGGCCGCCGGCATCCACGTGGTGACGCCGAACAAGCAGGCCGGCTCCGGTCCGTTGCAGCGGTATCAGGCGATCCGTGCGGCGGCCGATGCCAGCGGCGCGCGCTTTCGTTACGAAGCGACCGTGGGCGCCGGCCTGCCGGTGATCACCACGCTGCGCGACCTGGTCGATACCGGCGATACGGTGACCTCGATCGAAGGCATCTTCTCCGGCACGCTGGCCTGGTTGTTCAACAAATACGACGGCAGCGTGCCGTTCGCCGAACTGGTGACGCAGGCACGCGGCATGGGCTATACCGAACCGGATCCACGCGACGATCTGTCCGGTGTGGACGTGGCGCGCAAGCTGGTGATCCTGGCGCGCGAAGCCGGGCGCGAGATCAGCCTGGAGGACGTGCAGGTCGAGAGCCTGGTGCCCGAAGCACTGCGTCAGGCCAGCGTGGACGATTTCATGGCGCGCCTGCATGAGGTGGATGCGACCTTCGCACAGCGCCTGGCCGATGCACGTGCACGCGGCAATGTGCTGCGCTATGTCGCGCAGCTGCCGCCGGATCGCGCGCCCAGCGTGGGCCTGGTGGAGCTGCCGGCCGATCACGCGTTCGCCAATCTGCGCCTGACCGACAACGTGGTGCAGTTCACCACGCGTCGCTACTGCGAGAATCCGTTGGTGGTGCAGGGGCCCGGTGCGGGCCCGGAAGTCACCGCCGCCGGCGTGTTTGCCGATCTGCTGCGGGTGGCGGCGGGCGAGGGGGCACGCTTGTGAACCAGGCGGTTGCAGACCAGGCCACTCAGATGCAACAGGTGGCGATTGCTGCGCGCGAGCTGGGCCAGGCACGCGCCTTCGCACCGGCCTCGGTGGCGAATGTGGCGGTGGGATTCGATCTGCTCGGCTATCCCATCGATGGCGTCGGCGACACCGTCACCGTGCGGCGTATCGAGGCGCCGCTGGTGCGCATCGCCGCCATCCGCGGTACCACCGTGGCCCTGCCGCTGGATGCCGCGCGCAACACCGCGGGTGCGGCCTTGATGTCATTGCGCGCGGCGCTGGCGCTGCCGTTCGGCTTCGAGATCGAGATCGACAAAGGCATTGCGCTGAGTTCGGGCATGGGCGGTTCGGCAGCGTCCTGCGTGGCGGCGTTGGTTGCCGCCAACGCGCTGCTGGATGCGCCGCTGAGGAACGAGCAGCTGTATCAGCACGCCCTCGATGGCGAGGCGGTGGCCAGCGGCAGCCGCCATGGCGACAACCTGGGCCCGCTGTTTCTAGGCGGCCTGGTGTTGTGCACGCTGGAGCGTCTGGTGCCGATCAACGTGCCGGCGGCGTGGCACAGCCTGCTGGTGCATCCGGACGCGGTGCTGGAAACGCGGCGCGCGCGCGAAGCCCTGGCCGGCGACTATCAGCTGCGCGAGTTCGTCGCCCAAAGCACCAACCTGGCCCTGGTGCTGGCCGGTTGCCATGCCGGTGATGCCGATTTGGTGCGTGCGGGCCTGCGCGATGTGCTGATCGAACCACGCCGCGCGCCGTTGATCGCCGGCTTTGCCGCTGCCAAGCAGGCCGCGCTGGACCATGATGCCCTGGGTGCCAGCATTTCCGGCGCCGGCCCCAGCGTGTTTGCCTGGTTTGCATCGCGCGCGGCCGCCGACGCTGCCGCCGCAGCAGTGAAGGCCGCCTTCGCAGGGGTTGGCCTGGACAGCCAGCACTGGGTATCCCCGATCGCCAGTCCGGCCGCGCGGTTGCTCGCATGAGCCATCGCGCGCATGTCGTTGTCGATCGATTGCCCGCGCACGGCAGGCAGGCCGTGCAGCGCGCAAGGCACGCGTCAACCGACCACGACCTCGCTGATCTGCATCACCGGCGCCAGATCGGTGTAGTTGGCGATATCGGCGAGAATCTCCTCGGCGTGCGGCCCGAAGCCGGCGTTGAAGGCCTCCACCGAGTCGCAGAAAATGTGGCACATGCCGATGTAGGCCGGCGGGCTGCCCGGCTCGCCGCCGCTGATGCCCTTGTCCACGGTGTAGCGCAGGCAGGCTGCGCCCATCCGCGCGCTCACCAGCGGCATATGCGCGTCGCGGTAGTAGGCATGGTCGAAGCGGGCGCCTTCGCGGTACGGGTACATCACGCTGACCTTGATCATCTGCCGGCTCCACTGGAAGGTGCGCGCAGCATAGCGCCGCGCCGCTCCTGCCGGGCGCCCCTGCGGCGCAGCGCGGCCATGCCGCAGTGTCCGGTCTTTTCATTCACGGGCCACGCCCCGTCTTCGCCTTGTCTGGAGTCGTCATCATGAACTTCCTCTCCACCCGTGGCGGCGCACCCGCCGCAAGCCTGAGCCAGGCGATTGCCGCCGGCCTGGCGCCCGATGGCGGCCTGTACGTGCCGCAGGCCCTGCCACCGGTACGCACGCTGACGGCAGGCGCCACGCTGGCCGACACCGCCGCCACGTTGCTGCAGCCATTCTTCGACGGCGATGCATTGGCGCCAGAGCTGCCGGCCATCTGTGCCGAAGCGTTCGACTTCCCGGCGCCGTTGGTGGCCCTGGGCACGCCCGGCGATTACGCGCTTGAGCTGTTCCATGGCCCGACCGCCGCGTTCAAGGACTTCGGTGCGCGCTTTCTTGCGGCCTGCCTGACTCGCCTGCGGCGTGCCCAAGGCCGGCCGCTCACCATCCTGGTCGCCACTTCCGGCGACACCGGCGCTGCGGTGGCGGCGGCCTTCCATCGCCAGCCGGGCCTGCGCGTGGTGGTGCTGTATCCGGATGGCCGCGTGTCGCCGCGCCAAGCGCATCAGCTGGGCTGCTTCGGCGACAACATCCAGGCCTTGCGCGTGGCCGGCACGTTCGACGATTGCCAGGCGATGGTCAAGCAGGCCCTGAACGATGCAGATCTGCAGGCGCAGCTACCGCTGAGTTCGGCCAACAGCATCAGCCTGGGCCGTTTGCTGCCGCAGATGAGCTATTACGCGCATGCCGCCCTGCAGCACCATGCCGGCACAGGTGCCGCGCTGAACCTGGTGGTGCCCACCGGCAACCTGGGCAACGGGTTGGCGGCGATCCTGGCGCGTGCGCTCGGCGTGCCGCTGGGCCGTATCGCGCTGGCCTCCAATGCCAATCATGTAGTGCCGGATTATTTTGCCGGCGACGATTACGCGCCGCAGCCCAGCGTGGCGACGCTGGCCAATGCGATGGACGTGGGCGCGCCAAGCAACTTCGAACGGCTGCGCTGGCTCTACGACGGCGACGATGCCGCGTTGCGCGAGGCATTCCGTGCGCTTTCGGTGGACGATGCGGCAATCCGCCAGACCGTGCAGCAGCGCTTTGCCCGCTATGGCGAAGTGCATTGCCCGCATACCGCCACCGCCGTGCATGTGCTGGAGCAGCTGCGCGCGGAAGGGGCCGAAGGCGGCACCGGCGACTGGGCGGTGGCGGCCACAGCGCATCCGGCCAAGTTCGAAGGCGTGGTCGAGCCCCTGATCGGGCGCGAGGTGGCCGTGCCGCCGGCGCTGGCCGCGCTGCTGCAGCGTCCCGCGCATGCCGAAACGCTGGCGCCGGACTATGCCGCGTTCCGGCAGCGCCTGCTCGCGGATGCGGCCTGACCGAACGTGTTCAGGGTATTGGGGTTGGAAAGTGCCGCCCATGGGGCTATTTCTAGCGGGTGCGGCGCCAGCGTGGCGCCGCGTCCGATGTGGGTTGGTGCATGTCTTATCGAGTGATCGCCGTTGCCGCCGCGTTGTGCGGGTGGACAGCGGCTGGAGCGGCCAGCGCGGCCGATGCCATGTCTGCCTCGCCGTTGCCGGCGCTGGGCTCACCGCGTATCGGTCTGGTCGATGCATTGGCGCGGCAGGCGCCATCGCTGGATCGCCAGGTGCTGGCGCTGGCGACCGAAGCCTTGCAATGCGCGCGGCAGCGCCAGCAGGTGGGCACCGAGCGCGTGCTCAGCGTCATCGACTACAGCCGGCCGTCGACCGAGCGCCGGCTATGGGTGTTCGATCTGCAGCGGCAGCGGCTGCTGTTTCAGGAATGGGTGGCGCACGGGCGCAATACCGGCAACAACCTGGCGGCGAAGTTCTCCAATGACGACGGCAGTTTCCAGTCCAGCCTGGGCGCGTTCACCGCGCAGGAGTCGTATACCGGCCACAACGGCTATTCGTTACGGCTCAAGGGCCTGGAGCCCGGGTTCAACGACCATGCGCGCGACCGCGCGATCGTGATCCATGGTGCGCCCTATGTCAGCGAGGCGGTGATCCGCACGCAGGGCCGGCTCGGCCGCAGCCTGGGCTGCCCGGCGGTGCGTCCGGCGGTGGCCAGGCAATTGATCGATACCTTGCGTGAAGGCGCCTTCGTGTTCGCCTACTACCCGGACCGGGCCTGGCTGCGGCAATCGCGGCTGCTGGGCGGCGGATGTGGTGCGTCGGTGGCAAGTGCGAATGCGGGCGGGCGCTGAGGCGTTCCGGCTTGCCAGCTGTTAAGTCTCAGACGGTATCGCCGGCGAGGCTGCGCAGCGCCGCGTAATCCAGGATCTGCACCAGATGCAGCTGCGGCAGCGCGATCAACTGCTGTTGCCTGAGTTTGGTGAAGGTGCGGCTGACCGTTTCCACGGTCAGCCCGAGATGGTCGGCGATATCGCTACGGCTCATCGGCAGCGCGACGGTGTCGCCGCTGGCGCCGGGCTGGGTGGAGCGGGCCGCCAGGCGCAGCAGGAAGTGCGCCAGCCGTTCGCTGGGTTGCAGGCGCGCCAGCAGCAGGCCGGTGTCCTGTGCGGCGGCCAGTTCCATGCTGGCGCGCTGCAGCAGCTTGCGTTCCAGCTGCGGATAGCGCTCGCGCAACTGGCGCATCTGTGCCATCGGGGTGCGGCAGACCCGGCTGTCGATGATGGCTTCGATGTCGTGGCGGTGCTGCGGCGTTTCGGTCAGGCCGACATAGTCGCCCGGCAGCACGAAGCCGGTGACCTGGCGGCGGCCGTCGGCCAGCGTGCGCACCATGCGCAGCGCGCCGGAAGTCAGCGTATAGACGTGCTGGCGGATGTCGCCGGCGCGCACCAGGGTGCTGCCGGGCGCATAGGACTGGGCGCTGGTGGCCTGGTCGAGCGCGTCCATTTCCTGCGGCGACAGCGCCGCGCAGATGGCCCGGCCGCGGACCGCACACAGCGCGCAGTCGGAACCGCGCGCATCGCTGCGCCCGGCTGCGCTGGGCGCCGGGCAGGTCGTGCTGGGGTCTGAAAGCTGCCGGTACATGAGTCACGCACTGCTGGAACGCAGGTGAATGATACGCCATGCGGTCAGCGCGGCCGCCCAGCCGTTAGAATTGCGCGTTCGCCACATTGCCCTGCAGGAGTTTCGCTCGTGATCAAGCCCCGTACGCCGCCCGGCATCATGGAATTGCTGCCGCGCGAGCAGATCGCGTTCCAGCGCATGCTGGACGTCATCCGCCGCAACTACGAGCGGTTCGGGTTCCTGCCGGTCGAAACTCCGGTATTCGAGCTGTCCGATGTGTTGCTGACCAAGTCCGGTGGCGAGACCGAGCGCCAGGTGTATTTCGTGCAGTCCACCGGTGCGCTGGCCAATGCCGCCGCCGCGGCGGACGAAGGTGGCGAGGGTGGCTTGCCCGAGCTGGCGCTGCGCTTCGACCTCACTGTGCCGCTGGCGCGCTACGTGGCCGAGCACGAGCACGACCTGAGCTTCCCGTTCCGCCGCTACCAGATGCAGCGCGTGTATCGCGGCGAGCGTGCCCAGCGCGGGCGTTTCCGCGAGTTCTACCAGTGCGACATCGACGTGATCGGCAAGGATGCGTTGAGCATCCGCTACGACGCCGAGGTGCTGGCGGTGATCCACGCGGTGTTCGCCGAGCTGGGCATCGGCGCGTTCAAGGTGCAGCTGAACAACCGCAAGCTGTTGCGCGGCTTCTTCGAAAGCCTGGGCGTGGCCGAGGGCGAGCTGCAGCTGGCGGTGTTGCGCGAGGTCGACAAGATCGACAAGCGCGGCGCCGACTACGTGCGCGACACGCTGGTGGGCGAAGGCTTCGGCATCGCCGCCGAGCAGGTCGACAGGATCCTGGCCTTCGTGGCGGTGCGCTCGAACGGGCATGCCGATGCGCTGGCGCAGCTGCAGGCGCTGGAGGCCTCGGTCGCTGCCAGCGCGACCCTGGGCGAGGGCATCGCCGAGCTGCGCGAAGTGCTGGAGCTGGTCAAGGCACTGGGCGTGCCGGAGAGCGCGTACTGCCTGAACTTCTCGATCGCGCGCGGGCTGGACTACTACACCGGCACCGTCTACGAAACCACGCTGACCGACCACCCGCAGATCGGCTCGATCTGCTCGGGCGGCCGCTATGAAAGCCTGGCCAGCCACTACACCAAGTCCAGGTTGCCCGGCGTGGGCATCTCGATCGGCCTGACCCGCCTGTTCTGGCAGCTGCGCGAGGCCGGCCTGATCCAGGGCATCGCCGAGAGCAGCGTGCACGCGATGGTGGCGCTGATGGACGAGTCGCGGCTGGACGACGCGCTGGATATCGCGCGCCGGCTGCGCATCGGCGGCATCAATACCGAAGTGCAGATGGAGCCGAAGAAGATCGGCAAGCAGTTCCAGTACGCCGCGCGCGCAGGCATCCGCTTCGTGGTGCTGGCCGGCGACGACGAGCTGGCGCGCGGGGTGGTGGCGGTCAAGGACCTGGTGCGCGAGCAGCAGTTCGAGGTGGCCCGCGACGAGTTGGCCAGCACCTTGCTGGTGGAACTGGAGCAGGCCAGGGCGATGCTGGTGGCCGGGGGCGTCGACGGCGATTGACGTCGCCGGAAGCGGTGAGGGGGCGCCGCCTGGTCGGTCACGGCAGCAGCGGCGCCGGGTGCATCCCGATGCACGGACAGGCCCATCGACGCCTCGGTGTCGGTGGGTTTGTCGTTTCTGACTCGCCGCACCGACCGGAATGTCCCTGAACGCTTTGCCCGCGGCGCTTGTCCTATGGCCTGCGTTTGCGTTAATGTGCTAACACGCTATTACATTAACGCAATGAAACAACGACCCGCCCCCCGCGAAAGTGCCGATGCCGCCGCTTCCCTCAAGATGCTGGCCGATGCCCTGGCCTGCCTGAAGGAGCCTGGGGCGGTCGAGGCCTTCCTGCGCGATCTGTGCACGCCCGCCGAGCTGGAGGCCATGTCGGATCGCTGGCGGGTGGTGCCGTTGCTGATCAAGGGCGTGCCGTATCGCGAAATCCACGAACTGACCCAGGTCAGCGTGACCACCATCGGGCGCGTTGCGCGCACCCTGGAACATGGTGCCGGCGGCTATGCCGAGGCCCTGCGCGAGCAATCCTCGCGCCCTGTCGAATCCCACTGAGAGAACAAGATGAGTGCTTCCACGGCAGCACCGGCACGTGACCGGTTGCGTATCGCCATCCAGAAGAGCGGCCGCCTGGCCGAACCGGCGCGCAGCCTGCTGGCGGCCTGCGGGCTGAGCTGGCGGCAGAGCCGCGACAAGCTGTTCTGCTACGGCGAATCGCTGCCGGTGGACCTGCTGCTGGTGCGCGACGACGACATCCCCGGCCTGATCGCCGATGGCGTCTGCGACCTGGGCATCGTCGGCCAGAACGAACTCGAGGAGCAGGCATCCGAGCGCCGCCGCAATGGCCTGCCGGCCGCGTATCACGCGGTGCGCGGGGTCGGTTTCGGCCAGTGCCGGCTGATGCTGGCGGTGCCGGAAGAGTGGGACTGGCAGGGCGTGGCGCAACTGGCCGGCAAGCGGATCGCCACCAGCTACCCGTCAATCCTGGCCGACTGGCTGGAGCGCCAGGGCATCGACGCGGCGGTGGTGGAATTGTCCGGCTCGGTGGAGATCGCCCCGCGCCTGGGCACCGCCGATCTGATCTGCGACCTGGTTTCCAGCGGCGCCACCCTGGCCGCCAACCAGCTCAAGCCGGTGGAACTGGTGATGGAAAGCGAAGCGGTGCTGGCCGGTGCGGTGCGCGAGCCGGCCGACGCGCGCGCAGCATTGCTGGCGATGCTGCTGCGGCGCATGGACGGCGTGCTCAAGCTGCGCGACAGCAAGCTGCTGATGTTCCGCGCCGAGCAGGACGCCGTGGATGCGCTGCGCCGCCTGTTGCCCGATGCCGAGCCGCTGGTGCAGCTGCCCGACGACGGCAACGGCGCACTGCGGCTGCAGACCATGTGCCATGGCGCGGTGACCTGGCAGCGGCTGGAAGAACTCGAACGCGCAGGTGCGCAATGTCTGATGGTGTTGACGGTGGAGCGCTCGCTGGCATGAATATTCTCGATTGGTCGCAACTGGACACCGCTGCGCGGACCCAGGCATTGACCCGCCCGGTGCAGACCGTGGCCACGCAGACGCGCGAGGCGGTCGCCGCATTGATTGCCGATGTACGCACGCGTGGCGATGTCGCGCTGCGCGAGATCACCGCGCGTTTCGATGGCGTGGCACTGGACAGCTTCGCCGTGAGCGATGCCGAATTTGCCGCCGCCGAAGCGGCGGTGGCGCCGGAACTGCGCCAGGCCATGCAGGACGCGGTGGCGCGCATCGACACCTTCCACCGCGCGGGCATGAGCGAAGGCTATGCAGTGGAGACCGCGCCTGGCGTGGTCTGCGAAAAGATCGTGCGGCCGATCGGCCGGGTCGGCCTGTACGTGCCGGCCGGCAGTGCGCCGTTGCCGTCGACTGCGTTGATGCTCGGGGTTCCCGCGCGTCTGGCCGGCTGCCGCGAGGTGGTGCTGTGCACGCCGCCGCGCAAGGACGGCAGCGTGGATCCGGCGGTGCTGGCCGCCGCGCAACTGACCGGCGTGCGCCGTGTGTTCAAGCTCGGCGGTGCGCAGGCGATTGCGGCAATGGCGTACGGCACCGATTCGGTTCCGGGTTGCGACAAGTTGTTCGGCCCGGGCAACAGCTTCGTCACCGAGGCCAAGCAGCAGGTGGCGCAGTCCGGCGCGGCGGCGATCGACATGCCGGCCGGCCCGTCCGAAGTGCTGGTGATCGCCGATGCCGGCGCGCAGCCGGCCTTCGTTGCCGCCGATCTGCTCTCGCAGGCAGAACACGGCCCGGATTCGCAGGTGCTGCTGTTGTCCGACAGCGATGCGCTGATCGCGGCGGTGCAGGTGGAACTTGATGCCCAGCTGGCGCAACTCTCCCGCGCCGGGATCGCGCGCCAGGCGCTGGCGCAATCGCGCCTGATCAAGGTGCAGGCGCTGGAAGAAGCGTTTGCGATCAGCAATCGCTATGCACCGGAGCACCTGATCCTCGCGCTGCGCGAGCCGCGTGCGTGGCTGGGCCAGGTCGAAGCGGCCGGCTCGGTGTTTCTGGGCGATTACACGCCCGAAGCGCTGGGCGATTACTGCAGCGGCACCAACCACGTGCTGCCGACCAGCGGTGCGGCGCGCGCCTATAGCGGCGTAAGCGTGGCCAGCTTCCAGAACATGGTCAGCGTGCAGGCCGCCAGCAAGGCCGGCATCGACGGCATCGGCGCATGCGCGCTGATCCTGGCGCGCGCCGAGGGCCTGGATGCGCACGCCAATGCAGTGGCATTGCGCATGGGAGTGGCAGCATGAGTACGCTATCGATTCTGGAACTGGTGCGCGAAGACCTGCGTGCCTTCGCCGGCTACTCGTCGGCGCGCACCAGCGCGTTGCAGGGCGATGTGTGGCTCAACGCCAACGAGTCGGCCTGGGGCAATCCTGCCGATCCCGACGGCAGCACGCGGCGCTACCCGGACCCGCAGCCCAAGGGTCTGCGCGCTGCATTGGCGGGGCTGTACGGCTGTACGCCCGAGCAGCTGTTGATCGGCCGTGGCAGCGACGAGGCAATCGATCTGCTGGTGCGCGGTCTGTGCGTGCCCGGGCGCGATGCGGTGGTGGTGACCCCGCCGGTGTTCGGCATGTACGCGGTGTGCGCACGCCTGCAGAACGCACCCCTGGTCGAGGTGCCGCTGGTGGATGGACCGCAAGGTTTCCACGCGGATATTCCGGCGATCGTCGAAGCAGCGCTGAGCTCGCAGGCCAAGCTGGTGTTCCTGTGCTCGCCGTCCAACCCGGCCGGCTCGGCGATTGCCCTGGACGAGATCGAAACCGCCTTGCAGGCCCTGCGGGGCAGGGCGCTGGTGGTGGTTGACGAAGCCTATGGCGAGTTCTCCGACATAGCCTCGGCAGTGAGCCTGCTTGCGCGCTACGACAATCTGGCGGTGTTGCGCACGTTGTCCAAGGCACATGCGCTGGCAGCGGCACGCATCGGCAGCCTGATCGCCAACGCCGAGTTGATCGCCTTGTTGCGGCGCTGCCAGGCGCCATACCCGGTGCCGACGCCGTGCGCGGCAATGGCCGAACAGGCCTTGTCCGCGCCGGCGCTGGAGGTCACGCGCCGGCGCATCGCCGAGGTGCGCAGCGAGCGCACACGCGTGCATACCGCACTCGAGCAGCTGGCCGGCGTGCGTCAGGTGTATCCCTCGCAGGGCAACTTTCTGCTGGTGCGTTTCGACGATGCCGAAGCGGCATTCCAGGCGCTGCTGGAGGCCGGCGTGGTGGTGCGCGATCAACGCGCGGTACCGCAGCTGTCCGATGCCCTGCGCATCACCCTGGGCACGCCCGAACAGAACGCGCGCGTGCTGAGCGCGCTGCAACGCACGCAGGAGGCCGCCGCATGACCCCGATTCTCTTCGTCGACCGCGACGGCACGCTGATCACCGAGCCGGCTGATTACCAGATCGACGCCTACGAAAAACTGCGCCTGGTCGACAACGTGATTCCGGCAATGCTGAAGTTGCGCGACGCCGGCTACCAATTCGTCATCGTCAGCAACCAGGACGGGCTGGGCAGCGAGAGCTATCCGCGGGCGTCCTTCGATGGCCCGAACAACCTGATGCTGCAGATCTTCGCCAGCCAGGGCATCGTGTTCCGCGAGGTGTTGATCGACTGCAGCTGGCCGGCCGACAACGCGCCCACGCGCAAACCCGGTGTCGGCCTGATGGTGCCTTACCTGCAGGACCGCACGATCGATTGGGCACGCTCGGCGATGGTGGGCGACCGCATCACCGACATCCAGTTCGCGCAGAACCTCAATATCCGCGGTTTCCAGCTGCGCACTGACGCGTTCGGCGGTGAGTGGGACTGGCCTGGCATCGCACACGAGCTGGCCGATGCGCCACGGCGTGCGGTGGTCCAGCGCAACACCAAGGAAACCCGGATCCGCGTCGAACTGGATCTGGATCGCGTGGCCGAACCGAAGACCGCCACCGGCCTGCCGTTCTTCGACCATATGCTGGAACAGATCGGCAAGCACGGCGGCTTTGCGCTGGATATCCGCGCCGAGGGCGATCTGCATATCGACGAGCACCACACCATCGAAGACACCGGTCTGGCATTGGGCCAAGCCTTGCGCGAAGCGCTGGGCGACAAGCGCGGCATCGGCCGTTACGGCTTCGACCCCGACGACAGCCCGTGGCGTGTGGCCGGCGATACCACCCAGCATGGCTTCACGTTGCCGATGGACGAGACCATCGCCAGCGCCGCGCTGGACTTCAGCGGCCGGCCGTACTTCGTGTTCGAAGGCCAGTTCAAGCGTGAGCGCGTGGGCGACATGCCGACCGAACTGGTCCCGCATTTTTTCCGCTCGATCTGCGATGCCTCCGGCCTGAACCTGCACCTGAGCGTGCGCGGCGAGAACGATCACCACAAGGTCGAGGCCTGCTTCAAGGCCCTGGCGCGTGCCCTGCGTCAGGCGATCCGCCGCGAAGGCACCGCGCTGCCAACCACCAAGGGTGCGCTATGACCGATGTCGCGTTGATCGATGCCGGCGGGGCCAACCTGGGCTCGGTGCGCTACGCATTGGAACGGCTGGGCGTGGAAGCGCGCCTGGTACGCGATGCAGCAGGGTTGCAGGGCGCGCAGCGGGTGATCCTGCCTGGCGTCGGCGCCGCGCCCGAGGCGATGTCGCGCCTGCGCGCACAGGGCCTGGTCGAGCCGTTGCGGCAGTTGCAGGTGCCGTTGATCGGCATCTGCCTGGGGATGCAGTTGCTGTTCGAACATTCCGAAGAAGGCGATGTCGATTGCCTGGGCGTGCTGCCGGGCATCGTGCGGCACATGACGCCCGCACTCGGCATACGCGTGCCGCATATGGGTTGGAATCAGCTGGTGCCGATGCGCGACTCCGCGTTGCTGGCCGGTTTGCCGGAGCGCGCCAGTGCCTATTTCGTGCATGGGTATGCCGCGCCGGTGACGGCCGACACCGTGGCCGCCTGCGACCACGGCGGTCTGTTCACCGCAGTGGTGCAGCACGGCCTGCGCTGCGGCGCGCAGTTCCACCCCGAGCGTTCGGCCGAGACCGGTGCACGCATCCTGCGCAATTTTCTTGAGATGAGCTTCCCATGAGTTTCACCGTTTACCCGGCGCTGGATATCCGCAACGGCCGCGTGGTGCGCCTGCTGCAAGGCGACTACGCACGCGAGACGCAGTACGGCGACGATGTGCTGCCACGCGCGCAGGCGTTTGCCGATGCCGGCGCGCAGTGGATGCATCTGGTCGATCTGGATGCGGCAAAGGCCGGCGGTTATACGCTGGCCAGCACGCTCGGCGAGATCGCCCGTGCCACCGGCTTGCAGGTGCAGACCGGCGGTGGCGTGCGCTCACGCGAGGACGTGGCGCGCATCCTCGATGCCGGCGCCGCGCGCGTGGTGATCGGCTCGTTGGCGGTGCGCCAGGCCGATACCGTCATCGCCTGGCTGCAGGAATTCGGCGCCGATCGGCTGACCATCGCGCTGGACACGCGCCAGGACGCCGACGGTGTGTGGCAGTTGCCGGTGCATGGCTGGACCGAAGCGGCCGAGGCCACGCTGGATCAGCTGGCCGTGCGTTACGCGCAGGCCGGCCTGCAGCATCTGCTGTGCACCGACATCGCGCGCGACGGCATGTTGTCTGGCCCGAACATGCAGCTGTACGCGCACCTGCGCACGCTGGCGCCGCAGTTGCAGGTGCAGGTGTCCGGTGGCGCGCGCAACCTGGCCGATGTCGTTGCCGCCAAGGCTGCCGGCTGCGCCGGCATCGTGCTCGGCAAGGCCTTGCTGGAAGGGCATCTGGCGTTAAAGGAGGCACTGGCATGCTGAGCCGCCGCATCATTCCCTGCCTGGACGTGCGCGACGGACGCGTAGTCAAGGGCGTCAAGTTCCGCGACCACATCGACATGGGCGACATCGTCGAACTGGCGCTGCGCTACCGCGCGCAAGGTGCCGACGAGCTGGTGTTCTACGACATCGGTGCCAGCCCGGAAGGGCGATCGGTCGATTACACCTGGGTCGAGCGGGTGGCGCGGCTGATAGATATCCCGTTCTGCGTGGCCGGCGGCATCGGCAATGTGGACACCGCGCGCGCGGTGCTGCATGCCGGTGCCGACAAGATTTCGATCAACTCGCCGGCGCTCGGCAGGCCGCAGCTGATCTCCGAGCTCGCAGACGCCTTCGGCGTGCAATGCGTGGTGGTCGGCATTGACTCGATCCGCGAGGACGATGGGCAGTGGCGCGTGCGCCGCTACACCGGCGATCCGAGCAAGACCCAGGCCCTGCCGATGCGTACGCTGGACTGGGTGGCCGAAGCGCAGCGCCTGGGCGCCGGCGAGATCGTGCTCAACTGCATGGACAACGACGGCGTGCGGCGCGGCTACGACATCGCGCAGCTGCGCCAGGTGCGTGCGCTGTGCCACGTGCCGTTGATTGCCTCCGGCGGTGCCGGCGACATGCAGCATTTTGCCGACGTGTTCGACCAGGCTGATGTCGATGGCGCACTGGCGGCAAGCGTGTTCCACAGTGGCGCGATTCCGATCCCGGAACTCAAGCAATTCCTGCGCGCGCAACAGATCGAGGTACGTGATGGGCAGTAACGAGACGGCAGCGGGCGACGCGCTCGCCGCGCTGGACTGGAGCAAGGGCGATGGCTTGTTGCCGGTGGTCGTGCAGGACGCCGACAACCTGCGCGTGCTGATGCTGGGCTATATGAACGCCGAAGCGCTGGCGGTCACGCAGCAACGCGGCGAAGTCACCTTTTTCAGCCGCAGCAAGCAGCGCCTGTGGACCAAGGGCGAGAGCTCGGGCAACGTGTTGAAGGTGGTGTCGATCCAGACCGATTGCGATGCCGACACGCTGCTGGTGCAGGCGCGCCCGCATGGGCCGACCTGCCATCTTGGCCGCACCAGCTGTTTCCCCACCGCGCCCGGCCAGTTCCTCGGCAGCCTGGATGCCTTGATCGCCACGCGCGAGCAGGAGCGCCCGCACGGCAGCTACACCACCAGGCTGTTCGAGCAGGGCATCCGCCGCATCGCGCAGAAGGTGGGCGAGGAAGGCGTGGAAACCGCGCTGGCCGGCGTGGTGCAGGGCGATGCCGAGTTGCTCGGCGAGTCGGCCGACCTGCTTTATCACCTGATCGTGCTGTTGCGCGCGCGCGGCCTGGGCCTGGGCGATGCGGTGGCACTGCTGGAGTCGCGCCACCAATAGCATCACCCCGTAGGAGCGCACCCGGGCGCGACGGAGCGTTACCGATAACGCCCGTCGCGCCCGGGTGCGCTCCTACGATGAGGGGGGGGCGTGATGTGCGCTCGGCCATGGCAGGTACAATTTCCGCTGGTCTTTCCGCGGGAAAACGCATGCAGCTTCGCTTCGCTCTGTTGGCCCTGGGTTTGCTCGCGGGGAGCGCGTACGCACGCGATGCCGTGGTCGATGGCATCGTCTACGAAGAGCGCGACGGGCGTGCCGGACGCAGCGCCGACGAGCCGGGCATCAGCGACGTGACCGTCTCCAACGGCGAGCAGCTGGTGCGCACCGACGCGCAAGGCCGCTACCGCCTGCCGGTACGCGACGGGCAGACGGTGTTCGTGATCAAGCCAGGCGACCGCAGCTTTGTGCCAAGCGCGGACGGACTGCCGGGTTTCTGGCGGCACTACGCACCCACGGGATCGGCCAAGCGCAAGTACCCAGGCATCGCCGCCACCGGGCGCAACACCCGGCACTGGGATTTCGCGCTGACCCCGCGCGCCAGCGCCGGCAAGGATGGGTTCCAGATGCTGGTGTTCGCCGACAGCCAGACCGCCAGCCTGACCGACGTGGGGTATTACCAGCGCGATATCGTCGCGCCGATCGTCGGCAAGACCCCGGCCCGGCTGGGCACCACGCTGGGCGATATCGTCAGCGACGATCTGAGCCTGTACCCGGCCCTGAACAAGGCCACCACCCAGCTGGGCGTGCCGTGGTTCCATGTGCCGGGCAATCACGATCTCAACTTCGACGCGGGCGGCGATGCGCAGTCGCTGGACAGCTGGCGTGCCGTCTACGGCCCGGACACTTACGCGGTGGAAGAGGCCAACGCCAGCTTCGTGTTCCTGGACGATGTGATCTATACGCCAGGCGGCAAACCGGCCTATGTCGGCGGCCTGCGCGAGGACCAGTTCGCGTTCCTGCAGGCCTATCTGGCGCAGCTGCCGCGCGAGCGGCTGCTGGTGCTGGGCATGCATATTCCGTTGTTCGACGCAGCGCCGGGGCAGGAGACCTTCCGGCATGCCGATCGCCGCCGCCTGTTCGCCCTGTTGAAGGATTTCCCGCATGTGCTGGTGCTGAGCGCACACAGCCATACCCAGCGACAGGTCGATCACGGCGCCGACGAAGGTTGGCAGGGCGCCCGCCCGCTGCACGAATACAACGTCGGCGCGGCCTGCGGTGCGTTCTGGTCCGGTGCCAAGGACGCCGCGGGCATTCCCGACGCGACGATGAGCGACGGCACGCCGAACGGTTACGCGGTGCTGCAGGTGGCGCCCGGCGGCGACTACACGCTGGCCTATCACGTCGCGCGTTCGGTCGATGATGCGCAACTGCTGCTGCACGCGCCCAAGGTGCTGCGCCAGGGCGCGTATGCGGCCTGGGGGATCTACGCCAATGTGTTCATGGGCCGGGACGACACCCTCGTCGAGATGCGCATCGACAATGGCGCATGGCAGCCGATGAAGCGGGTGGAGCGTGCCGATCCGCGGCTGCTGGCAGAGAACGTGCGCGACGATGCGGCCGAGCAGTTGCGCGGCTACGACCGCTCGCCCGAGGCCACGCCGTCCACGCACCTGTGGCGTGGCGCATTGCCGACCACGCTGGAGCTGGGCGAACACACCGTGGACGTGCGCGCGTCGCTGCCGACCGGGCAGTACAGCGCACGCACGGTATATCGCCTGCAGCGCGCCGATCCTTGAGGGGCTGTGCGGGGTGCGGGTGTGTGTGGAGAGCCCTTCGCGCATGAATGCGCTCCTACGGGAGCGTTGTGGATGGATGCGCGGCTGAATCCTGGGGGGCAGAAACACAAACGCCTCCACGAGGGAGGCGTTCTGGGATCCGGGCTGGCAGGCGATGGCGCGCTGGCGGGGATCGATGCTGGCTGGCGTGCGCTGGCTGGCCGGGCGAGTGTAGCGAGGCTGTGCAAGCGCTGACGAAATGAGAATTAGTCTCAGTGCATGACAGTGATCAGGGTGGCGGTGCCGGTGTCGGCGGCACGGGCAGCGGGTTGCGCGGGCGGGTGGGAGCGGCCGGCGCTTTGGCGTTCGTCGGGCTGTGCAGTGGCTGCGTATCGGAATCGCTTTCTGGAGCGCGGTCTTGCCCGTCATGCGGCACAGCATCCAGCGGCGGATACGGATAGGCCACCGCCGGGCCCGCATGTAGCCCTGCACGCCAGCGTGCCAGCACCGGTGCGATGCGCCTGCCGAGAGACTGCTGCGGCAACGACGGCAATTCGCCGTCCTGTTTCTCGCGCGCAGTGATCGCCGTTTTGGCGCTGGCGAACGCCGCCAACGGGTCGTCGCTGCGGTTCATCGCATCGATCAACCAGGCCTGGCCGAAGTAGGTCGCATTGGAGGTGTTGCCGCAGCCGAACGAAGGCCGGTCTGCGCGCGCAGCAGTGAGGACCAGCGTGTCCGGTGAACGCAGCGCCGGAATGAAGCCACCCGAGTAGCAGGCCGACAGCACGATGATGCGATTGCCGATCCCGGCATCGTCCAGCGCCTGGCGCAGATCCTGCGGGCTGATGAAATCCTCTTCGTTCTGGTCCACCTGCACGTACAGCGTGTGGTCTTCGGTGCCATGGGTGGTGACGAACAGCAGCAGCGCGTCTTCCTTGCGATCCATGCGCTTGCCGACCGCCGCAAGCGTGTCGTACAGGTTGTCGTAGGTCGCCAATGGCGCGTAAGGCTGCTCGCCCAGATTGTCCGGGTTGTTGACCAACGTGACCACGCGGCCGCGCGCATCGAAGCGCCCTTCGAACAGCTGCTTGAGGTAGAGCGTTTCGTTGCGGAACACATCGTCGCTGGCATCGCCGGCGAAGCCGACCACATACAGATCGGTCACGCCGGGGCGCTGCGGCTGCAGCGCGTTCAAGGCCTGCGCGAGCGCAGCGTGGTCGACCGGATCGACCTCGTCTTCGCTTGCCACCTGGTTCGGCAATGTGGCACCGGCATCGGGATGGCAGCCGGCCATCAAGGCCACGATGACGATCAACAATGAGAGTCGCCGCAGCAAGGCGCTCGGTCCGAAGGGGGAATGCAGCGACATGGGAAAACGCCGAAGTTCGGGAGAGACGGGTGGAGCGCCTGGGCGCCGTGATTGCAACGCAGGCGGTGACGCTGCACAACGTCCATCGCTGTGCTTCGGGCACATCTTGCAGAATACGTCCCGTGCAGCAGGCCTTCCATGCCGGGCCTCGCCAATCCGCATTGGCGAGGCCGGCTGACCCGAGCCGGCAAAAGGCGGCGCGAGCGTGCCGTCAGGCAGGCGCAGATGGTGCACTTGAACCGTCACCTATCCGCAGCGCGCGCAGCACCAGACAGCGGCTGCGCTGACCCATTGGTGAGCGCAGCCGGCTTGTCGAGCGTGCTTACAGCGCCAGCTCGGTAAAACTCTCCACGCGCTGGTGGCTGCCGATTTCGTCGGCCGCGCGTGGCGTGGGGTAATCCTCCAGACGGTCCAGCAGCGCAGTGCGCATGCCGGCACGCTTGGCGGCGTCCAGCTCTTCGATCACATCCGACAGGAACAGGATCTCGCCCGGCGGCACGCCGATGCGTTCGGCGATGCGGCGGTAGCTGGCACTCTCGCGCTTGGGGCCGACCTCGGTATCGAACCAGTCGCTGATCAGCCCGCTCAGGTCGCCGGCATCGCTGTGCGCGAAGAACAGCTTCTGCGCCGGCACCGAGCCGGACGAATACACGTACAGCGGAATGCCGGCCGCATGCCAGGCCTGCAGCTGGATTGCCGCATCGGCATAGATATGCGCGGTGAAGTCGGCGGTCTTGTAGCCATCGCCCCAGATCATGCCCTGCAGCGCCTTGAGTGCGGTGTGCTTGCGATCCTCGTCGATCCAGGTCTGCAGGGTGCTGACCAGCACCTCGTCCGGCACGTCCTCGCCGATCTCGTCGGCCACCTGGTTGAGCCAGTGCCGCACCTGTGGGTGGCCGCCGTGCTCGCGCACGTAGGCCGGCATGGCGCGGCGCGCATACGGAAACAAGACGTCCTTGACGAACGAGATGCTGCTGGTCGTACCTTCGATATCGGTGAGGATCGCTTGCGGTCGTGTCATCGTCAGCTGGCCTTGTGAGGTTTCTCGGGGGCGTAGCGGGGGAATTGTTGGGCGATTTCGGTGCCGGTGAAATGGCCGACCCAGCCATCGGGCTCGGTGAAGAAGCGGATCGCCACGAAGTGCGGCTCCGGCCCCATGTCGAACCAGTGCAGGGTGCTGTCGGGCACGGCGATCAGGTCGTCCTTCACGCATTCGATCTCGTAGACCTTGTCGTCCACGTGCAGCGTGAACAGGCCCGAGCCGGCCACGAAGAAACGCACCTCGTCTTCCTTGTGGAAGTGCTCGTCGAGGAATTTGGCGCGCATTTCCTCGCGCTTGGGGTTGTCCGGCGCGATGCTGACCACGTCCACGGTCTTGAAGCCGCGCTCGGCACTGATGCGGTCGATGTCGACGCGGTAGGCATCCATGACCTGCTCGGGCGTGGCGCCGGGCTCGACCGGCTGGCTGGCATGCCAGCGCTCGAAGGTCACGCCGATCTTGGTCAGCTCGGCGGCAATGGCATCGCCGTCACGGCTGTCGAATTCCGGAATGCTGGGATTGGTGTCGGCGAAGATACGCAGTCGGCTCATGGCGATCTGGCTCACAAGGGGAGGGGGAGGTGGCGAGGACTCAGCGCGGGCCGCGCAGCTTCAGCAGCTCGAGTTCGCAATGCAGCAGGAATTCGAAGGCCTCCAGGTGACGGCGTGCCTCGGCCATGTTGCGGCCCCAGGCATACAGACCGTGTCCTTCGATGAGATACCCCCACAGGCTCTGTTTGTCCAGCAAGGCCTCCACCTGCGCGGCCAGCACCTGCATGTCCTGTGTATTGGCGAACACCGGCACGTCCACTGCCGTTTCATGGGTGGTGTTGCCCTCGAAGGCTTTCAATAGCTCATAGCCTTCCAGCCGGATCACGCCGGCGCCGGCATACAGCCGCGAGGCGATGGTCTGCACCGGCGAATGGGTATGCAGCACGCAGCCGATCTCCGGGAAGCGGCGATACAGCTGGGTATGCAGCAGCGTCTCCGCGGACGGGCGCAACGGCCGGCCGACGGCCAGGCCATCGAAGTCCACCACCATGATGTCTTCCTCGACCAGGCGGCCCTTGTCGCGGCCGGACACGGTGATCGCGGCGTGCTGTTCGTCCAGGCGATGGGAGAAATTGCTGCTGGTGGCCGGCGTCCAGCCGGCCTGGGCCAGCTCGCGGATGTTGCCGATCAGCAGTTGCGCCAGCTCGTGCAGACGCGCGGCGCTATAGGGCAGGGGGGCAGTGGTCGCATTCATGGTCCTATTCTACTGCCCCGCCGGATTACGGTCAGGTGCAGCGCAGCAGGGTTTGTTGCTGCCACGCCCGGGTCGCAAATGGCTGACAGAAGACAAAGAGCGCGCGTCAGGCGGTGAACGCAATGGTTTTTGTTGGCCGCCTCTTGTCGGAGGCAGTCAGAGGGCCAGGTGAAACGCTTTAGTCGGTCGAGGGCGCGGTGCCCTCACCGCTTGCGGGACACGCCGTGAACCCGTCCCTGGGGGCTCGGTGGCGGCATCCATGCCGCCACACGGTCCCGCAACCGGCAAGGACACCGCACCAGACAGTTGGCCGGCTGTTTTCTTGAAAACATGTTGCTCGACTTGCGGTGGGCAGACGCGACGCTTGCAGATTGCGCGTCAAAACGCTTGTCTGCTGCTCGGTCCGCGGTGAGACAAGTGGTGGGAAGCCGATCGAGACACAGTGGCTCGACCATCGCACCTCATCTTCTGCTTTCAACGATGCACACCGACCATCTCGACAGGTCCTTGCCCGCCCACCGTCGCGGGACCTTACGCGGCATGGATGCCGCGTAAGAGCCTACAGGGACGTACTTGCGGCGTGTCCCGCGATGGTGGGCGGGCAAGGGCCCTGCAGCCAAGCTACAGATCAGCAGACCAGGGCCCTGCAGCCAAGTTGCAGATCAGCAGACCAGGGCCCTGCAGCCAAGTTGCAGATCAGCAGACCAGGGCCCTGCAGCCAAGTTGCAGATCAGCAGATCAGGGCCCTGCAGCCAAGTTGCAGACCAGCGGATCAGGGTCCTGCAACCAGGTCACAGATCAGCCACCCAGCAGCCGAGACCTGTCGCCCTCTCTGCCATACACCGGCGGGCGGTCGTTCGTCAGTGGCTGCTGGCGTGCGCGCGTGCTCAGCGACCGTCGCGCAAACGGCTGTGGCGGTAGCCGTAGCCGAAATAGACCACCAGCCCGACCAGCGTCCACACCCCCATCAACATCCAGTTGTGCAGGGTCATCGCCGACAGCAGCGCCAGGCAACTCAACACGCCGGCGCTGCAGATCAGCCAGGCCACCGGCATGCGGAATGGGCGCGGCAGTTCCGGGTGGGTACGGCGCAGGATCAGCACACCGGCGCATACCGCCGCGAAGGCGATCAGCGTCCCCATCGAGGTCAGCTCGCCCAGCACATCCAGAGGAAACACCGCCGCCAGCAGGGCGATGCCTACGCCGGTGATCACGGTGTTGACGTGCGGGGTGCGGTACTTGGGATGGATGCGGGTGAAGATCGACGGCAGCAGGCCGTCGCGCGCGATGATCATGAAGATGCGCGGCTGGCCGATGATCATCACCAGCACAACCGACGACAGCCCGATCAGTGCACCCACTTCCACCACCACGCGCAGCCAGGCCAGTTGCGGATGTGCCGCTACCGCGGTCACCACCGGCTCGTCGGTGCCGAGCAGGGTGTAGGGCACCAGGCCGGTCATCACCGCCGCCATGGCGATGTAGAGCACGGTGCAGATGACCAGCGACAGGATCATGCCGATCGGCAGATCGCGTTGCGGGCGATGCGATTCCTGCGCCGCCACCGACACTGCCTCGAAGCCGATGTAGGCGAAGAACACCATTGCCGCGCCGCGCAGCACGCCTTCCATGCCGTACTTGCCCGGGCCTTCGTTGGCCGGGATGAACGGGTGCCAGTTGGCGGTATCGACGTATTTCCACCCCACTGCGATCACCAGCAGGATCAAGCCGGTCTTGAGGATCACCATCGCCATGTTCATTGCCGACGACTTGCGGATGCCCACGTAGCACAGCCAGGTCAGCAGCAGCACGATACCGGCCGCAGGCAGGTTGGCGATCGCGCCGGTGCGCTGCAGCTTGCCGTCCAGCGGCGCGCTGACCAGGGCGGCCGGCAGGTGGATGTTGAAATGTTCCAGCAGGCTGAGGAAGTAGCCGGTCCAGCTGACCGCCACCGCCGAGGCGGAGACGCCGTATTCCAGCACCAGCATCCAGCCGATGAACCAGGCCGCCAGTTCGCCGAAGGTGGCGTAGGTATAGGTGTAGGCACTACCGGACACCGGCACCATCGCGGCAAATTCGGCGTAGGCCATCGCGCAGAACGCGCAGCACACCGCGGCCAGCACGAACGACAGCATGATCGCCGGGCCGGCATGGTCGGCCGCGGCCTGGCCGGTGATGACGAAAATGCCGCCGCCGATCACCGCGCCAATGCCCAGGGCAGTCAGCCCCCAGGGCCCGAGTGCACGTTGCAGGCCCAGCCCGTCGGCCGCCTCATGGCTGGCGAGCGGGTGTTTGGTGGCCCAGAGTTGCTTGAACATGCAGCGGTTCCTGTTGAATCCCTGCACATGGAGGTGCGGGCGTGTGCGAGATGTGCGGGCTCTTGCGAGGGACTTGCAGTCAAACCCTGCGGGCCAGCCGGCTATGGCGAATGCCATACCCGAAATAGATGACCAGGCCGATCACGGTCCAGCCCACGAACACCTTCCAGTGTTCCTGGAAGGCCTGGAAGAACAGGAACAGGCAGGCCAGCGCGCCGAGTGGGCAGATCAGCATCGCCAGCGGCACCCGGAACGGCCGTGGCAGATCCGGCTTGGTGAAACGCAGCACCATGACCCCGGCGCACACGGTGGCGAAGGCGAGCAGGGTGCCCATCGACACCAGTTCGCCCAGCACGCTGAGCGGGATCAGCCCGGCCAGCAGCGCCGCGACCACGCCGACGAAGATCGTTCCGACGTAGGGCGTGTGGAACTTCGGGTGCACCTTGCCGAACAGTCTAGGCATCAACCCGTCCTTGGCCATGGTGTAGAAGATGCGCGGCTGCGCCATCAGCATCACCAGCACCACCGAGGACAGGCCGGCGATTGCACCGATCTCCACTGCGGTCTTGAGCCAGGTCAGCTGCGGGTGCGCTTCCAGCGCCGTGGCCACCGGCTTGGCGGTGCCGAGCTGGGTGTAGGGCAGCAGGCCGGTCAGCACCGCGCAGACGATGATGTAGATGACGGTGCAGACCGCCAGCGACACCAGAATGCCGATCGGCATGTTCTTCTGCGGATCCTTGGTCTCGCCGGCGGAGGTGGAGACCGCGTCGAAGCCGATGTAGGAGAAGAACACGATCGACGCCGCACGGAACACGCCGTCCCAGCCGAACTGGCCCGGCCCGGTGTTTTCCGGAATGAAAGGGTGCCAGTTGGCCGGATCGATGTAGGCGATGCCGAAGCCGACGAACAGGCAGATCACCACCACCTTGATCGCCACCACGATGGCGTTGGCAAACGCTGACTGGGTGACGCCCACGTAGCACAGCATGCTTACCGCAGCCACGATCAGCACGGCCGGCAGGTTGATGAGGTTGCCGGAGCTGACAAAGTTGTGGCCGTCCCAGGCCAGTGGTGCACCGGCCAGCTCCGCCGGGAACGGTAATCCGAGCGTCCCGGTCAGGAAACTGATCAGGTAGGCCGACCAGCCGACCGCCACGCTGGAGCCGGCGAACAGGTATTCCAGCACCAGGCACCAGCCGATGAACCAGGCGATGCCTTCGCCAAGGGTGGCGTATGAATACGAGTAGGCGCTGCCGGAGACCGGCATCATCGCCGCGAACTCTGCGTAGCACAGGCCGGCGAACGCACAGGCGATGCCCGCAAACACGAAGGACAGCATCACCGCCGGGCCGGCATGGTTGGCAGCGGCCTGGCCGGTCAGCACGAAGATGCCGGCGCCGATCACCGCGCCGATGCCGAGCATGATCAGGTGCTTGGCGGTGAGGGTGCGTTGCAGGGTGGCTTCGCCTTGCAGGCTGCCTTCGACCGGTTCGCCCCCATCCACATGTCCAGCGGGCTCGATCGGTTTGACCCTCAACAGAGACTTCAGCATTCGGTACATCCCTAAGTGGCAAGGCTAAGGCGCTGGCGCCCGGGCGAAGGTGTGCGCCGCGTCCCCAACGGACAGGCAAGCGGCCTACCTTGCCAAAGCTACACGCTCACGACAAGCACGTACGCAGCATGAATGGCGATAATGGCCACCTGGCCCGCGACGGGCGACCGAGAACGACAGATGGTGGATGCAACCCTGCAACAGCGATTGGCCGACTACCGCGCACGCTGGCCCGACGAAGCCGGGCTGGCCGAGCAGTTCGCACAGCTGCTGGACGATGCCACCAACCCGTTCCTGCGCGAGCGTGTCGAAGGTCATTTCACCGGCTCGGCCTGGGTGGTCAGCGCCGATGGCACGCGCACGCTGCTGACCCACCACCGCAAGCTGCAGCGCTGGCTGCAGCTGGGCGGGCACGCCGACGGCGACCGCGACCTGGCGCAGGTGGCCCTGCGCGAGGCGCAGGAGGAATCCGGATTGAGCGGCTTGCGCCTGGCGGATGCGGCCATCTTCGACCTGGACCGCCACTGGATTCCAGCACGCGGCGAGGTGGCCGGGCACTGGCATTACGACGCGCGCTATGTGGTGGTGGCTGGAGCGGACGAGGCGTTCGAGGTCAGCGAGGAGTCACTGGCCCTGGCGTGGCGGCCGATCGCCGAGCTGCTTGCCGATCCGCAGCTGGATCCGTCGATGCGGCGCATGGCCGAGAAGTGGGTGGCGCGAGGCGTGTGAGGAGGATTGAGGGCGTGTGCCCTCATCCGCCCTTCGGGCACCTTCTCCCGCAAGCGGGAGAAGGGAGCGCGCGCGAGAGGGGCGCGAGCGGTAGAAGGAAGCTGGCGGGAGAAGAGGGCGCGCGGAAGAGGGGAGCGCGCGAGAGGGACGCGAGCGGGACAAGGGAGCACGCGAGAGAAGGAAGGGAGCACCCGGGGGGGGAGCACCCGGGAGAAGGGAGCTCCCGGGAGAAGGGTGACCTGCACTTGCTTCTCCCGCTTGCGGGAGAAGGTGGCGCAAAGCGCCGGATGAGGGCCGCGGATGAGGGCCGCGCGTGCATCAACAGATCAATACAAGATCCGCGTCCGCAAGGTCCCCTCGATCAACGCCAGGCCTTCCTTCAGCGCGGTGGCCTGCGCCTCGCTGGCGCTGACGTCGATCACCACGTAGCCCACCTTGGCATCGGTGCGCAGGAACTGGCCGTCGATGTTGACGTTGTGGCGCGAGAACAGTTCGTTGATCTTGGACAACACGCCCGGCACGTTGCGGTGGATGTGCAGCAGGCGCAGGCTGTCGGGATGCTCGGGCAGGGTGACCTCGGGGAAGTTCACTGCCGACAGGGTGCTGCCGTTGTCGCTGTAGCGCACCAGCTTGGCGGCCACTTCGACACCGATATTGTCCTGCGCTTCCAGCGTGCTGCCGCCCACGTGCGGGGTCAGGATCACGTTGTCGTGTGCGGTCAACGGGGATTCGAACGCGTCGCCGTTGCCCTTGGGCTCGATCGGGAACACGTCCACAGCCGCGCCGCCGATCTGGCCGGAGCTCAGCGCCGCGTCCAGTGCGTCGATGTCGATCACGGTGCCACGCGAGGCGTTGATCAGGTGCGCGCCGTGTTTCATGCGCGCGATTTCCGCCGCGCCGATCATGTCCTTGGTCGACGGCGTCTCCGGCACATGCAGGGTCACCACATCCGCGCGTGCGAGCAGGTCGTCCAGGTCGATCGCCGCGCGCGCGTTGCCCAGCGACAGCTTGGTTTCGATGTCGTGGAAGATCACCTGCATGCCCAGCGACTCGGCCAGCACGCCGACCTGGGTGCCGATATGCCCGTAACCGACGATGCCCAGCACCTTGCCGCGCGTTTCGTGGCTGCCGGCGGCCGACTTGGACCACCCGCCGCGATGGCATTCGGCATTCTTCTGCGGGATGCCGCGCAACAGCAGGATCGCCTCGGCGATGACCAGCTCGGCCACGCTGCGGGTGTTGGAGTAGGGCGCGTTGAACACCGGGATGCCGGCCAGTTCGGCCGCGTCCAGATCGACCTGGTTGGTGCCGATGCAGAAGCAGCCCACCGCGATCAACCGCTTGGCATGTGCCAGCACCTGCGCGCTCAACTGCGTGCGAGAGCGGATGCCGACGATATGCGCCTCGGCGATGCGGGCGATCAACTCGTCTTCCGGCAACGATTTGGCGTGCAGCTCGATCTGCGAATAACCGGCGGCGCGGAACACATCCACGGCAGTCTGGCTGATGCCTTCCAGCAACAGGACGCGGATGTCCTGCTTGGGAAACGAGGTTCTCTTCGGCGACATGGGGGAGCGCAATGCAGCAATCGGGTCGGCAACTATGCCAGATGGGCTACGCGATGGGGCGGTCGCAACGCAGTGTTTGCGCAGGCAAAGTCCTTGCGGTGCAACGGTTTCAGCTGAATCCAACACCGCCTCGGCCGCATGCCGTGCAGCTGGACGAGGCTGGCGCGCACTGGCACGCTGTGCGGTTCCTACCGCAGCGCCGTGTGCCATGACCGATCCCCGCATCCTTTCGTTGCAACAGGCCGTGCCCGCGTTGCGTTTGAAGACCGAGCCGGCCGACCTGGAACACTACGGCCGCGACTGGACGCGGCGCTGGACGCCCAACCCGCTTGCGATCGCCTTGCCCGGCTCGGTGGACGAGGTGCAGGCGGTGCTGCGCTGGGCAAATGCGCATGCGGTGGCGGTAGTGCCTTCGGGCGGGCGCACCGGCCTGTCCGGCGGCGCGGTGGCCGCCAACGGCGAGCTGGTGCTGAGCCTGGAGCGCCTGAACAAGCCGCTGGAGTTCAACGCGGTGGATCGCACGCTCACCGTCCAGGCCGGCATGCCGCTGGAGGCGGTGCACAACGCCGCGCGCGAGCATGGGCTGGTGTACCCGGTGGACTTTGCCGCACGCGGCTCGTGCTCGATCGGCGGCAATATCGCCACCAATGCCGGCGGCATCCGCGTGATCCGCTACGGCAACACCCGCGAATGGGTGGCCGGCCTGAAGGTGGTCACCGGTGCCGGCGAACTGCTCGAACTCAACAATGCGCTGGTGAAGAATTCCAGCGGCTACGATTTCCGCCATCTGCTGATCGGCTCCGAGGGCACGCTCGGCGTGGTGGTCGAAGCGACGCTGCGATTGACCGACCCGCCGCCGCCCAGCAACGTGATGCTGCTGGCGCTGCCCTCGTTCGAGGTGCTGATGCAGGTGTTCGCCGCGTTCCGCGCGCAGCTGCGGCTGGAGGCGTTCGAATTCTTCACCGACCGCGCACTGGAGCACGTGCTGGCGCACGGCGCGCAGGCGCCGTTTGCGCAGGTGCATCCGTACTACGTGGTCACCGAATTCGCCGCCGGCGACGCGGCGCAGGAAGCCGCGGCGATGGCGGCATTCGAGACTTGCATGGAGCAGGGCTGGGTCAGCGACGGGGTGATCAGCCAGAGCGATGCGCAGGCCGCGCAACTGTGGCGACTGCGCGAAGGCATCACCGAGGCGCTGGCGCGCTACACGCCCTACAAGAACGACGTGTCGGTGCGCATCTCGGTGATGCCGGCATTCCTGGCCGAAACCCAGGCGCTGCTGCACGATGCGTATCCGCATTTCGATGTGGTGTGGTTCGGCCATATCGGCGATGGCAACCTGCATATCAACGTGCTCAAGCCCGATGGCACCAGCCAGGCCGATTTCGTCGCGGCCTGCGACCAGGTGACCAAGTTGCTGGCGCAGGCCTTGCAGCGTTTCGGCGGCAGCATCTCTGCCGAACATGGCATCGGCCTGGTCAAGAAGGCCTACCTGTGGAGCACGCGCTCGGCCGAGGAGATCGCCTTGATGCGCGGGATCAAGCATGTGCTCGATCCTCATCTTTTGCTGAATCCCGGCAAGCTGTTCGAGATCGACGACGCGCCTGCCGCCGCGCGTGCCGGTTAGTCTTTCAGCACCTTCACATGGAATCGATACGCCAATGATGCGCTCCCTCGTGTTTTGCGCCCTGACGCTGCTGCCGCTGGCAGCCGTTGCCTCCAGCCTGGCCGGGACCTCGGCCGGTGCATCGTCGGCCGGTTCGTCCAATTCCTCCGGCAGCAGTTCCGGCGACGACAAGGTGGTGGCCGATGCACGCGAAGATGCGGCCGGCTTCGTCGCCAGCAATGGCGCGATCCGCGGCGTGCGTCTGGAAGCGGCGCTGATGCAGCTGCGCAGCCGTAGCGATGCGGCGCGGCTGTCCAGCGACCTGGAACTGGCGCAGTCCATCCTGGCCCAGTGAGGTCTCCACGCCGGTGCTGGTGGCTGTGGCTGGCCGCAGCGATCGCACCGGCGGCGCACGCCGAGCCACGCGTCGATGTCGATCCGCAGGGCCTGTCGGCGGCGCAGATCGAGGCTTCGCATGCCTTGGTGCAGCAGGTTGCGCAGCGCCTGCCGCCGGCCTGGATGCAGCGTATCGACGCACCGATCCAGCTGCAGTGGCGTACGGATTTGCCGGCACACGTGCATGGCCGCGCGATCGGCCGGCGCATCCTGCTCGATCGTGCGCTGCTGGATGCGTGGAGCACGCAGGCTGCCGCTGCGCAGGCCGACCCCGGTGCACCGGCCACGCGCGCGGCGATGGCCGCCGTGGTGCATGAACTGGCGCATGTGCTGGACCGCGGTGCGCACGGCGGCCTGTCGCGCGACCCGCGCCTGCGCGACCTGGCTGGCTGGCAGGTGCGTCCCTGGCGGATCGGGCGTGGCGCAAACCGGTTCAGCGATCGCAGCCCCGACGATTACGAACGCCGCAGCCCGGCCGAATTCGTCGCGGTGAATCTCGAACACTACGTGCTCGATGCCGATTACCACTGCCGGCGTCCGGCGCTGGCGGCCTGGTTTGCCGAGCAGGTTGGCGCCATGCCCGATGCAACGCGCTGCGAGACGGCGCTGCCGTATCTGCAGGCCGACAACGATGCCGGCGCAATGTCATTGCTGGCACTGGATCCATCGCGGGTGTATTCGGTGGATTACCTGCTGGCCGAGGGCAATGCGCAGCCGATGAGCCGCTGGGGCCACAGCATGCTGCGTCTGGTGATCTGCGCCCCTGGCCGTGCGCCCGGCCCCGATTGCCGTCTGGATCTGCAGTATCACCGCGTGCTGTCGTTCCGCGCCTTCGTCGGCGATGTGCAGATTTCCAGCTGGCGCGGGCTGACCGGCGCGTATCCTTCGCGGCTGTTCGTATTGCCCTTGAATCAGGTGGTCGACGAATACACCAAGGTGGAGCTGCGTGCCCTGTCGTCGGTGCCGCTGAAGCTCACGCCCGGGGAGATCGCCGCGCTGCTCGCACGCGCCGCGCAGGTGCACTGGAGTTACGACGGGCGCTACTACTTCATTGGCAACAATTGCGCGGTGGAGACTTTCAAGCTCCTGCACGACGGCGTGCCGCGGCTGGCCGCGGCCGGGCTGTCGTCGATCACCCCGCGCGGCGTGCGCCAGCGGCTGCACCGTACCGGCATCGCCGACCTGCAGGTGCTGGACGACCGTGCGCAGGCGACTCGCCAAGGCTATTACTTCGAGTCGGCGGCGGCGCATTACCAGGCCATGTTCGAGGTGATCCGCCGCGGCCTGCCGCTGCCGCAGACCAGCGTGGAGCAATGGCTGGACGCGCGGCCGGACGCACGTGCGCAATGGTTCGAGCGCGGCGGTCTGCGCGAGACGGCTGCAGCGTTGTTGCTGGAACAGGCCGCGTTGCGCCGCCAGGAGTTGCTGGCACGCGATGCGCTCAAGCGCCTGCTGACACCCGGCGCAGCCGGGCGTGACTCGGTGCAGGGTCAACTGCAATCACTATTTGCGCGGCAGGCCCAGCTCAGTCACCCGGCCACGTTGTTGGGCAGCGCCGGCTACGGACTGCCGCAAGCAGACGAGCAGCTGGACCTGAGCGCGCGCGTGGCGCAGGAAACCGGCGTACTGGTCGACGGCTGGAAACAGCTGCAGGCACTGGGGCGGCAGCAACTGCCGGCCGAGGTCCGCACTGGATTAGAGCAGGGCGAGGCAAATGTGCAACGTCTGCGCGCCCGCCTGCGCGTGCTAGCGCGGGGTGATGCGGCTGCCGGCAAACTGCGGTCAGGGATGGGGATACCTCTGCAGGCGCAATAGCGGTTCGGACTACGCGGGGGAGGGCGGTACCGGCCCCTCTCCCTGCGGGGCGAGAAGGCCGGGCGTGCGCGTCACTGGCGCGCGGAGCGGGGATTGGGGTCAAGGGACGGGGCGAAGCTCCCGTAGAGGTCCAACTGCATGAGGCTTCGCCCGTCCCCTCATCCGGCGCTTTGCGCCACCTTCTCGAGATGGGAGAAGGGATGCGCTGTCGTCTGCAGCTGCAAGTCCCAGTTTCCAGTGCTCCGGCCAGGGACGACGCATGCGCCAGCTGGCACCTGTCACACCAGCCAGCGCACCTCAGCCAGTCGGTTGCAGATCCGCCTGCACCGAATACTTGCGCAGCCAGTCGCTGACCTGCGCGTTGTTGCGGTACTGCTGCATCAGCCTTGCAAGCCGTGCCGGTGCCGGCGTGCAGAACTGCGCGATCGCCACGTCGATTTCGTGGCGACGATCGGCGTCGTACGGCTCCTCGCCCGCGAAGTGCTCGCAGGTGTCGTAGTCCTCCACCAGCGTGCGCACATCCTCCGGCATGCCGCACAGGCCGGGCGGATGTTGCAGCCACTCCTCGTCCACCTTGGCGTCGGTGCAGGCCACCGGCGCGGGCGTGGCTGCGGATGTCGGCGCCGGAGCCGGTTGCCCCGTGCAGGCGGCCAACAGCCCCAGCGCAAGGACCACGACCGGCGTGCGCATCAGTCGGCGCGGCCCGCGAATTCGCCGGTGGTGGTGTTGACCAGCACGCGCTCACCGTTGGTGATGTACTCGGGCACCATGATTTCCAGGCCGGTATTGAGCTTGGCCGGCTTTGGCCGCTTGGTGGCGGTGCCGCCCTTGAGTTCGGGCGGGGTTTCGATCACTTCCAGCGTCACCGTCTGCGGCAGTTGCACGGCCACCGGCTGGTCGTCGATCACCTGCACGTAGATGCCGGTCAACCCGTCGGTGATGTAGCCGGCGTCGGTGCCGATCACCTCCGCATCCAGCGTGTACGGCGTGAAGTCTTCGTCGTCCATGAACACGAACGCCTCGCCATCCTTGTACGAGAACGTGGACAGGCGACGCAGCAGTTCCACTTCCGGCAGGTTGTCGTCGGCGTCGAAGCTGGCGTCGGTTTTCACACCGCCCGGCACGCTGTACATGATGAAGCGGAAGCGCACATTGCCGCCGCGGCCCTGCGGCGAGCTGCGCTCGATGTCGCGGATCTGGTAAATGCCGCCGTTGTATTCGACGACGTTGCCTTTCTTGATGTCGTTGGCTTTCATGGATGTAAGTCGGAGATTGGGGATTGGGGATTGGGGATTGGAACT
>NZ_QEZH01000043.1:0-806 GCF_003993515.1 Xanthomonas sp. BRIP62415
GAATATTTCCCCGGTATCGGCAAGATCGGCTTCGAAGGCCGCGACTCGGACAACCCGCTGGCCTTCAAGGTCTACGACGCCAACAAGCAGATCGGCGACAAGACCATGGCCGAGCATCTGCGCTTTGCCGTGGCCTACTGGCACAGCTTCTGCGGCAATGGCGCCGATCCGTTCGGCCCGGGCACGCGCGCGTATCCGTGGGATATCGGCAACACCGCGTTGGACCGTGCCGAAGCCAAGGCCGATGCCGCGTTTGAATTCTTCACCAAGCTCGGCGTGCCGTATTACTGCTTCCACGACATCGACCTGTCGCCCGATGCCGACGACATCGGTGAGTACGAGCGCAACCTCAAACACATGGTCGGCATCGCCAAGCAGCGCCAGGCCGACACCGGCGTCAAGCTGTTGTGGGGCACCGCCAACCTGTTCTCGCACCCGCGCTACATGAACGGCGCATCGACCAACCCGGACTTCAACGTGGTGGCGCGTGCGGCGGTGCAGGTCAAGGCCGCGATCGATGCCACCGTCGAGCTGGGTGGCGAGAACTACGTGTTCTGGGGCGGCCGCGAAGGCTACGCCTGCCTGCACAACACGCAGATGAAGCGCGAGCAGGACAACATGGCGCGCTTTCTGACCCTGGCACGCGACTACGGCCGTGCGATCGGCTTCCAAGGCAACTTCCTGATCGAGCCCAAGCCGATGGAGCCGATGAAGCACCAGTACGACTTCGACAGCGCCACGGTGATCGGCTTCCTGCGCCAGCACGGCCTGGACCAGGACTTCAAGCTCAATATCGAAGCCAACCA
>NZ_QEZH01000044.1:0-424 GCF_003993515.1 Xanthomonas sp. BRIP62415
CTCTTTTATCATAATACATATAAGGCGGGTGAACAGAGATGGAAAGTTATGAAACACAAATTCAAAGGTCCATTGATTATATCGAGGAAGATGTAATGGAAAAACAGACGCTGCGTAATTTAGCTCGCATTGCAGGTTTTTCTGAGTCGCATTTTCATCGTGTATTCCAGGCGTTAGTAGGTGATACGGTAATGGAGTATGTCCGAAAGAGGAGGTTAGCCCGGGCAGCTTATCAACTTTCTCATACGGATGAAAAAATTATTGATATCGCATTTGAGCATGGCTTTCAATCTCACGAAACGTTCACGAGAGCCTTTAAAAAATTATTTCAAATGACACCGAGTGAATATCGAAAGCAGGAAATAGAAACACCGATGTATTACAGCGTGAATGTAAAGCAAAGAAAATTAAATCCGTATTTAGG
>NZ_QEZH01000045.1:0-5658 GCF_003993515.1 Xanthomonas sp. BRIP62415
CAGTCCTGTTGGACTGAGGGTTTCGGGTAAAGCCCCTGGCGATGACCTACTCTCGCATGGCTTGAGCCACACTACCATCGGCGCAGCTGCGTTTCACTTCCGAGTTCGGGATGGGATCGGGTGGTTCCACAGCGCTAATTTCACCAGGGAGACGGTTGGAGCGTCGCCATCCAAGAAACGGATTAAGGCGCCCAGTCTCGCATAGTTAACTTGTGACGTAGCTTGCGTTTGATGATCTACCAACGTTCGTTGGGACCAAGGCAACTTGAGGTTATATGGTCAAGCCGCACGGATCATTAGTATCAGTTAGCTCAATACATTGCTGTACTTACACACCTGACCTATCAACCACATAGTCTATATGGTTCCTTTAGGGGGCTTGTGCCCCGGGAAGTCTCATCTTGAGGCGCGCTTCCCGCTTAGATGCTTTCAGCGGTTATCGCTTCCGAACATAGCTACCCGGCAATGCCACTGGCGTGACAACCGGAACACCAGAGGTTCGTCCACTCCGGTCCTCTCGTACTAGGAGCAGCCCCTCTCAAACTTCCAACGCCCATGGCAGATAGGGACCGAACTGTCTCACGACGTTCTGAACCCAGCTCGCGTACCACTTTAAATGGCGAACAGCCATACCCTTGGGACCGACTACAGCCCCAGGATGTGATGAGCCGACATCGAGGTGCCAAACACCGCCGTCGATATGAACTCTTGGGCGGTATCAGCCTGTTATCCCCGGAGTACCTTTTATCCGTTGAGCGATGGCCCTTCCATACAGAACCACCGGATCACTAAGACCTACTTTCGTACCTGCTTGATCCGTCGATCTTGCAGTCAAGCACGCTTATGCCTTTGCACACAGTGCGCGATGTCCGACCGCGCTGAGCGTACCTTCGTGCTCCTCCGTTACTCTTTAGGAGGAGACCGCCCCAGTCAAACTACCCACCATACACGGTCCCTGATCCGGATAACGGATCTAGGTTAGAACGTCAAGCACGACAGGGTGGTATTTCAAGGATGGCTCCACTGCAGCTAGCGCCACAGTTTCATAGCCTCCCACCTATCCTACACAGACGAACTCAACGTTCAGTGTAAAGCTATAGTAAAGGTTCACGGGGTCTTTCCGTCTTGCCACGGGAACGCTGCATCTTCACAGCGATTTCAATTTCACTGAGTCTCGGGTGGAGACAGCGCCGCTGTCGTTACGCCATTCGTGCAGGTCGGAACTTACCCGACAAGGAATTTCGCTACCTTAGGACCGTTATAGTTACGGCCGCCGTTTACTGGGGCTTCGATCAAGAGCTTCGCCTTGCGGCTGACCCCATCAATTAACCTTCCAGCACCGGGCAGGCGTCACACCCTATACGTCCACTTTCGTGTTTGCAGAGTGCTGTGTTTTTGATAAACAGTCGCAGCGGCCTGGTTTCTGCGACCCTCTTCAGCTATAGCTCGCATGAGCCACCAAAAAGGGTGCACCTTCTCCCGAAGTTACGGTGCCATGTTGCCTAGTTCCTTCACCCGAGTTCTCTCAAGCGCCTGAGAATTCTCATCCTACCCACCTGTGTCGGTTTACGGTACGGTCTTCGTGAGCTGAAGCTTAGGAGCTTTTCCTGGAAGCGTGGTATCAGTGACTTTGCCATAAAGGCTCGTCTCGGTGCTCGGTCTTAAAGGATCCCGGATTTGCCAAAGATCCAAACCTACCGCCTTTCCCCGGGACAACCAACGCCCGGTACACCTAACCTTCTCCGTCCCTCCATCGCACTCACGCGAGGTGCAGGAATATTAACCTGCTTCCCATCGACTACGGCTTTCGCCCTCGCCTTAGGGACCGACTAACCCTGCGTCGATTAACGTTGCGCAAGGAAACCTTGGGCTTTCGGCGTGCGGGCTTTTCACCCGCATTATCGTTACTCATGTCAGCATTCGCACTTCCGATACCTCCAGCAGACTTCTCAATCCACCTTCGCAGGCTTACGGAACGCTCCTCTACCGCGCATAAAACAAGTTTTATGCACCCCAAGCTTCGGTTCACTGCTTAGCCCCGTTAAATCTTCCGCGCAGACCGACTCGACCAGTGAGCTATTACGCTTTCTTTAAAGGGTGGCTGCTTCTAAGCCAACCTCCTGGCTGTCTATGCCTTTCCACATCGTTTTCCACTTAGCAGTGAATTTGGGACCTTAGCTGTGGGTCTGGGTTGTTTCCCTTTTCACGACGGACGTTAGCACCCGCCGTGTGTCTCCCGGATAGTACGTACTGGTATTCGGAGTTTGCAATGGTTTGGTAAGTCGCGATGACCCCCTAGCCATAACAGTGCTCTACCCCCAGTAGTATTCGTCCGAGGCGCTACCTAAATAGCTTTCGAGGAGAACCAGCTATCTCCGGGTTCGATTAGCTTTTCACTCCTAATCACAGCTCATCCCCGTCTTTTGCAACAGACGTGGGTTCGGGCCTCCAGTACCTGTTACGGCACCTTCACCCTGGCCATGACTAGATCACCCGGTTTCGGGTCTACTGCCCGCGACTATGCGCCCTTATCAGACTCGGTTTCCCTTCGCCTCCCCTATACGGTTAAGCTTGCCACGAACAGTAAGTCGCTGACCCATTATACAAAAGGTACGCAGTCACTCTTGCGAGCTCCTACTGCTTGTACGCACACGGTTTCAGGATCTATTTCACTCCCCTCTCCGGGGTTCTTTTCGCCTTTCCCTCACGGTACTGGTTCACTATCGGTCGGTCAGGAGTATTTAGCCTTGGAGGATGGTCCCCCCATATTCAGACAGGGTTTCACGTGCCCCGCCCTACTCGTCTTCACTGGAGTGGCCCTTTTAAATACAGGGCTATCACCTTCTATGGCCAATCTTTCCAGATTGTTTTTCTAAAGCCATTCCAGCTTAAGGGCTGCTCCCCGTTCGCTCGTCACTACTTAGGGAATCTCGGTTGATTTCTTTTCCTCCGGTTACTTAGATATTTCAGTTCACCGGGTTCGCTTCCAGCAGCTATGAATTCACTGCAGGATACTGCCGAAGCAGTGGGTTTCCCCATTCGGACATTGCCGGATCAAAGCTTGTTGCCAGCTCCCCGACACTTTTCGCAGGCTACCACGTCCTTCATCGCCTCTGACCGCCTAGGCATCCACCGTGTGCGCTTATTCGCTTGACCATATAACCCCAAGTTGCCTCGGGGTCACATGCCGTGTTGTGTGGGGTACAAAGCCACCAACGCGAACATACGACTCAATTATTTAGGGACTCGAAGTCCCCGCCTTAGCCTCAACGACACGTTTAGATAGATATCTCAAACGCTCGCTACGTCACAAGTTATAAAAGAACATGTATCAGCCTCAACGCTGATCCATATAAATTCTTGAGTGTGCACTACATTCAGAGTGGTGGGTCTGGGTAGACTCGAACTACCGACCTCACCCTTATCAGGGGTGCGCTCTAACCACCTGAGCTACAGACCCGAAGTCTTTTCACTCAATATGGTGGAGCCTGTCGGGATCGAACCGACGACCCCCTGCTTGCAAAGCAGGTGCTCTCCCAGCTGAGCTAAGGCCCCAAAAGGGACTTCGCATACCGACCTGTGCCGGTATGAATCTCTGAATGCAGGTAATTTGTGAGGACGCCCGACAGGAACAATGACGTCATGCTCAAAAGGAGGTGATCCAGCCGCACCTTCCGATACGGCTACCTTGTTACGACTTCACCCCAGTCATCGGCCACACCGTGGCAAGCGCCCTCCCGAAGGTTAAGCTACCTGCTTCTGGTGCAACAAACTCCCATGGTGTGACGGGCGGTGTGTACAAGGCCCGGGAACGTATTCACCGCAGCAATGCTGATCTGCGATTACTAGCGATTCCGACTTCATGGAGTCGAGTTGCAGACTCCAATCCGGACTGAGATAGGGTTTCTGGGATTGGCTTACCCTCGCGGGTTTGCAGCCCTCTGTCCCTACCATTGTAGTACGTGTGTAGCCCTGGTCGTAAGGGCCATGATGACTTGACGTCATCCCCACCTTCCTCCGGTTTGTCACCGGCGGTCTCCTTAGAGTTCCCACCATTACGTGCTGGCAACTAAGGACAAGGGTTGCGCTCGTTGCGGGACTTAACCCAACATCTCACGACACGAGCTGACGACAGCCATGCAGCACCTGTCTCACGGTTCCCGAAGGCACCAATCCATCTCTGGAAAGTTCCGTGGATGTCAAGACCAGGTAAGGTTCTTCGCGTTGCATCGAATTAAACCACATACTCCACCGCTTGTGCGGGCCCCCGTCAATTCCTTTGAGTTTCAGTCTTGCGACCGTACTCCCCAGGCGGCGAACTTAACGCGTTAGCTTCGATACTGCGTGCCAAATTGCACCCAACATCCAGTTCGCATCGTTTAGGGCGTGGACTACCAGGGTATCTAATCCTGTTTGCTCCCCACGCTTTCGTGCCTCAGTGTCAGTGTTGGTCCAGGTAGCCGCCTTCGCCACGGATGTTCCTCCCGATCTCTACGCATTTCACTGCTACACCGGGAATTCCGCTACCCTCTACCACACTCTAGTGACCCAGTATCCACTGCAATTCCCAGGTTGAGCCCAGGGCTTTCACAACAGACTTAAACCACCACCTACGCACGCTTTACGCCCAGTAATTCCGAGTAACGCTTGCACCCTTCGTATTACCGCGGCTGCTGGCACGAAGTTAGCCGGTGCTTATTCTTTGGGTACCGTCAGAACAATCGGGTATTAACCGACTGCTTTTCTTTCCCAACAAAAGGGCTTTACAACCCGAAGGCCTTCTTCACCCACGCGGCATGGCTGGATCAGGCTTGCGCCCATTGTCCAATATTCCCCACTGCTGCCTCCCGTAGGAGTCTGGACCGTGTCTCAGTTCCAGTGTGGCTGATCATCCTCTCAGACCAGCTACGGATCGTCGCCTTGGTGGGCCTTTACCCCGCCAACTAGCTAATCCGACATCGGCTCATTCAATCGCGCGAAGCCCGAAGGTCCTCCGCTTTCACCCGTAGGTCGTATGCGGTATTAGCGTAAGTTTCCCTACGTTATCCCCCACGAAAGAGTAGATTCCGATGTATTCCTCACCCGTCCGCCACTCGCCACCCATAAGAGCAAGCTCTTACTGTGCTGCCGTTCGACTTGCATGTGTTAGGCCTGCCGCCAGCGTTCACTCTGAGCCAGGATCAAACTCTTCACTTAAAATTACATGTCCGAAGACAAATACTTTAGCTGCAGAAGTTCAACCACTGACAACTTATCGCTTGCAAAGCAATTAATATGTTGCTTTTTGATTAAACGTCTGCAAGATGGACAATCATCCTTCCTGCAGGCGTCCGCACAAATTACCTGCGCACACTGTCAAAGAACATTGGGAAGTGGCCTCAGCGCCGTTCCCGTCAGCTTCGTCGTTTCCGTCGAAGCGAGCCGCCCATTGTAGCGGGCTTTTTCTTTCCGTCAACACCTCATTTCGAGGTGGTTGACGCTGCTTCGTTTCGACCCGAAGGTTTTCTGCGAAGCGAGCCGGCCATATTAGCAGGCTTTTCATCTTCGTCAACCCCTCGTGAAGAGGAAGTTGCCGCCGCTGCACCTCAATCTGCCGAAGCATCTTTCCGTGTAGCGAGCCGCCCATCATAGCCGGCTTTTTCGTTTCGTCAACACCTT
>NZ_QEZH01000046.1:0-414 GCF_003993515.1 Xanthomonas sp. BRIP62415
ACCCGAACCGGCTCGCGAGCCACGACTTCGGGTCCGTCAACGACGCGTGGCAGGAGCTGACCAACGACGACGACCAGCCGATGCTCAACCGCGGCACCCAGCAGACCCTGCCCCCCGGCTCGGTGTTCAAGCTCGTCACGGCCGCCGCGGCGATGGAGGAGCTCGACCTCGACCCCGACAGCGACGTCCAGGGCGGCACCACGCTGTCCTTCCCCGGCATCGACTACGAGCTGCCCAACCAGGGTGGCGGCAACTGCGGTGGCAACGAGATCAGCCTGCGCCAGGCGCTCGAGGTCTCCTGCAACGTGAGCTTCGGCGACCTCGCCGGCGAGGTCGGCCAGGAGGCGCTCGCCGACCAGGCCGAGCGCTTCGGCTTCGGCCAGGACCCCCTCTCCGGCCTGGCCACGAGCGAGA
>NZ_QEZH01000003.1:0-386 GCF_003993515.1 Xanthomonas sp. BRIP62415
GGATTGCGCAGTGGCCTGCGCCCCATCCCGACTGCCAGGGGTTGCCACGCCAACGACCCAGAAAGCGTGTTGCCGACACCGCGGGCGATGGCGATGGCGCACGGGCCGGCAGCCGTGCGCGCCCATGCGGCAGCGACGCATTCGCCATCCCGGACGGCTTTACCCGGGAGCAGATCCAACCATTTCACGATCTGGAACGACAATACGCCGCACTCTTTTGCACGTCCCACATCCGCGCCGTCCGGTCTGCACGCGATATCCAAGCCAGCCGGACAATGGATGTGGATATGGACGCATGTGTCGTCATCAATCTTGCGCAAGATGGATTTGATTCGATCGGCACGCACGGTTTGTCTTCATGCGTCTGCATTTGTGCAAAAGGAAAG
>NZ_QEZH01000047.1:0-392 GCF_003993515.1 Xanthomonas sp. BRIP62415
CCCGTGGCCCTGGCGGCGCTGGCAGCGCGCAGCCGCGGCGTGGTGATCGCGCTGGGCGATAGCCCCAGCCAGGCGCTGACCTATCGCAACGACGGCGCGGCGCGCCGCGAAGACAACAGCGTCGCCTACAGCTGGTCGCTGTTTCTGGCATCGCCGCAGCAACGCAAGACCCTGCCGCTGCATGTGCCGATGGCCGCGGCCATCGGCACATGCAGCGGCAGGGTCTTGCGTTGCTGCGGCGATGCCAGAAACAGCGACCAGCTGTAGGCGACGCTGTTGTCTTCGCGGCGCGCCGCGCCGTCGTTGCGATAGGTCAGCGCCTGGCTGGGGCTATCGCCCAGCGCGATCACCACGCCGCGGCTGCGCGCTGCCAGCGCCGCCAGGGCCACGGG
>NZ_QEZH01000048.1:0-392 GCF_003993515.1 Xanthomonas sp. BRIP62415
ATACTCCACCATGCACGTTGCCGTGCTCACTGCCGCGCTGTTGTCCTCGACCGTCACAGCTGGCACCGCTGCTGCAGCCACGGTGTCGCTGGCCCAGGCCCAACAGGCACTCGATGCGGCGATCGCCGATGACAAGGCAGCCAACACGCAGGGTCAGGACGACGACCTCATGTCCGCCATCTTTCATCCGCGCTTGACCGCGTTGACCGGCTGCGTGCCGGCTGTCGGCGCCAAACCAGAGACGCTCGATTGCATCGTTACCGGGCAGGCCGGGCCCAGCGAAAAACACATGACGCTGCGGTTTGTCCCGAAAGACAATGCATGGGCCTTGCAGCACAGCGAGAAGGAAATGGAGGTCGCCGCGCCGGTACCGCCGCAAGCTCGCGTACAGG
>NZ_QEZH01000049.1:0-387 GCF_003993515.1 Xanthomonas sp. BRIP62415
TCGCTGGACCGCGAGCGATGCATGGATGTGCGCAAATGCTCTAGCGTGGATGAAGGCTTTACGCTCAAGTTCTTACCTGCGCGGGAGGTCTCGCCGATTCTGCTTGATCTTTTTTCCAGAAGGTTAAGCGCATGATCCGGGACCGGATGGGTGAGCTGGTGATACTCGGGTGTCCGATCAATTGTGGCTTTGTCCTGCTCTATTTCCGAGTACATGGAAGATGTAGAAGCAGAGAGCGTGTCCGGGATTTTTTGCATGGACAGAGACCTGCAGTTGATGCGTTGACGAGACTGGTGCAACAAACGTCGCGCGTGGCCATCCGCTGTGCGTGGTCTGTGGCCAGGGGCGACGTTTGTTGAACCAGTCTCGTCAACGCATCAACTGCAG
>NZ_QEZH01000004.1:0-66290 GCF_003993515.1 Xanthomonas sp. BRIP62415
TCCTGATCGAGCCCAAGCCGATGGAGCCGATGAAGCACCAGTACGACTTCGACAGCGCCACGGTGATCGGCTTCCTGCGCCAGCACGGCCTGGACCAGGACTTCAAGCTCAATATCGAAGCCAACCATGCCACGCTGTCGGGCCATAGCTTCGAGCACGACCTGCAGGTGGCAGCCGATGCCGGCCTGCTCGGCAGCATCGATGCCAACCGCGGCAACCCGCAGAACGGCTGGGACACCGACCAGTTCCCGACCGACCTGTACGACACCGTCGGCGCGATGCTGGTGGTGCTGCGCCAGGGCGGGCTGGCACCGGGCGGGCTGAATTTCGATGCCAAGGTGCGCCGCGAGTCGTCCGATCCGCAGGACCTGTTCCTGGCGCACATCGGCGGCATGGACGCGTTCGCCCGCGGGCTGGAAGTGGCCAATGCGCTGCTGACGTCCTCGCCGCTGGAGCAGTGGCGCGCCGAGCGTTACGCCAGCTTCGACAGCGGCGCGGGTGCGGAGTTTGCCAACGGCAGCAGCACGCTGGTGGATCTGGCCCAGTACGCGGCCGGCAACGCGCCCAAGCAACTCAGCGGCCGCCAGGAAGCCTACGAGAACCTGATCAACCAGTATCTGACGCGTTGATGCCGTGCCGGTGACCGCCTGCACGCGCAGGCGATCACCGGCGGCCTGCGCGCAGAACCGCGTGCAGCGTCAGGGCTGTTCCGCTGCATCCGGCGCCGCCGGTGCGGCCACCGAATCCCGCTTGACCAGCAGGTGCGCGACCACATGATCGACCATCTTCGCCGTGCGCTCCTTGGCGCGTATCGTCTTCAACAGGATGTCCAGCGCGGCGTCGGCCATGGCGGCGATGGGCTGCTGCACGGTGGTGAGTTCGGGCCAGACCGCGGTGGCGGCGGAGGTGTCGTCGAAGCCGACCACCGACAGATCGCGTGGCACATCCAGCCCGCGCCGATGCGCGACCGAGATTGCAGCGGCGGCCATATCGTCGTTGCTGGCGAAGATGGCGCTGGGGCGACGCTTGCGCGCCAGCAGCTTTTCGGCGGCGACCAGGCCGGATTTGTAGGTGTAGTCGCCCGGCTGCACCAGATGCCGATCCAGCCGCAGGCCGGCATCGGCCAGCGCCGCCTGAAAGCCTTCGAAGCGACGCGTGCTGGCCGACAGGTTGGGGTGCCCGGCGATGTAGCCGATACGCGTGTGGCCCTGGGCGATCAGATGCTCGGTGATTTCCTTGGCGGCGGCGAATTCGTCGATGCGCACGCAGGCCACATCCGGGCTGAAATGGTTGGAGGCGATCGCCACCACCGGCACCTTGGCGCGGACCAGTTCCAGGACCGCGGCCTTGGATTCGCACAGCGGCGGCGGCAGGATCACCCCGGCCACGCCCTTGGCGAGCTTGCGCGCGGCACGGCGTTCGGCGTCTGCATCCAGGTCGTCCCAGCAATCGATCACCAGCTGAATCGGCGTGCGCGAGGCAACCCGCAACACGCCCAGCAGCAGCTCACGCAGGTAGGCGCCGCTGGGGTCGCTGTAGATCAACGCAATGCGCGTGCTCTGCGCGGCGGCCAGCGCACTGGCCGCCAGGTTGGGCGTGTAGCCCAGCTTGTCGACCGCGCGCAGCACGCGTGCGCGGGTGGCATCGCGCACGCTGCCGTTGTTGTTGACCACGCGCGAGACCGTCATCGGCGAGACCTTCGCCAGCGCCGCCACCTCGTCGATGGTGGTCGCGCGGCTGGTGCGGCGGACCGATTTCCTGACCTTCTCCAAGCGTGGCCTCTTCAAGTGGGTGGCGAACCTGCACGATGCACACAAACCGCTGCGATAACGCAAGCGCTCACTGCGTGCACGACGATGCGACGCATGGTACCGGGAAGCAGGCAGAGCGGCGATACGCCGCCGTGTACGTGGATGTCGATGGAGCATGCCGCATGAGCGCGCATGCAATGCGGCGCTGCGTCGCGTATTGCGGTGCGTTGGTGCAGCCGTGGTGGCTGGCGCTGACGTTGCTGTGTGGATTGGTGCTGGTCAGTGCCGGGGCGCGGGCCGAGGACGGCTACGACTTGTGGTTGCGCTACCACCCGCTGGCCAACGCGGCGCAGGTGCGCGGCAGCACAAGCGAATTGATCGTCGCCGGCGACTCGCCCACGTTGCAGGCCGCACGCGACGAATTGCAGCGCGGGCTGTCGGGCCTGCTTGGTGCTGCGCCGCTGTCGTCTGCCACGGTCACGCGCGATGGTGCGATCGTGCTGGGTGCGGCCGCTGCGCCGCAGATCGCGGCATTGCACCTGCAGACCACCGGCCTGGGCCGCGACGGCTATCTGATCCGCAGTGTCCGCGTGGACGGGCATCGCGCCACCGCCATCGTCGGCGGCAGCGATGTCGGTGCGCTGTATGGGGCATTCCACTTGCTGCGCCTGTTGCAGACCGGTCAATCGCTGGCTGCGCTGGATCTGCACGAGTCGCCGCGGCTGCAGCTGCGCCTGCTCAATCACTGGGACAACCTGGACGGGGTGGTCGAGCGTGGCTATGCCGGTGCGTCCCTGTGGAACTGGCAGACCCTGCCCGGGTATCTGGATCCACGCTACACCGACTATGCGCGCGCCAATGCATCGCTGGGCATCAACGGCAGCGTGCTCAACAACGTCAATGCCAAGGCCTGGAGCCTCACCCCACAGTACCTGGACAAGGCGGCGGCACTGGCCAGCGTGTTTCGCCCTTACGGCATTCGCGTGTTTCTCAGCGCGCGCTTCAGTGCGCCGATCGAAATCGGTGGCCTGCCGACCGCCGACCCGCTGGATCCGCAGGTACAGCGGTGGTGGCGCGACACCGCCAACGCCATCTACGCGCGCATTCCGGATTTTGGCGGTTTTCTGGTCAAGGCCAATTCCGAAGGCCAGCCAGGCCCGCAGGACTACGGGCGCAGCCATGCCGATGGCGCCAATCTGCTGGCCGATGCGCTGGCACCGCATGGCGGGGTGGTGATGTGGCGCGCATTCGTCTATTCGCATGAGCAGCCGGACGATCGCGCAAAGCAGGCCTACAGCGAGTTCCTGCCGCTGGATGGCCGGTTCCGCGACAACGTGATCGTGCAGGTCAAAAATGGTGCCATCGACTTCCAGCCGCGCGAGCCATTCCATCCGCTGTTCGGCGCGATGCGCAAGACGCCGTTGATGCCGGAATTCCAGATCACCAAGGAGTATCTGGGCTTTTCCACCCACCTGGCCTACCTGGGCACGCTGTTTGCCGAAACCCTGCAGGCCGACACCTACGCGCGCGGCAAGGGCTCGACGGTTGCCAGAACCGTGGACGGCACGCTCTTCAACGATGCGAAACGCACGCGGCTGACCGGTATCGCCGGGGTGGCCAACATCGGGGCGGACCGCAACTGGAGTGGCTCGGTCTTCGACCAGGCCAACTGGTACGCCTACGGGCGGCTGGCGTGGAACCCGCAGGTGTCGCCGCAGGCGATCGCGCAGGACTGGGTGCGCATGACCTTCTCCAATGACACTGCTGTGGTGATGCCTGTGGTCGACATGCTGCTGCGCTCGCGCGAGGCGGTGGTGGACTACATGACCCCGCTCGGCCTGCATCACCTGATGGGGCGTGGCCATCACTACGGCCCGGCGCCGTGGGATGCCGGCAGCGAGCGCCCGGACTGGGACCCGGTCTACTACCACCGCGCCGACCGTCACGGGATTGGCTTTGACCGCAGTGCCGGCGGCAGCAATGCGGTGGCGCAATACGCCAGGCCGGTGGCGCGCGCGTTCGGCGATGTGCAGCGCGTGCCGGAGCGTTACCTGCTGTGGTTCCACCATGTGCCCTGGGAGCACCGCATGGCCTCCGGGCGGCCGCTGTGGGACGAGCTGGTGTGGCACTACGACCACGGCGTTGACGAGGTGCGTGCGATGCGCGCGACCTGGCAGGGCCTGGCCGGCAGGATCGATGCACCGCGTTACCAGCAGGTGGCAAGTTTCCTGGCGATCCAGCAGGACGAAGCGCAGTGGTGGCGCGATGCCAGCATCGCCTACTTCCAGAGCGTGTCCGGGCGGCCGTTGCCTGCCGGCACGGCGCCGCCGGCGCATCCGCTGGCGTATTACCAGGCATTGAAATTTCCGTATGCGCCGGGGAATCCGAAATGAGCGCGCGTACGCTGCTGGCCGTCATGGCAGCGCTGCTGCCGCCCCTGGCGCAGGCGGCCGATGCGCCGCTGCTGCATGCGCTGTTTCAGGAGCATGTGGTGCTGCAGCGCGATGCGCCGATCCGGGTGTGGGGCGATGCGGCCCCGGGTGCGCGCGTGAGCGTGCAACTGGATGCGCAGCAGGTGCAGGCGCGCGCAGACCGGCAGGGCCATTGGGAAGCGCGCCTGCCTGCGCACGCCGCCGGCGGCCCGTACACCTTGAGCGCACGCGCCGGCACGGGCGTGACGCAGCAGGTCAACGACGTGCTGATCGGCGATGTGTGGCTGTGCTCGGGCCAATCGAATATGGAATTGCCGGTGCATCGCACGCTGGACTCACGCAGCGAGATCGCCGATGCCGACAACCCGCGCATCCGCATGTTCAAGGTGCCGGCGCAGTCCAGCCCGACACCGCAGCGCGGCTTCGGTGGTGCTGCCGCGTGGCAGCGCACCACGCCGGAGACGGTGAAGGAGTTTTCTGCCGCCTGCTATTACTTCGCACGTGAGTTGCAGAAGACCGTCGATGTGCCGATGGGCCTGATCAACGCCTCCTGGGGCGGCTCGCAACTGCAGGCCTGGATCGGCGAGACAGCCTTGCGCGCCGCCGGCGACGATGGCCCGGCACTGGATGTGCTGGCGCGATACGCCGTCGACCCGGTGGATGCGGCGCCGCGTTGGGCCGCGCTCTGGGAAGCCTGGTGGCAGGCGCACGGCCAGGGCGAGCCCTGGCAACCGGACGCGCCCGGCGCCTGGCAAACCGCACCGGCGGCATTGGGCGCGTGGGACGACTGGGGCGTGCCGCAGCTGGTCGGCTTCAACGGCATGGTCTGGTACCGCACCAGCGTGGAGCTGACGCAGGCGCAGGCCGCGCAGGACGCCAGCCTGCTGCTCGGGCCGGTGGACGAACTGGACCAGACCTGGGTCAACGGGCGCGGCGTGGGCAGCAGCTACGGCGCCGATCAGCCGCGCCGCTACCGCTTGCCGCGCGGGCGCCTGCACGCCGGGCGCAACAGCATCGTGCTCAATGTGCTCAACACCTATCGGCGTGGCGGGTTGCTGGGCGATGCGCAATCGCATGCGCTGCAGTTCGCCGATGGCAGCACGCTGCCGCTGGATGCACCCTGGCAGTACCGCATCGTGCCGCCGCAACTGGGCTCGCCACCGCGCGCGCCATGGTCGTCGGCGGCCGGGCTGACCACCTTGTACAACGGCATGATCGCCCCGCTCGGCCAGCTCGGCCTGCGTGGCGTGCTTTGGTACCAGGGCGAATCCAACGCCGGCGATGCCGCGCATTACCCGGCCTTGCTCACCGCATGGCAGCGCGACTGGCGGCAGCGCTTCGGTGCGCAATTGCCGCTGCTGATCGTGCAGCTGGCCAACTATGGCGCGCCGCCCACCCAGCCGGTGGAAAGCGGCTGGGCGCAGCTGCGCGAGGCACAGCGCCGCTTCGTCGCCGACGATGCGCACGCGGGCCTGGCGGTGACGATCGACATCGGCGACCGCTACGACATCCATCCGGCCAACAAGCAGGAACTGGGCCGGCGCCTGGCGCGCGCGGCGCGGCAGGTGGTGTATGGGCAGGCGCTTGCGCCCTCCGGCCCGGTACCGCGCAGCGCGCAACGCGCAGGCGACGGCGTGCGCATCGCCTTCGATGCCGTGGACACCACGTTGCTGAGTTATGGCAACGATGCACCGATCGGTTTCGAGGTCTGTGCCGCCGCCCCCGGCACCTGTCGTTATGCCGTCGCCACCGTGCACGACCACGCCATCGCTCTGCGCGTTCCTCCCGGCCTGGACCCCACGCGCGTGCGCTACTGCTGGGCCGACAGCCCGGTCTGCACGCTGTACGACCGCAGCGGCCTGCCGGCCGGCCCGTTCGAACTTCCCATCACTGCCGCCACTTCTCCCTGAGCGAGACCACGATGTCACAGACTCCCGACTCCCCTGCTCCGCTGCAAGGCTCGGCCCGCGATCGCGAGATCGTCGAGGCGCGCGTCATCGTCACCTGCCCCGGGCGCAACTTCGTCACCTTGAAGATCCGCACCCGCTCGGGCATCACCGGGCTGGGCGATGCCACGCTCAACGGCCGTGAGCTGGCGGTGGCAGCGTACCTGCAGGAACACCTGGTGCCGAACCTGATCGGCCGCGATGCCGGCCGCATCGAGGACATCTGGCAGTTCTTCTATCGCGGCGCGTACTGGCGGCGCGGCCCGGTGACGATGAGCGCCATCGCCGCGGTGGACGTGGCGCTGTGGGACATCCTGGGCAAGATGGCCGGCCTGCCGTTGTATCAGCTGCTGGGCGGGCGCTCGCGCGAGGGCGCGCTGGTGTACGGCCATGCCAATGGCCGCGACATCGCCGAAACCAGCGATGAGGTGGGCCGCTTTCGCGAGCGGGGTTTCATCGCGATCCGCGCGCAGTGCGGCGTGCCCGGCATCAAGAAGACCTATGGCATTTCCAGCGGCGGCAAGCCGTACGAACCGGCCGAAAGCGAACTGCCCACCGAAACCGTGTGGTCCACGCCGCGCTATCTGGGTGTGGTGCCGAAGTTGTTCGAGCAGCTGCGCGCCGACCACGGCGATGAGATCGAGTTGCTGCACGATGCGCATCACCGGCTCACACCGATCGAAGCCGCGCGCCTGGGCCGCGACCTGGAGCCGTACCGGTTGTTCTGGCTGGAAGATGCCACGCCGGCGGAAAACCAGCGCGCGTTCGAGATCATTCGCCAGCACACGGTGACGCCGCTGGCGGTGGGCGAGGTGTTCAACTCGCTCTGGGATTGCAAGCACCTGATCGAGCAGCAGTTGATCGACTACATCCGCACCACCATCGTCCACGCCGGCGGCATTACCCACGTGCGCCGGCTGGCCGACTTCGCCGCGCTGCATCAGGTGCGCACCGGCTTCCACGGCGCCACCGATCTGTCGCCGGTGTGCATGGGCGCGGCCCTGCACTTCGACACCTGGGTGCCCAACTTCGGCATCCAGGAATACATGTTCCATTCCGACGAGGCCAATGCGGTGTTCCCGCACGATTACGTGTTCCGCGATGGACGCCTGCATTGCGGCGAAACACCCGGGCATGGTGTGGACATCGACGAAGCCCTGGCGGCGAAGTACCCGTACGTGCCCAAGCAGTTGCCGGTGGCGCGGCTGGAAGACGGCGCGATGTGGGACTGGTGATGCGGGCCGTCATGGGCGCCTGTGCGACGCGCGCAGACGCGGCAGATGCAGGCGCTGTGCAGCGGCCAGGCGAGCCTGGCGGCTGTGCGAAACCCGCATCTGCCAGGCCGACACTGCGGCTTCTGCGCGCCGCCCGCACTTATCTGATGCTGACGCGCGACGCGTTGTTGGTTGCTGTCATCGCCATCCCCGCGCCCGCGACGGCACAAGCGCAGGCCGCTGTCGCCTTCGACTGGCTCCACTCTCGCAACGACGATGCAGGCATGCTCAGCACCGCACAGGCCGGCGGTTTCGTCGGCAGCATGATCGGGCCGTTTGCCCAGCTGGAACCGCACCGCACCCAGGAGGACTGACCATGCATTCCCACCCCGCCCACCTCGCCACCGCCCCACAGCGCGCACTCGCACGCGGCTTACTGCTGGCGATGGCGCTTGCCGCCACCGGCACGCAGGCCGCAACGCCGCCGCCATACCTGGACACCCAGCGCCCGTTCGACGCGCGCGCGGCCGACCTGGTGGCGCGCATGACGCTGGAGGAAAAGGCCGGGCAGATGCAGAACGCCACCCCGGCGATCCCGCGCCTGCAGGTGCCCGAATACGATTGGTGGAACGAGGCGCTGCACGGCGTGGCGCGTGCCGGCGGCGCCACCGTGTTTCCGCAGGCGATCGGCCTGGCGGCCACCTTCGATACGCCGTTGATGGCCGAGGTGGCCACCGCCATCGGCGACGAGGCGCGCGCCAAGCATCACGCGTTCCTGGCACGCGGCGAGCACAAGCGTTACCAGGGGCTCACCTTCTGGTCGCCCAACATCAACATCTTCCGCGACCCGCGCTGGGGCCGTGGTCAGGAAACCTACGGCGAAGATCCGTTTTTGACCGCGCGCATGGGCGTGACCTTCGTGCAGGGCCTGCAGGCGCAACAGGGCCCGTACCGCAAGCTCGATGCCACCGCCAAGCACTTCGCGGTGCACAGCGGCCCGGAGGCGGACCGCCATCACTTCGATGTGCATCCCAGCGAACGCGATCTGTTTGAGACCTACCTGCCCGCCTTCCAGGCCCTGGTGCAGGAAGGCAAGGTCGCCGCGGTGATGGGCGCCTACAACCGCGTCAACGGCGAATCCGCCTCCGCCAGCACGCGGCTGGAAAACATCCTGCGCCGCGACTGGGGCTTCGAGGGCTATATCGTCAGCGACTGCGCCGCCGTCCGCGACATCTGGCAGAACCACAAGATCGTGCCCACGCCCGAGGCCGCCGCCGCACTCGGCGTCAAGCACGGCACCGACCTGGATTGCGGCGACACCTATGCCGCGTTGCCGGCGGCGGTGCGGGCGGGCCTGATCGACGAAGCCAGCATCGACACCGCGCTCAAGCGGCTGATGACCACGCGCATGCGGCTGGGCATGTTCGACCCGCCGGCCAAGGTGCCGTGGGCGCAGATTCCGCCCTCGGCCAATCAATCGCCGCAGCACGATGCACTGGCGCGCCGCACCGCGCGCGAATCGCTGGTGTTGCTGAAGAACGATGGCCTGCTGCCGCTCAAACCCACGCTCAAGCGCATCGCCGTGATCGGCCCCACCGCCGACGACCCGATGTCGCTGCTGGGCAACTACTACGGGACGCCTGCCGCGCCGGTCACCATCCTGCAGGGCATTCGCGATGCCGCACCGCAGGCGCAGGTGGTCTACGCGCGCGGCAGCGACCTGGTGGAGGGGCGCGAAGATCCCAACGCCGCCGCACCGATCGACACGCGCTATCTGCGCCCGTCGCCGGATGCCAAGCAGAACGGCCTCACCGGCGAGTACTTCCGTGGACGTGCGTTGGCCGGCCAGCCGGTGCTGACCCGCATCGACCCGCGCATCGCCTTCCGCTGGGACCGCAACGCACCCACCGATGATGCAGTGGGCCGCGGTGAACTGCAGGCCGAGCGTGCGCTGGCCAAGGACGACTTCAGCGTCCGTTGGCATGGCCAGCTGCTGCCGCCGGTGTCGGGCAGCTACGAGCTGCAGATTGCCGCCGACGATGGCGTGCGCCTGTATCTGGACGGCAAGCTGCTGATCGATCAATGGAGCGATGCGCCGCGCATGCGCGGCGGCAATGCCAGCGTTGCGCTGGAAGGCGGCAGGGCCTACGACCTGTGCGTGGAGTATTACGAGGCCACCCGCGATGCCGGCGTGCGCCTGGCCTGGCGCATGCCCGGCGCCAAACCGCCGCTGCGGGAGGCGGTGGACGCCGCACGCAATGCCGAGGTGGTGGTATTCGTGGGCGGGCTCACCGGCGATGTCGAAGGCGAGGAGATGGACGTCAACTATCCCGGCTTTGCCGGCGGCGACCGCACCGACACTCGCCTGCCCAAACCACAGCGCGAGTTGCTGCAGGCGCTGCAGGCCACCGGCACGCCGGTGGTCGCGGTGCTGACCACCGGCTCGGCACTGGCCATCGACTGGGCGCAGCAGCATGTGCCCGCCATCCTGCTGGCCTGGTACCCCGGCCAGCGCGGCGGCAGCGCGGTGGGCGATGTGCTGTTCGGCCAGGCCAGCCCCGGCGGCCGTTTGCCGATCACCTTCTACCGCGAAGACGAGCGCCTGCCCGCCTTCGACGACTACGCCATGCGCGGGCGCACCTATCGCTACTTTGCCGGCAAGCCGCTGTACCCGTTCGGCCATGGCCTGTCGTACACACAGTTCGCCTATTCCGATCTACGCCTCGATCGCACCACCTTGGCGGCCGACGGCATGCTCACGGCCACGGTCACGCTGAAGAACACCGGCCAACGCGCCGGCGATGAAGTGGCGCAGCTGTATCTGCATCCGCTCACGCCGCAACGCGAACGCGCCGGCAAGGAGCTACGCGGCTTTCAACGCATCACCCTGCAGCCGGGCGAACAACGCCAGCTGCGCTTCACCATCAAGGCACAAGACGCCCTGCGCATCTACGACGAGCAGCGCGAGGCCTACGCGGTGGACCCAGGCGCCTACGAGGTGCAGATCGGCGCCTCCAGCGCAGACATCCGCAGCAGGCAACGCTTCACCGTCACCGACAAGTAGCGCCTTGCAAAGCCCCTCGCTCTGCGGACGTGGGCAAAGAAACCCTCCGGCCGCGATTGCCCTAAGCCCCACTCCCCTCGGCAGAGGGGTTGGGGTGAGGGTACGCCGCAGGCGACTCCACCACACATCCCTAATGCGCAGACACCACAATGCAAGCCCCACGTCTTTCGCTCGACACCCTTGCCACCCTGCCGCCAGTAGTTTTAAGGCCCGCTTATGGCACAGCTGCAACCACCATCGGCATCGTCCACCTAGGCGCAGGCGCCTTCCACCGCGCCCACCAGGCCGTCTACATCGATGACCTGCTCGCAGACGATCCCAGCTGGGCCATCTGCGCCGTCTCCCTGCACAGCCCAGGCGTGCGCGACGCGCTGCGCCCACAGGACGGCCTGTACACCCTCGCCCTGCTCGACGAGCACCCGCAACTGCGCATCATCGGCGCCATCCGCGAGGTGCTGTGCGCCGCCGACGAACAGGCCGCCGTGCTCGCGCGCCTGGCCGATCCCGCCGTGCGGCTGGTCACCCTCACCATCACCGAAAAAGGCTACTGCCTGGCTGGCGACACGCTCGACCTTGCGCACCCCGACATCGCGCACGACATCGCCCACCCCGGCACACCGCGCAGCGCCATCGGCTATCTCGTCGCCGGCCTGCACCAGCGCAGGCAGCAGGGTATTGCGCCGTTCACCGTGCTCAGCTGCGACAACCTGCCCGACAACGGCAGCCTGCTGCGCCGCGCGGTGCTGCGGCTCGCCCAGCAACACGATCCAGCGCTTGCGGCGTGGATCGGCCAGCACGCAACGTTCCCACGGTCGATGGTCGACAGCATCACCCCCGCCACCGACGACGCACTGCGCGCGCAAGTACAAGCGCAGACCGGCCTGCACGACGCCTGGCCGATCCAGCGCGAGCGCTACAGCCAGTGGGTGATCGAAGACCGCTTCTGCAACGGCCGCCCCGCCTTCGAGCGGGCGAGCGTGATCCTCAGCGACGATATCGCCGGCTATGCACGCGCCAAGCTGCGCCTGCTCAACGGCCCGCACTCCGCACTCGCCTATCTCGGCAGCCTGCTCGAATTGGAAACCGTCGCCGACGCCATGCGCCACCGGCCACTGGCCGCCTTCGTCGAAGCCCTGATGCGCGAAGACATCGCCCCCACTCTACAACCCATGCAAGGTTTCGATGCGCAGCAGTACATCGACGCCATCCTGGCCCGCTTCGGCAACCCCGCCATCCGCCACCTGCTCGCCCAGATCGCCTGGGACGGCTCGCAGAAGATCCCGGTACGCCTGCTCGGCGTCATCGGCGACGCGCTGGCTGCCGGGCGGCGGATCGACCGGCTCTGCATTCCGGTAGCGGCCTGGCTGCAGTTCGTGCGCAGGCAGGCTGGTCATGGAGCGGCACTGGTCGATCCGCTGAGCGAAGAGTTGAGCGACATCGGCCGCTCGGCCACCGGCGATGCCGCCCATGACATCGCGGCATTCCTCACCGTGGATGCGGTGTTCGCGTCGCTTTCCGGCGATGTGCGTTTCGTGCAGGCGCTGCACGCTGCCTACGCTGCGCTGGGCGAAGCAACACCAGCAGAGATACAGCGGGCCATTGACTTGGGGTGATGCATCGCACTGCGTCGCCCGATGACATCGCATGCAAAGGTCCGATGTCTGCAGGGGGCGATTGGCGGGCAGCAGTGCGCAGAACACCGCCCATTGAGCTACCCGATCCCCGGCCTGTTGCGGATAGGCAGGCGCGCAGATGCAGCGGGCGATTGAATGCCTACTTGCCGATCACCTGCCCAATCCTGAGCAGGTTGCCATTCTCGTCGACAAGCGCAAATTCCCGCATTCCCCAGGGCTTGTCGCCGACAGGATCGAGCCGGGGGATGCCGTGCAGCGAAAGCTCCGCCGCACGCATGGCGGCGTAGACCGCCTCGACATTGCCAACCCGGATGTAGCACCCCGCATAGCAGGCAGCAGGATCCAGGTCCGGGTGCGCGAAGAAATGCAGTTCCACCTCGCCACGGGTCAGGATCGCGTAGCCTGCATCGTGCGGATGCGCATCGCCAACGAAGCCCAGCCGCCGGTAGAAGGCGACGGTGCGCTCGATGGAGCGAGCCGGTAGCAGCGGAATCGTACGGTCTGGCGTCTGGGCACTGGAAGTCATCGCTTTCTCGTAGTGGGAGAACGAAGTCGCCGTTGGACGCAACGATACGCCATATCCGACAGATCGGTTGAGCGCCGTGCCGTCCTGTCTTGACTCGCTGTGTTGGCGAGTAGCAAGATCCCTGTGCTGCGGCACATTCCGCAGCCGGGTTTAGCAGCCTGTAATCACAAGGCGCACCAGCGCCCATTGCACGATGTCGGCGCTTTTCTTTTGCCCGACGTGTCGCGTGGGCAGGCGTGCTCGCTTTACGGCGGGCGGTGCGCGGAGACCGCAAGGTCTGCCGGTTCCTTGTGACCGGTCTGCTAACCGCGCATCGTTCGCCACCCTTGTTTAGCAGCGAGGTGGCGGACTTCCTATCGCACAAGGAGTTCGATATGACCCATCCCCACGTAACCGCCCATGCACGCCCTGCATCGCCGGCCAAGCGCTCTGTTGTCGCACGTACCGGATCAAGGCAGAGCTCGGTGTCCGCCGTGACCGACATGGAGTCGGCGGCAGATCCATCGCCAGCGCCCACCCCGCCCTTGCGCAAGCCCGGCTTCCGTATTCCCGAGCGGGTCACCATGAGCTGCCAGCACTACGATGTGCGGCGGGCCGAGGATGTCGTCGGCTGCGCGGTGCCCAAGCTGCGGCTGTCCGGACGTTGGCTGGAACACTGCGGTTTCGCGGTTGGCGATGCGCTGCAGGTCACGGTGGGACGCGGCGTGCTGTTGATCAGCCGCGTGGCACCTGCGCTGGCTGCGGTGAAATCACGCCGAAGGTGACCCGTATGGGCCAAGCGCCCTGGTGTGGCGCTTGCGGTATCTGCTCCCCTTGCACGGGAGCAGGTGCGCTATTGCCCTGGTCCGGATTGGAGCAGGAAGCCTGCCCGATCCTGCTTGCGTTGGAGACAGAAGGCTGCCTGTGCCGTCCGCACGCGAGAGCAACATGTCTGTTCCGAGACGGGGCAGCGAAGCAAGGCCGCGTTGCACGTGGGTCGCCAGCGGCACGGAGCGTGTTGCCTGCACCGGCATCTGCAGGGCACCGCGCGACATGACATGCTTGGCCTCATCCACGCTCCACCCACCTCCGGTTAGGCTCACGCGCCGCATGGCCATGCGCAAGAAACACGAGTTGCCTGAGAAACCCTGCATGCACTGCGGGCGGCCGTTTCGTTGGCGCAAGAAGTGGGAGCGTGTGTGGGACCAGGTGAAGTACTGCTCCGACCGCTGCCGTGGCGAAAGCAAGCGAACGCGTCCGCCTCCGTGACCTGCACGATGTGCGCATTACCGGTCACCATCACGCGCGCGCGCCAGCGCCAGACCGTCGCACACAAGCGCACTCGCGTAGTGTGGGTGCGCGCTGTGCAGTAACGAACCTCGGCGCCGGTTCGATGTCCGCATCGCCACTGGAGCTGGTCGTGGTCGCAGCGATTGGCCAAACGCGGTGGAAGAGGCCCGGTTGGGTGAGCTACCGTATTCCCGCACCTATGGAGTTTTCCGCATGAAAATGGCTGTCTTCAGCACGCGCCCTTACGACAAGCGCTTTCTCGACGAAGCAAAACTGCGCCTGGGCGCGGAATGTGCAGCCGAGTTCGTTTACTTCGAGGCAACGCTGGATCTGCAGACGGCCGCACTGGCGCAGGGGTGCCAGGTGGTGTGCGTGTTCGTCAACGACCAGCTCGATGCGGCTGTGCTGCAGGCGCTACACGCCGGCGGTGTGCGCGCGGTGCTGCTGCGCTGCGCCGGTTTCAACAATGTGGACCTTGCCGCGGCCACCGCACTTGGCCTGTTCGTGGCACGCGTGCCGGCCTACTCGCCCGAAGCGGTGGCCGAGCACACCCTGGCGCTGGTCATGACGCTCAACCGGCAGACGCACCGCGCCTACAACCGCGTGCGCGAGGGCAACTTCATGCTCAACGGCCTGCTCGGCCGCACCTTGCATGGCAAGACGGTGGGCCTGGTCGGGCTGGGCAAGATCGGGCTGGCGACTGCACGTATTTTCAACGGGATGGGCTGCGACGTGCTGGGCTTTGACCCCTATCCCACACCCGGCTTCGCTGCGATCGGGCAGCGGGTGGAACTGGAGACGCTGCTAGCACGTGCAGACATCGTCTCGCTGCACTGCCCGCTGACACCGGCCACGCAGCACCTGATCGACGATGCGGCGCTGGCGTCGATGAAGCCGGGGGCGATGCTGGTCAACACCTCGCGCGGTGGACTGGTGGATACCGATGCGGTGATCCGCGCGCTCAAGTCCCGCCAGCTCGGCCATCTGGCCATCGATGTCTACGAGCAGGAAAGCGCCTTGTTCTTTCAGGACCGCTCGGGCGAGATCATCGACGACGAGGCGTTCCAGCGCCTGATGACCTTCCCCAATGTCTTGGTCACCGGGCACCAGGGATTCTTCACCGCCGAGGCGCTGCAGGAGATCTCCGAAATCACCCTGCGCAACCTCGCTGATTTCAGTGCGGGCTCGCCGTGCGCCAATCTTGTTCCGACACCGTAAGCGTCCCCTTTCCCGTTCACCACCCGCGCAGGCCCAACCATGTGGCAACAACTCTACGACCCGCTCGGTAACGCCAACCTCTCGGCCTTGCTGGCGGCCTTGCCGGTGCTGTTCTTTTTGCTGGCGCTGACGCTGCTGCGGCTCAAGGGGCTGACCGCCGCGTCGCTGGCGGTGCTGGTCTCGGTGGCGGTGTCGTCGCTGGTGTTCGGCATGCCGATGGCCAGCATCGTGGGCGCCGCGCTGTTGGGCATTGCCAACGGCATCTTCCCGATCGGCTTTATCGTGCTGATGGCGGTGTGGCTGTACAAGCTGGCAATCCGCAGCGGCAAGTTCGAGGTGATCCGCGGCAGCATTGCCACGGTGTCCGAAGACCAGCGCATCCAGGTGTTGCTGATCGCGTTCTGCTTTGGCGGATTTCTGGAAGGTGCGGCCGGGTTTGGCGTGCCGATCGCCATCTGCGCGGCGTTGCTGGTGGAGCTGGGCTTCCGTCCGCTCAAGGCGGCAATGCTGTGCCTGCTGGCCAATGGCGCGGCGGGTGCCTACGGGGCGATCGGCATCCCGGTGCTGGTGGGCGCGCAGCAGGGCGGCGTGCGCCTGGACGAGATGTCGCTGATGCTGATCGCGCTGGTGCAGGTCTGCGCACTGCTGGTGCCGGCGGGGCTGGTGGCGATGCTCGATGGCTGGCGTGGCGTGCGCGAGACCTGGCCGGTGCTGCTGTTTGTCGGCGTGGTGTTCAGCGGCGTGCAAACGGTGACCTTGTCCCTGCTGGGTCCGGAACTGGTGGACATTGTCGGCCCGCTGGCCGGCATGGGGGGGCTGGCCCTGTTCATGCGGTTCTGGCGGCCCAGGCGCATCTACCGCGAAGCACAGGCGCCGCCGTGCTCCACCCAGCGCTGGACGCTTGCCCAGGTGCTGCGTGCGTGGTCGCCGTTCTACATCCTGACCGGCGCGATCCTGGTATGGAGCCTGCCTGCGTTCAAGGCACTGTTTGCCGCAGACGGCGCGCTTGCCGCCACGGTCTTGCATCTGCCCATCGGCCTGCTCGATCAACGCGTGCAGGAAGTGCCGCCACTGGTGGCCAGCGTGCGTACGCTGCCTGCGGTGTGGAATGTCGGTTGGCTCAACGCGTCCGGCACGGCGATCCTGATCGCCGCAGTGCTGACGGTGCTGCTGTCGCCGCGCCTGACCCTGCGCTCGGCAACCGGCGAATTGGCCCAATCGGCGAGGGAGATGTGGAGACCGCTGGCCACCGTGTCGCTGGTGATGGCGGTGGCCTATGTCACCAACTATTCCGGCGCATCGTCGAGCATCGGTCTGGCGCTGGCGCAGGCCGGTGGCGTGTTCCCGCTGCTGTCGCCGGTCATCGGCTGGATGGGGGTGTTCATCACCGGCTCGGTGGTCAACAGCAATACGCTGTTTGCGCATCTGCAGGCGGTGACGGCGGCACAGATCGGCGTGCCGGCCGCATTGCTGGTGGCGGCCAATACCGCCGGCGGCGTGATGGCCAAGCTGGTCTCGCCGCAGTCGATCGCCATTGCCGCCGCTGCGGTCAAGCTGGTGGGTCAGGAGTCGGCAATCATGCGGACCACCCTGGCCGCCAGCCTGGGATTGCTGGCGTATGTCTGTCTTTGCACGTGGCTGCTGTCGATGCTGCTGCACTGATGCCGGCGGCGGCGTACCGGCCGGACGAATATCCGCATTGCCCAGGCGTCTTCGGCCTGCTTGCGCATCACTTTTCCTGCCGCCCCTGCACGGCACCAGCGGTGCCGAACAGGCGCATCAGCACCACGACGAGCAGCGCAACAAAGCTCAACTCCCACACATAGAACGCGATACCCACGTGGTCGATCATGACCTGGTGGCCGGCCTCGTTCTTGTCGAACCGGGTTGCGCGAAAGGTATCCAGCCCGATCAGGCACGCCGCTACCAACAGCGCCGCCGCCACCTTGTCCACCTTGAAGAGGTAACACAGCCACGCCAGGAAGAACAACGGATTGCTCATCCAGGCCACGCATTGGCCATCGACCACCTGCATCCAGCCAAGCAGCAGGATGACGAAGCCACCCAGGTGATCATTGCCGCCATGCAATGCAGGCAGGCATAGCGCAACGCCGTACAGCAGGGCCGATAACACGGGTAGAAAAATCTTCACGAGCGTCCTTGTCCAGGATGAGGCGAGTGTGCGTGTGCTCTTCCGGAGCTCCGGATCGCATCTGCACGGGCGAGCTTGTCCACTATAGACACTGCGCGCGCAGCTTTCACCGGCGCTCCGGGCCAGCCAGGGGCGGCCATCCCCACACCCGGTTGCGGCTAATGCGTGCCGGTTCTCTTCGCAGCGCCCGCTCCGCCTGCCCGCTTGGCAGCGCTGCCCTTACGTGCCACGGCCATGTTGTCGACCAGGTTGGGATAGGGCCGGCCCGCTGCCTTGGCGCGCTGTCTGGCTTGCGTCTTCTGCGCTGGAGAAAGCGAACTTGAGCGCGGGGTACGCTTCGGGTTGGGCTTGTTCCATGGCGCTGAGGCCTTGCCCTCGCCTTTCTTCGCAGTACTGCGCGTGGAGGCGCTCTTGCTGGCCGCAGGTCGGCGAGCGGCGGTCTTTTTAGTCGCAGTCTTCTTTGCAGGTCTTTTCTTCGCCGTCGCTTTCTTGACTGTGGTCTTCCTTGCTGCGGTCTTCTTTACAGCCGCCTTGTTGGCTGCCGTCGTGCCGGTGGCCTTGCGGGCACCGGTCGACGACCTGGACGTTGATGTCGCCGCGCTACCGGCCACTGCTTTGCCGGCTGCGCCTTTTCTCGCCGAAGGTTTCTTCGCGGAGGCCGTTGCGGTTGTGTTCCTTGCGGCCTTCTTTGCGGCGGTTTTCCTTGCGGTGCGTTTTGCTGCGGTCTTCCCGGCGGTGCGTGTCTTCGTACCACTGGCGCCAGCGGCGGCCGTGCTGCTGGTGCCTGTGCCCTTTCCTGCTTTGGTCTTCGCGCTGGCTGCATCCTGCAGACGCTGGTACAGCCGCGCTGCCCAGCGCTGGCCGGCGTCGCCGCCCCAGAGCAGCCAGGCGATGTAGCCTGCAGACGGTGCACTGCGATCGGCCCAGCCCTTGGCATTCTTGTCCACGCTGTGGCGCGCGAAGTACGCATGCATGCGCCGGATGGTCTGCGTGGACAGCGACGTCTGTGCCGACAGGTCGCGCGCGCGCGCAACGCCGATCGCGGTGCCGCCACGCCCGTGCTGCTCGCGCAAGCGCAGTCCGCGTGCCGCTGCGTTGGCAACGTTCCTGGGTGGCAGTGTGGAAATCGCCTGCTTTGCTGGTGTGCGTGGCACGGGTTGCTCCTGTCGCATCGAGTTGCCGTAGTGTTCGCATGCGCCGTGCTGCTGCATGTGAAGAGGCTGGCAGCCGGGCCTGCGCACGCCACACGCCGATGGACGTGACTCGGCGACATGCAGGCACGCCACGCGGCGCGCGTTTGCGCGGTCGCCAAGGCGAGCTCTCGCTCAGCATGCACCGGCAAGCGACATCCGCCGCGCCAGGCGCGACCGCAGATCAGCCTGCTTGGGAAGGTGGATCGCCGTGCATGTGTCGCTACACTGGCCTGCCACGGCTATCGCAAGAGTGCTGCATGCGCCTGTTGAAGACCTCGTTCCACGCGGGCCTGCTCGCTGCCGCAATCGGCATGCTTCCCGTGCTTGCGCAGGCTGCCGACGCAGCGGCGCCGGCAACCACGTCGGCGCAATCGACACAGTCGCCCCAGTGGCAGGTGCTGAGCACACGCAACCAACCGCATGCGCGGCATGAGAACAGCCTGGTGGCCATTGGCGATCGCCTGTATCTGGTCGGCGGACGCGATCAGCGCCCGCTGGAGATCTTCGACACCCGCACGCGCCGCTGGTCGCAAGGCAGTGCGCCGCCGCTGATGGTGAGCCACGCGCAGGCGGTGGTGTCGTCGGGCAAGCTGTACGTCGTGGGCGGGTTTACCGGCGACTATCCCGAGGAAGCGTCGCTGAGCAATCTGCTGATCTACGATCCCCGCACCGACCACTGGCAGGTGGGGCCGGAGATTCCCAAGCATCGCCGCCGCGGCGCGGCAGGCGCGGTGGAGCACGACGGCGTGCTGTACCTGGTCGGCGGCAACACGCGCGGCCATATGAGCGGCTATGTGCCATGGCTGGATGCGTTCGACACCAGAACGCAGCAATGGACGCAGCTGGCCGACGCACCGCGTGCCCGCGATCATTTCCATGCAGTGGTGCTCGACGGAAAACTGTATGCCGCCGGTGGCCGCAGGTCGGCGCACGAAAGCGGCAATACCCTGGCGCAAACGATCCCCGACGTCGATGTGTATGACATCCAGCGCGGCACCTGGTCGGTAGCACCGGCTGCGCTGCCGACGCAGCGCGCAGGCACTGCGGCCATCGCACGCAATGGCCGCCTGCTGGTCATCGGTGGCGAGAGCATGCGGCAGGTCAAGGCGCACGACGAGGTGGAAGCCTACGACCCAGCCGCGTCCACCTGGACGACGCTGGCAGCATTGCCGCAAGGGCGGCATGGCACCCAGGTTGCCGCCGTCGGTGACGATCTGTACATCGTTGCGGGCAGCGGCAACCGTGGCGGCGGGCCGGAGCTGGATGATGTGTTGGTGTTGGGCGGGGCGGAAGCCACACGCTAAGCGAGGTGGGGAGCATCCGAGCCGGATCGCAGTCTTGGCTCGAAGGGAAAGCGACTTGTCGTACTGGGCGATCGGTCACGCTCCATCGCGGCCAGGGCCGCTCCTACAAGAGCGGCGACTGGGTGTGGTGGGCTATCGGGTGCTACCTTGCAAACTCCAGGCCCTGCGCCTTGACGCGCACCCGCGTCAGCATCGCGTGCGAGGTCATGTAGAGGGTGTGGCCGTCGTCGCCGAAGGCGCAATTGGAGATGGCCTCGCCGGTTTCGATGCGGCCCAGCCTGCGGCCGTCGGGGGCGAACACGATGACGCCGCCGGGGCCCGTGGCGAACAGGTGGCCGTCGGCGGAGACCGCCATGCCGTCGGGCAGGCCGGGCGCGTCCTTGGCCACCAGATCGGAGGCGTCGGCGAACACGCGCTTGCCGGTCACCGCACCGTTGGCGTCGAGCGCGTAGGCCATCCAGATCGGGCGCTGCGGATCGGAGTTGGCCACATACAAGGTGCGCTCGTCGGGCGACAGGGCGATGCCGTTGGGAAGGCTGAGGCCGTCGTCCAGCAGGTGCACGCTGCCGTCGGTGTCCAGGCGGTAGATGCCGTTGAAGCGCAGTTCCTTGACCGGCGAGTCGTTCATGCCCTTCAGGCCATACGGCGGGTCGGTGAAGAACACCACGCCATCGCTGCGGCGGACCAGATCGTTAGGGCTGTTGAAGCGGTGGCCTTCGAACTGCGTTGCCAGCGGTGTCTTCTTGCGCGTGACCGGGTCGAGCCTGGCGACGATGCGCGTGCCGGAATCGGCCAGCAGCACGGTGCCGCCAGGTTCGGCATACAGACCATTGGCGCCGGCCTCGCGTAAGGTCGCCTGCTCCGGGCCGCTATAGCCGGAGGGCGACAGAAACACCGACAAGCCTCCGTCTTCGGACCAACGATAAAGCTTATTTTCCGGCACATCGGTGAACAACAGATAGCCGCCATTGCGCACCCAGGCCGGGCCTTCGGACCAGGTGAAGCCTTCGGTGAGCTTCTCGATGCGCGCGTCGGCCGCAACCACCTTACCGAAGCGCTGGTCGAAGGTTTCCAGGTGCCCGATCGCCGTGAAGCGCGGCGGTGGGGCTTCCTTTTTCGTGCAGGCAGCGACAATGGCCAGCAGCGGAACGGCCAACAGCAGATAGGGCGGTAAGCGCATCGGTCAGTCCAGTAAGGAAGTCGGGCCATGATGCCACCATGCGTGTGCAGGTCTGCTGCGCACGCTGGCGACCATGCTAGCGCTCGCCAGCATGCGCCGGCACCGCCAATATCGCATCCACTGCCGGCTTGGGCTGGTGATTGCGATCGAACAGCAGCGGATAATTGGTACGCCCCGGCACGGGGTAGTCGTTCTTCCATGACATGCCGTCGGTGACGCCCCAGACACTGACGCGGGCGAGCTTGTCGCGCTTGCGCCAGAACAGCGCGAACAATTCGGCGTAGCGATCACGCAGTTGCGCCTGCACCTGCGCTGGCAGGCCATCGCGATACGGGTCGAGAAAGCGCTTGAATTCCGGCAGCTGGAACTGCTTGTGTGCAAGGCCGGTGCCGATGACCTGGCCTTCCCTGGTGAGCGGCAACACGTCGATGTCCAGCTCGGTGATCATGACCTTGATGCCGAGCGCGGCGTAGGCATCGATGGCGTCTTCGATGTCGCGCAGGCTGGGGTAGTTGAGCCCCCAGTGTCCCTGCATGCCGACGCCGTCGATACGGATGCCGGCCTGCTGCAGCATCCTGACCATGCGCACGATCCCGTCGCGCTTGCTCGGCCGCCAGGCGTTGAAATCGTTGTAGTAGAGCTGCGCATCCGGTGCATAGCGCTGGGCAAAGGCGAAGGCGTTACGCACCACGGTGTCACCGTCGCCGACCCGCTGCACCCAGTTGGTATCGCGGTAACTGCCGTCTTCGTCGATGATCTCGTTGACCACGTCCCAGGCCTGCACCTTGCCGACATAGCGCCCTGCCACGCGCTCGATGTGCGCGCGCATGCGCTCCAGCTGCGCATCGGCGGTGTTGGGCTTGCCCTGTGCATCGACGAAGAACCAGTCCGGCGTCTGGTTGTGCCAGACCAGCGTATGGCCGATCACGAACAGGTCGCGGCTGCGGCCGTAGGCGACGAAGGCGTCGGCAGCGCTGAAGTCGAACACGCCCGGACGTGGCGCAACCACCTCGGCCTTCATCACGTTTTCGGCGGTGACGGCATTGAAGTGGCAGGCGACCAGCGCGGAAGAAGCGGCATCCTTGCCGGAGACGATGTCGGCATTGACGGCGGTGCCGATCAGGAAGCCGTCGGCGTAGGCGCGCCGGAGCGACGTGCTGCGGGTGTCGCAGGCAGCGGAGGCTGGCAGTGCAGTGACGGCGCTGATGACGGCGAACGCAATGCCCAGGCAGGTTGATGCGCGCGTACTGTTTTCTTGCATGACAGGCGTCCTGATCGGATGCGTTTTCTGTTCTCTTCGCGGCTGACCGTGACTGGCGATGCGCGCCAATGCGGGATCGCAGCTTATGCGTTGCCAGGTGCGTGTGAATCCAGCAACCACGCTAGCGAACGCGGGAGCACGTTTGCGTCCATCGCATCTGTTGCGTGCAGGCACCGCATCGCCATCCGCACGCGACAGCTCACCTGCACGTGCCACACACTTGCCGAGCAGCAGCCCCATCACTCCACCACCACCTGCGCACTGGCCGCCTGCAAGCTGTCGGACTCGACATGGACGGTGATCGTGCCCCGCACGCCGGCCTTGCCGCGCACGATCGCCAGACACAGGCCGTTGAAGGCGTTGCGCTGCGGCGCGGCGAACGACTCCAGGTTGGTGGGGTCGCCATTGTCGGTAGCGACGAGTTCGCCCGGGCCCTCGATGCGGAAACGCAGGCGGTCGCCAGCGGTCGGCGCAGGACGTCCGGCGCGATCGAACAGGCGCACGGTGACAAAGCTCAGATCCTGCCCGTCGCCACGGATGCGGCTGCGGTCGGGCATCACCTGCATGCGCGCGGCGCTGCCAGCGGTCTGCACGCGGTCGCTGGCCCAGGGCTTGCCCTGCCTGTACGCCTGCACGCGCAGCTCGCCGGGCTGGTAGACCACATCGTCCCAGCGCAGCCGGTACTGCAGCGGGCCCTTGCGCTTGCGCCCCTGCGAGACGCCATTGACGAACAGCTCGGCCTCGTCGCCGGAGGTGAACACATGCACCGGCGTGACCTGGCCCTCGCGGCCGGGCCAGGTCCAGTGCGGCAGCAGATGCGCCATCGGCAGGTCGGGGCGCCAGCGTGACTGATACAGCCAGTAGCGGTCCTTGGGAAAACCGGCCAGATCGAAGATGCCGGAGTAGGAACTGCGCGAACTGTAGTACGGCGTGGGCTCGCCCAGATAATCGAAACCGGTCCAGACGAATTCGCCGGCAACATACCGATGCTGGTCCTGGGCCGCGAACACCTTGTCGGCGCTGGAGCCGAAGTCCACCGCGTGCAGTTCGTAGGCGCTGACCTGGTGCGCGACCGAATCGCCGCCGCGCCCATCGCGCACCGGCGCGCTGGCGTCCGGCGTCACCGGAAACAGATATACACCGCGGCTGCTCAAGGCCGAGGCGGTCTCGCTGCTGAGGATGGCCTTGTGCGGAAACGTCGCATGGAACGCCGGGTATTGCGGTTGCTTGCGGATGCGCTCGGTGCCGGCGAATTCCGGTGTGTCGCGGATGCCCTCACCCTGGTAGTTGAGGCTGATGACATCCAGTGCAGCGGGCAGTGGCATCTCGGGCGAGGCGTAGTTCATCGCCACCGTGGCCGGGCGCGAGGGGTCTTCCTCATGCACGATGGCGTGCAGTGTGCGTGCGATCGCCGCGCCCTGCTCGCCGGTGTATTGCTCGCCCACCTCGTTGCCGACACTCCACAGCATCACCGAGGGATGATTGCGGTCGCGCCGCAGCATCGCGCGCAGATCCGGCTCGTGCCACTGCGGGAACACCAGGTGGAAATCCAGCGGGGTTTTCTTCATCTCCCAACTGTCGAACACCTCGTCCATCACCAGCAGGCCCATGCGGTCGGTCAGCTCCAGCAGCTCCGGCGCGGGCGGGTTATGGCTCATGCGGATGGCGTTGGCGCCCATCTGCTGCAGCAGCTGCAGTTGCCGCTCGGCGGCGCGCACATTGAACGCCGCGCCCAGCGCGCCGAGGTCGTGATGATTGTTCACGCCGCGAATCGGCACCTGTTCGCCGTTGACCAGCAAGCCCTGCTCGGCATCGAACACGATGCTGCGGATGCCGAACGGTGTTTCGTAGCGATCCACCAGCTGGCCATTGTGGCGGACCTCGGTCACTGCGACATAGCGATGTGGGCGCTGGGTGGGCGGCGGGCCCCAGAGACGTGGATGGTCGATCTGCGTGCTGCCCTGCACGCGGGCGCTCCCGCCCGCGGGAACCGCAACCCGCATGGCGGCAATGCGCGCAACCGGCTCGCCACTGCGCGTACCGCGTGCAGCGTCGAGCACATAGATCGCGGTGCTCACCTGCGCCTGCACCGCACTGCGGGCGGCATTGTCCAGCGTGACTGCCAGCTGCAGCTGCGCCCTGTCGGCCGACACCTGCGGCGTGGTCAGCTGCGTGCCCCAGTGCGCGACATGCAGCGGCGCGGTCCTGGTCAGCCATACATTGCGATACAGCCCGCCACCGGGATACCAGCGCGCCGAGTCGGGCGGGTTGTCCAGGCGGATCGCCAGCTGGTTGCTGGCGCCAAACACCACGTGCGGGCTCAGGTCCACGCGCCAGGAGCTGTAGCCATACGGCCAGCCGCCGACCAGCTTGCCGTTGAGCCAGACCGTGGCATAGGCCATCGCGCCATCGAGATCCATAAACAGCGAACGTCCGCGATCGCTGGCCGGAATGTCCAGCGTCTTGCGGTACCAGCCCACGCCCCAGCTCGGCAGGCGCCCCATGCCGCCGTACGGGCCATCGGCCAGGAACGGCCCGGCGATGGCCCAATCGTGCGGCAGATCCACGCGCTCCCAGCCGCTGTCGTCGAACTGCGGCTGCACGAAGGCCACGCTGCTGCCCGGATGCCCGGGCGGGCGCACGTGGCTGTTTGCCGGGTCTGCAATCAACGCATTGGCCGTAGGCAGGATCCACGGCTTGAGCACGCGTGTTGCGGTGGCATCGAGGTGCTGCGCCTGCTCGGGCCGGGCATCGGCCACCTTGCCGTCTTCGCTGCGTAGCACCTGCGGGCGGACGTCGTAATCCAGGAGTTGGCGATTGCCAGGGGGATCGCCGCGGTGGAAGCGCCATTGCGCGTTGAGCGAGATGCGCTCACGTGGCAGTTCGGTAGGCGCCGGTGGTGCTGCCAGCGCGGGCATGACGATGAAGATGCAGAGCATCGCCACACGTGCAACACCTGCGCAGCGCCTCAAATCGCGCATCACCGGTGCCTGCCTGCCGGCACGCGTCATGGCGCGGCACCCTTCTGCCATCTATGCCCCCACGGCATGTCCGCCCCTCGTGCACACGGGTGGGCATCGCTGCCTGCTGCCTCGCCCACCTTCACAGGTGGTAGGCCCGCTTGGGCAAGCGGTAGGCCAGATCGATCGCCACCTCGACCGCTTCATCCTCATCCAGGCGATGCTCGGCAACCAGCCTGGCGAGAAACGCGCTGTCCACGCGTCGCGCCACATCGTGGCGTGCCGGGATCGACAGGAAGGCGCGGGTGTCGTCGTTGAAACCCACGGTGTTGTAGAAGCCGGCGCTGGCCAGGGTCTGCTCGCGGAAGCGCCACATGCCCTCCGGCGCGTCATGGAACCACCAGGCCGGGCCCAGCAACAGCGACGGGTAATGCCCGGCCAAGGGCGCCAGCTCGCGGCTGTAGCTGGTCTCGTCCAGGGTAAACACGATCAGGTGCAGGCGCGGGTCGTTCCCGAACCGGTCCAGCAAGGGCTTGAGCGCGTGCACGTAGTCGGTGCGCATCGGAATATCGGCGCCCTTGTCGCGCCCGAAGGTCTGGAACAGCTGCCGGTTGTGATTACGAAAACAGCCCGGATGCAGCTGCATCACCAGGCCATCGTCCAGGCTCATCGCCGCCATCTCGGTCAGCACCTGCGCGCGGAACAGCTCGGCCTGCGCCGGCGTGGCCGCACCGCGCACCACGGTGTCGAACAGGCGCTGCGCCTCGGCCGGCGGCAGATCGGCAGTGGCCGCGCTGGGGTGGCCATGGTCGGTGGAGGTTGCGCCGTGTGCGGCAAAGAACGCGCGGCGCTGCCGATGCGCACGCAGATAGCCCTGCCAGCTCAGCACGTCCTCGCCGGTGAGCGCGCCAAACTGCTGCAGCGCGCCGGCAAACTGTTCGTGTTCGGGATCGACCACCGGGTCCGGCCGGTACGCGGTGAGCACGCGTCCCTTCCAGCCGCTGGCGCGAATGGCCGCGTGGTGCTGCAGCGTGTCCAGCGGCGATTCGGTGGTGGCAATCACCTCGATGTTGAAACGCTCGAACAAGGCCCGCGGGCGAAACGCCGCTGTCTGCAAGGCGGCGGTGATGTGGTCGTAGTAATGATCGGCGGTGCCGGCATCCAGCCGGATGCGCAAATCGAACACGTCATGGAAGACATGGTTGAGCCACAACGCTGACGGCGTACCACGCAGCAACGTGTAGTGCTCGGCGAACACGCGCCACGCCGCGCGCGGGTCCACCGCCGCGCGCGACCCGTCCGCCCGCGGGATGCCCAATGCGTCCAACGCGATGCCCTGGCTGTAGAGCATGCGGAACACATAATGGTCCGGCACCAGCAGCAACTCGGTGGCATTGGCGAATGGCGCATCGGTGGCGAACCATGCCGGGTCGGTATGGCCGTGCGGGCTGATGATCGGCAGCGCGGCGACCTGCGCATACAGGCGCCGTGCGATCGCGCGCGTGCCAGGGTCGGCGGGCAGCAGGCGGTCGTCGTGCAAGGTCAGGGGAGAAGGCGTGGACATGGAATCAATGCACCAAAAGAGACTGAAAACGAAATCCAGCGACTGCACGCTTCATGGCGCGCGCGTGCCGGGACGGCTGGCAACGTAATCGCGCAGCCAGGTCAGCGCAGGCCGTTCGGTGCCATCGGCACGGATCAGGTACGCCGCCTCCTTGTCGCGCCACAGGCCGGGGCGGAACCCCCACAGCGTGATGCCGCGCACCGCCGGGTGCTCCCAGAACACCGGGAAGACGCGCTGGTAGTCGGCCAGCTGCTGCGCATCGCTGGGGCCGTCCAGATCGAACTCGGTGATGTAGATCGGCAGGCCGGTCGCGGCCAATGTATCGAGATTGGCACGATGCACCGACATCGCCACATTCGGGGTGGTTTCGAAGGCGTGCTCCTGCACGCCGATCGCATCGACCAACTGCTCGCGCTGCAGCAGCTGCACGATCTGCAGGTACTTCTGCGTGGCCTGGGCGCTGTTGGTGATGCTGTAGTCGTTGATCATCAGCCGCGCCCGCGGAAAGTGCTGGCGCGCCAGCCGGAACGACTGCAGCACCCATTCCCAGCCGCTGGCGCCATTGCCGCCGAGTGCCTGCAGATAATTGCCGCCGCCGGTGTCGTCCTTGCTGGGTGGGTCGTTGAGCGGTTCGTTGACCACTTCCAGCAGGTCGATGTCCGGATACCGCTGCGCAACCGCAGCAAACCACTGCGCGATCTCGCGGCGTTGCTCGGCCGGCGGCAACGACTTGATCCACTCCGGCTGCTGGTTGCCCCACACCATCACATGCATCTGGAACGGCATTCCGTTGGCCTTGGCAAAGCGATAGGCCGTATCCAGCCCGCTCCAATCCATCTGGTCGCGCACCGCTTCCACGCTGCCCCACTTGCCGCTGTTTTCCGGGGTGAGCTTGTTCCAGTACTGCGCGAATCCTGGCGCCTGTTGCGGGCTGTAGGCGCTGCCCAGGAACTTGGGGGCGCCGGCGGCCAGCGGCGCGGCCTGCGCCAGGCTTGCGATGTTCGCTGCAAACAACACGCCGACTGCCAGTGTGCGTAAGTGCATGATGCTTCCCTCAGGACGATGCGGTGGCGGCCGGTGAGGCCGCTGCCGGCAGCTGCGCCGGCTCCAGGCGTGGTACCAGCGCGTGCACCACCGCCAGCGCCAGCAGGTAGGCCGAGCCTGCCATCAGGAACACCGGCACATAACTGCCGGTGGCCTGCAGCAGGAACCCGATGAAGGTGGCGATCAGCATGCCACCGACCGCACCGGCAAAGCCGCCGATGCCGACCACCGTGGCCACCGCATGCCGCGGAAACATGTCCGAGGGCAGCGTGAACAGGTTGGCCGACCAGCCCTGGTGCGCGGCGGTGGCCAGGCCGATCAGGCCGACCGCCAGCCACAGATTATCGGCACGTGCAGCGAACACGATCGGCACCACCGAGACGGCGCAGATCAGCATCGCGGTCTTGCGCGCGCGGTTGACGCTCCAGCCGCGCGCGATGAAGCGCCCGGCGACCCAGCCACCGGCGATGCTGCCGATGTCGGCCAGCACGAAGATCACGATCAACGGCGCGCCCAGTTGCAACAGGCTCAAACCGTATTCGGCATGCAGGAACTTGGGCAGCCAGAACAGGAAGAACCACCAGATCGGGTCGGTGATGAACTTGCCCAGCACGAACGCCCAGGCCTGCCGGTGCCGCAGCACCTGCAGCCACGACAGCCGCCGCTGCACCGGCTCGTGCGCATCGCTGCGGATATGCGCCAGCTCTGCCGCCGACAGGCCGGGCTGCTGCTCCGGCGGGTGATAACTGAGCCACCACACCAGCAGCCAGGTGGCGCTGAGCACGCCGGTGAACAGGAAGGCCGCCTGCCAGCCCCAGGCGGTGGCGATCAGCGGCACCAGCAACGGCGCGACGATGGCACCGATGTTGGAGCCGGAATTGAAGATGCCGGTGGCCAGGGCGCGCTCGCGACGCGGAAACCACTCGGCCACCGTCTTCAACGCAGCGGGGAAGTTGCCGGACTCGCCCAGCCCCAGGAAGAAGCGCGCGATCGCAAAGCCCACCACGCTGGTGGCCAGCGCATGCCCCATCGCCGCCAGGCTCCAGATGCCGATCGCCAGCGCGTAGCCGACGCGCGTGCCGAAGCGGTCGATCACCGCACCGCTGCACAATAGGCCCAGCGCGTAGGCGGCCTGGAAGGCGGTGACGATATAGCCGTACTGGATCTCGTTCCAGCCGATCTGCGTCTGCAGAAACGGCGCCAGCACGCCCAGCACCTGGCGGTCGACATAGTTGATGGTGGTGGCGGCAAGCAGCAGTGCGCACACGCGCCACCGCATGCGGCCCAGGCGCGCCAGCGTGCCGGCGGGCGCTGCGGCGTGCGGCAACTGGCTCATGTGCCCGCGCGCCGCAGCGCTGCTGCGCGCAGCATGCGCGGGGCACGCGCAGCGACCACTGCTAGGCACTGCCGCATGCCCGGGGTAGCCCGGCCTCTGGCTGCCGTGTTCTTCGGTTCGATTCATCGAGCACTGCACCTGCACGAAGGTGGCCTTGCGCCACGGGTGATAGCGCTACCATTACCACGCCATCGGGCAAAAACCATCGCGCAGTGCAGCACGCCAGTGCGTGCTGTGCAGCCGGCACGGTCTCGATCAGCGCCGTTGTTGCCCGCCGCCGCGATGCCCCCGCCGCCTATGCTGCCCTGCAGCGTGATGTTCTGAATTTGGTAGCGCTACCATCCGGCGTCACTGATCGCCCGTTCTTCCCCACCGCACCATCGCCGCGCCGGGCATCGGCAGCGGCACTCCCTGCGCAGGGGCGATGCGTGGGACATCTGCTCACCTGTTAGGGAAGGGATTACGGTGAAGAACAGCTACGCACGAACCGCGTTGTCCTGCGCGTTGGGGTCCATCCTGCTGGGCATGGCCAGCACTGCCGCCTGGGCGCAGTCCAGCGATGCCAGCAGCGCCGCGCCTGCCGCACAACCGCCACCGGCCACCGCTGCCGGCGGCGATGCGGTGACCCAGCTCGACACCGTCACCGTGTCCGGCTACCGACGCAGCATCCAGTTCTCCACCGATGCCAAGCGCGACTCGGTGGGCTTTGCCGACACCGTGTTTGCCGAGGACATCGGCAAGTTCCCGGACATGAATATCGCCGAGTCGCTCAACCGCATCCCCGGTGTGCAGCTCTCGCGCGACGTCAATGGCGAGGGCTTGAACATCGCCATCCGCGGCCTGGGCACCAGCTTCACCAAGACCACGCTCAACGGCGCCAGCATCGCCACCGCCTCGATCGGCCTGAACGCGCAGAACCAGAACCGCGAAGTTGATCTGAACCTGTTTCCCACCGAATTCTTCACCCAGCTCACCGTGAGCAAGACGCCCACCGCGAGCATGCTCGAAGGTGGCGTGTCCGGTGTGGTGGACATGCGCAGCGCGCGCCCGTTCGATCGCCCCGGGGTGCACTTCACCTACCAGGCCCAGGCCGACTGGAACAGCACCAGCGAAAAGACCACCCCGCGCGGCGCCTTCATGGGCAGCTGGACCAACGAGGCAGGCACCTTCGGCGCGCTGTTCGGCGTGGCCTCGGTGCGCAGCAAGCTGGGCGTGCGTGGCTTCGAAAGCGTGGGCTGGACCAACCCCGGCCTGACCTACACCCAGTGCGGCCTTACCCCGCCTGCGGGCACGCCGGCCACCAATCAGCCGGCCGCCTGCAACGTCAATGGCGGCGGCAACTGGCGCATTCCCGACCGCGTGCCGGCCACCGCCGGCAGCAGCCTGACCACCGGCGAGACCATCGATGCGGCCTGGCTGCTGGCGCGCAACCCGGGCCTGAGCATCGACCAGATCAGCGACGCGCTGATTCCGCGGCTGGGCCGCAGCGTCTACATGAATGGCGACCGCGACCGCGATGCCTCGGTGATGTCGCTGGAATGGCGCCCCTCCGACAGCATGCATTTCTACCTGGATACGCTGTATTCGGAAGCCAAGCGCACCACCGAGCGCATCAGCATGAATCTGATCGGCCGCAACGGCAACATGATTCCGCTGGGCATGCAGCTGGACCAGAACAACGTGGTCACCAGCGCCACCTTCGCCAATGCGCAGTACTTCCTGGAAGCGCGCCCGTACCGGGAAGAGGTCAAGTTCTGGAGCGTCAACCCGGGTGCGGAACTGTTGTTCGGCGCGGACCAGGACATCAAGCTCAACGTGCAGGCCAATGCCACGCGCAGCTGGCTGGATCGCGAATCGCCCAGCATCCTGGTCACCTCGCCGTTCACCACCGTCGACTACCGCAATGAGGGCGACGACCGCCCGTCGATCAGCAGCCCGCTCGATCTCAACGACCCGAACCTGGGCTGGGGCTGGAACGGGGGACGGGTCAATATCCAGAACGAAAAACGCGTGACCGAAACACGTGGCGGACGTGCCGACCTGCAATTCGGCGAAGACAAGCGCAACATCAAGATCGGCGCCGCCTACGACCAGGCCGAGCGCACCATTCGCGGCTTCGACAACAGCATCGCCTGGGAGCAGGTGGTCTGCCGCGGCGGCGGCGGCACCATCTGCAACGGCGGCCCCGGCTCGGCAATTCCGAATGCGGCCCTGGCCGGCTATCTGCGCCCCGGCCCGGATGGCTTCATCACCGCCGATTTCAACCGCTTCCTGGGCGACACCAACTACTACGCGCTACGCGATTCCGCCCCGGAAACCAACTCCGCCAACACCGGTGCCTCGGCCGGCGGCATCCGCGAAAAGAATTGGGGTTTCTACATCGAAACCAACGCCGAAACCGAGGTGTGGAACCGCACGCTGCGCTTCAACGCCGGCGTGCGCTACGTGACCACCGACCAGACCATCACCGGCCCGGTCACCATCAACGGCATCCGCCGCATCCAGGTGCTGGATTCGGACTACAAGGAAACCCTGCCCTCGTTCAACGCCGCCTGGGACGTGGCCGACAACGTGGTGCTGCGCCTGTCCAGCTCGCGCACGCTCACCCGCCCCGATCCCAGCGCGATGCTGCCCAACACCAACTTCAGCGACCCCTCCGCGCAGACCGCAACCCAGGGCAATCCGAACCTGGCGCCGTATCTGTCCACCAACGTGGATTTCGGCGGCGAGTGGTACACCGGCGGCGAAGGTTATGTGGGCCTGACGCTGTTCAACAAGCGCATCAGCGGCTTCACCGTCAACGGCGTGCGGCGCATTCCCTTCAACGACCTGGGCGTGCCGTACGAGAGCCTGCTGCCGATCCAGCAGGCCGGCCTGGACCAGCGCGGCGGCCCGAATGCAGCCACCGTGGATGTGCAGACCCAGGTCAACGCCGACGGCGTGCTCAACATCCGCGGCACCGAGGCGATCTGGGTGCAGCCGCTGGACAAGCTGGTCGACGGCATGGGTTTCAGCGTGAACTACACGCACGTTACCCAATCCTCCGAAGGCGAAGGCATTCCGGCAGTGGCGGTCGGCGTCGCGCCCAACCTGTGGAACGGCACCGTGTACTGGGAAAAGGATGCCGCCTCGGTGCGCCTGTCCTACACCTGGAACGACGACATGGTGATCTCCGGCGCCAACCAGAACGGCATTCCGTATGCGCGCCTCAACGCCGATGCGCGTGGCCAGCTGGACCTGTCGGCCAGCTATGCACTGGACTGGCTGCCGTCCAAGCCGCAGCTCACCCTCAACGTCACCAACCTCACCGACGAGCCGCTGCGCACCACCTACGCCTGGCCCAACGCCACCTACGATCTGTACGAGCCCGGCCGCACGGTCATGCTCGGCATCCGCGGCACGTTCTGAGCGTGGTCATCGACACGACCGCACAGAGGCCAGGCGGGTGTGGCCGACCCGTGGAGCGCGCGTGGCCTTGTTGCATGGCACGCGCACCGCATGCCGCTGCCGCTGCCCTGGCGACGGCGCGCGCGGTTTTGCCGGACACTTCAGGCGCCATGCCTGCCGGCGCGATCCGGACCGATCGCGGTCGGCGGCATGGCGCGCGCCGCGGCGTTTCCCGCAGCACTTCTCGAGCCCGCCCCGCCTCATGAACGATCCGTCACAACAGCTCTCCCTGCGCGAAAAGATCGGCTACAGCCTGGGCGACCTGGCCGCCAACCTGATCTTCCAGACGCTGGTCACCTTCCTGGCGTTCTTCTACACCGATGTGTTCCGCATCCCGGCGGGCGTAGCCGCCACGCTGATCTTCGTGGTGGGCATGCTTGGCGCGTTCGTGTTCACGCCCATCATCGGCATCCTGGCCGACCGCACCCGCACGCGCTGGGGCAAGTTCCGCCCGTGGATCCTGTGGACGGCAGTGCCGTTCGGTGCGTTGTCGCTGGCCGCATTCAACACGCCCGCCCTCGGCGAGCAGGGCAAGATCGCCTATGCCTTCGCCACCTACACGCTGCTGATGCTGGTATACGTGGCCAACAACCTGCCCTATTCGGCATTGAGCGGCGTGCTCACCGGCAGCATGGAGCAGCGCAACAGCCTGTCGGCGTATCGCTTCCTGGCGGTGACCTTCGCGCAGTTCATCATCCAGGTGTTGCTGCTGCCGCTGGTGCTGATCCTGGGCAATGGCGACAAGGCGCAGGGCTTTCGCAACACCATGGCGCTGTTCGCCGCCGTCGGTACGCTGTGCTTCCTGATCACCTTCTTCACCACCCGCGAGCGGGTGCTGCCGATCAGCGAACAACGCAGCAGCGTGCGCCAGGACCTGGGCGATCTGGTCCGCAACAAGCCCTGGCTGGTGATGCTGGCGCTGACCATCCTGGTCTTCATCAATCTCGCCATGAAGGGCGGGATGTACATTTACTACTTCAAGTACTACCTCGACGCCGGCGCGCTGGCGCAGTTCCTCGACAATGCCGGCTTCAACCGCTTCATCGCTGCAATCAATAGCGTGCTCACCGGCGCTGGCATGAGCGCACTGCAATGGCCGCAGGACGCACCGACCTCGGCCTTCAGCGTGTTCAGCGCCGGCGGCATCCTGGCGATGATCGTGGGCATCGGCTTTTCCAAACGCCTGGCCGACCGCTACGGCAAGCGCAATGTGTTCGGCGGCGCGCTGCTGGTTTCCACGCTGTTTTTGCTGGCGTTCTATGTGTATCCGCCGGCGGCGATCGGCTGGGTGTTCGCCTCCTATGTGCTGCATGGCTTCTTCTACGGCATCACCATCCCGCTGCTGTGGGCGATGATCGCCGACGTGGCCGACTACTCGGAGTGGAAGAACCACCGCCGCGCCACCGCGATCATCTTCTCGGCGATGTTGTGCGGGCTGAAGATCGGCCTGAGCGTCGGCGGCGCCCTGGTGGCCGGCATCCTGGCCTTCTATGGCTACGACGCCGCCCTGCCGCTGCAAGGCGCTGCGGTGACGAGCGGCATTCGCCTGGCCATCAGCGTGTATGCGTCCATCCCGTTCCTGCTCGGCACCGCGTTGCTGGCGCTGTACGAGATCGACAAGACGCTGGAAACCCGCATCGAACACGAGCTGGGCCTGCGCCGTCAGGCCGCACCACTCGCTTCGCCCTGACTCCCTCCTTCCACCTCATGCACAGGTACGCGCATGTCCGATGAACTGCACACCGCTGCACTGCAGGCGCTGGCGCGCACCGCCATTTCCGCACCGCTGGTCACCCACCTCTACACCGCCGACCCGTCCGCACACGTGTTCGACGGCGCGCTGTACATCTACCCCTCCCACGACATCGATGCCGGCGTTGCCTTCAGCGACGACGGCTCGCACTTCGACATGGCCGACTACCACGTGCTGCGCATGGCGCATCCGCACGCGCCGGTGGAAGACCTGGGGCAGGTGCTGCACGTGCGCGACGTGCCCTGGGCACAGCGACAGATGTGGGCACCGGATGCCGCGCAGCGCGACGGCAAGACCTACCTGTATTTTCCCGCCAAACGTGCCGACGGCATCTTCCAGATCGGCGTGGCGGTCGGCGATGGCCCGCAAGGCCCGTTCGTCGCCGAGCCCGAACCCATCGCCGGCACCTACTCGATCGACCCGGCCGTCCTGGCCGACGACGACGGCGCGCACTACCTGTACTTCGGCGGCATCTGGGGCGGCCAGCTGCAGCACTACCGCAATAATGTCTACGCGCCGACCCATCAGGAACCTGACGACGCTGCGCCTGCGCTCGGCCCGCGCGTCGCCCGCCTGCGCGAGGACATGACGCAACTGGCAGAGCCCACCCGCGAGATCGTCATCCTCGACGAACACGGCGCCCCGCTCCGCGCCGGCGACCACGCCCGCCGCTTCTTCGAAGGCCCCTGGGTGCATCGCCATGCGGGCCGCTACTACCTGTCGTATTCCACCGGCGACACCCACCTGATCTGCTACGCCACCAGCGACTCCCCGTACGGGCCATTCGTCTACCAGGGCGTGCTGCTCGCACCGGTGATCGGCTGGACCACGCATCACTCCATCTGTGCGTTCGAAGGCCAGTGGTATCTGTTCTATCACGACGCTGTCTTGTCGGGCGGGCAGACACATCTGCGCAGCATCAAGATGGCACCGTTGCAGCATGATGCCGACGGAAGGATCGCGACGATTTATCCATATGGCGAAGACGCGGTGTCGCCCTGGTGACTGCCGTTGCGCTTCTGCTTCCCGGAGCGTCCACCAGCGCGTCATGGCTCCACCGCCGGCACTGAACGACACGTCCTGTCACCGCGATGCTTTCAAAGCACGTCGTGATCCTTACTGCGGCCGATCGTCGCCCCAGCGCTCAAGTCTTTGATCGAGCATCTCCTGGCGTGCGCGACGCGTCGGCCTCACGCTTCAACGCGGCCATGACATGTTGGACGTTACCGTCGCCTCACTGGCACGGCAGGCCGGCGTGCGCCAGTGCGGAACTGCATCGCATGGGGTTGCATCCGCACGCATGGCAACTCCGTAGGGCATGTACGTGTTTCTTTTAGCTGGAGATTGTCATGCGACATGGTTCGATGCTGTTGTTACTGACGCTCGCGGCCCACGGAAGTGCCAGCGGCGGTGAGTCGCGTTCCGCCTTGCCGCGCGCAGACAGCGTGGACGTGCCACGCTTCATGGGCGACTGGTACGTGATCGCGCACATTCCCACCCGGCCCGAGCGCAAGGCCTACGATGCGGTGGAGAGCTATGCACTGCGCCCGGACGGCCGCATCCAGACCACCTTTACCTTTCGCAAGGGCAGCTTCCAGGCACCGCTCAAGTCCATGCATCCGATCGGCCGGGTGGCGAAGGAGGGCAATGGCGCGCTGTGGAGCATGCAATTCTTCTGGCCGTTCAAGGCCGAGTACGTGATCGCCTGGCGCGATGCAGACTATTCGCAGACCATCGTGGCACGCAGCAAGCGCGATTACGTCTGGTATATGGCGCGCACGCCGCAGGTCTCCGAGGCCGACTATCAGCAGGCCGTCCAACGTATCGCCGCCATGGGCTACGACGTCTCGCAGCTGCGCCGCGTCCCGCAGTCGCAGCGCTGACGCGGTAAAGCGCCGCTGCGGTAACAAAACTGCGACCGCGCCCAGCGGCGCAGTGGCCGCATCGCAAGCGCGTGTACGCCGCGCGCGTCAGACGTCCTTGTCGTGCACGGAAAATTCCCAACCGTCATTCAAGCCACCCAAGGGCTTGGCTTCGGTTGCCAGCTCTTCCTCGAACGCCGAAATCGCCTTGTACGTTGGGATCATGGTCGGATACACCGTCACGTCCATCGGAAACGCCGTGTTGTCCGGGTAGTGGCAGCAACGCACCTTCTGCTCGAAGCGCAGCAGCGTCACCGAGAACTCCAGTGCCGACTCCTTCGTGGGGAAGACCACGGAGAACGCAATCTCGCGTGGCTTGGATAGATCCACCCCTTGCTGGGCGATGTGCCAGAGAGTGTCGCCGTTGTCGTCGTTGGGATACAGGTCCGGATGTCGTTGCATGAGGGTTTGGATTTTGGCGGCCAATTGGCCGAGGAGGAATTCTAGCGCCTGGCTCTCACCAGGTATTCATATGTGACGTAGCAATGGCGCGCCGCCAGCGGCACTGGAGAGCAGGTACTCAGGCAGAGCAGGAGGCTCGCTGAGCAGCGCGGTTATCGCAGGTAGGGCGGAGGCAGCAAGACCCGTCGTCTGGCCGCCGGCTTCAGCACCCGAATCCAATCAGACACGCGACTGGAGTCGCGTGGTGACCATGCAACCGCATGCAGGGTGGGCGCCATCCAGAGCAACCGACTGAGCATCCATGCTGATCACAGGTCACTTCAGACAATGGTGAAAACTCCATTGTGGTTGGGCATGTCCTCCGGTCGCCACTGCTTGTGAGGTCTCTGACCACGCTCCACATCGTGGGCGTGACATCATCCTGCCTTGTTACCAGACCTTTCATCAGCTTGTGGACGATAGGCGCACCGCTGCCTTATCCACAAGGTCGAAATTGTCAGACATTGCGTTGTCGGCGGCGCTGGCCGGGTTGGCGGCGGCGAGCAGGCTCAGGGCCGGCAGGGAAGACCGCAGGCGCATCGTAAGACTCCTTTCTCGACGGCCGTGGCCGCGCGGCAATGAGGGGATCGGGTGCGCCGCCCGCTTCCCCGGCGGCGCGTCGGCGTTGTCGCAGCCTCAAGCTGCCTGGCAAGCAGGTGACGCGACCGGGCCGCGGTTGTGTATGCTCGGAGCCGTGGAAACCCTCTCACCCGCCGAGATCGCCGAGCAGATCGCCGAGTTGCGACGCGCCCACCGCGCGTTGGACGAGGAGATCCAGCGCGTGCCCGCGAACCTGGAGGACGAGCTGCAGATGAAGCGCCTGAAGAAGCGCAAGCTGCATCTCAAGGACTGCATCACACGGCTGGAGATGGAGCTGGTGCCTGACGAGCCGGCGTGAGGCCATGCCTGCAGTTGGGCTCGCTTGTCGACACCGGCGCGCTGATCGCGGCGGCTGCCCGCTCTTGGGGCCAATTCCCCTGCGTAGGAGCGCACCTGGGCGCGATGAGGCGTCCCCCTGGAAGGCCCGTCGCGCTCAGGCGTGCTTCTACGGTGCCTGTGAGCAGATTGGCTGGCGGGGCTGCGAATGCGCGACATGTGATTCGCGAGGGGGGACGCGGCGTGTCATGGCTGGTGGAGCAAGCGTGGCCTTGGCGTGGCGTTGCGCGCACGTAACCGCCTGACTGCGAGTCCGCAGACGTTGACCAACTGTCGCTGCGTTTCCCGCATGCGCCCTTGGGGCACCTCCCCCGCCAGCGGGGGAAGGAAGCGCCAAGGCGAGACAATCAGACTCCTGCGTGCAGCGCTCAGCCTGCGCGCAGCAGGATCTTGCCACGGCGGCCCGGCTCGGCGCTGGCCGCTGCCGCTTTGGCGGCGTCTTCTAGGTCGAACACCGCTTCCACCGGCAGGGCCAGGCTGCCATCGACGGCGGCCTTGAGCAGTTCGCCGATCATGCGGCGCTTGTCCTCGGGCTTGGTGGCGGCCATGACCTTGCTGCCCCAGAAGCCGCGCACGCTGGCCTGCTTGAAGATCACATCGCCGGTGGAAATCTGCAACGGCTCGCCGGTCATCGAGCCGAACGAGACCAGCTCGCCGCCTTCGGCCAGCAGCCCCATCAGCTCACCGGCCGCGCTGCCGGCGACAGAGTCGATCGCGCGTACGATGGGTGCGTCGCCGGCCAGCGCGCGGGCGGTGTCCTGCCAGCCTTCCTGCGCGGTGGAGACTGCATTGCCAATGCCCAGCGCCTGCAACTCGTCCACGCCGGCATCGCGGCGCACCAGGTTGATCACGTTGATGCCGCGTACGGCGGCGAGCATGGCCACGGTCTTGCCGACCGCGCCGTTGGCGGTGTTCTGCACGATCCAGTCGCCTTTTTCGACCTGCAGGAATTCGATCAGCATCAAGGCGCTCAGCGGCATGGCGATCAGCTGGCAGCCGCGGTCGTCGTCGAGCGCGTCGGGCAGCGGCACCACGCCGGACGCGTCGGCGAGGAAGTACTCCGCCCAGCTTTCATGCACGCCGGCGGCGACCACGCGCTGGCCGATCTGCAGGCCGTCGACACCGTCGCCGAGTGCGTCGATCACGCCGGCCGCTTCGCTGCCGCCGATGGCGGGCAGCTCGGGCTTGTAGCCGTAATTGCCGCGCACGGTCCACAGGTCGTGGTTGTGGATCGGCGAGCGACGCATGGCGATGCGCACCTGGCCCTTGCCGGGTTGCGGGGTGGGCCGCTGGCCGAGTTCGAGCACCTTGGCAGGGTCGCCGAATTGGGTGTGGATGGCTGCGCGCATGGAATCTCCTGCCGGGCACGCCAGTGGTCCAACGCACCCGATCGTGATGAAAGGTGGCGCGATGCTATCGGCACGGCCGCAAGCGGAGGATGAAACGGGCGGAACTGTTGTGTGAAGTTGCGGGCGTCAGTGGAGGACGCCAGAAGTGACTCTGGTCTGCTGCAGCGCCGGGGGGTTGCATGCTGACTGCCCTCACCCGCCCTTCGGGCACCTTCTCCCGGAGGGAGAAGGGAGGCGTCGTGCGCACCTGCGCTTCCTTTCCTTGCTGGTGCGCTACCGTTGTCCGCCTACCGCAGGGAGACGCTGGCGTCTGTAGCGCCGCCTTCTACCGCAGGGAGACGCTGGCGTCTGTAGCGCCGCCTCACTCGGCCGGCGGCAGCACCACATCCGGCTTGACCGCTTCGGGGCTGACCCGCTCGATGGTGTGGCGCAGTTCGCGGCCAAGGATGAACTTGGCGTCCTTGGCCCAGGCATCCAGGCGCTCGTCGAACAGCAGCTTGCTGTTCTCGTCCGGCCACACCAGGCGCAACTCGCGCAGTTTCTGGATGAAGCTGCGGAACAGGGTCTTGTCGAAGAACTCCGGGGCGGCCGGGGCGTACAACAGGCTCAGGCGTTGCGCGGCCTGCTGGCACAGGCTTTCCAGTTCTCCGGCGCCGAGTACGCCGGGGCCGTTCTTCACCAGCACCGAGATGGCGATGTAATAGCGCTCGAAGGCCTGCTGCAGCGAATGGCCGATCGCCCGCAGGCGGAACACTTCATCGGTCTGCCCGGTGTTGCGCGCCAGGATGCCGCCATCGTCGTCGGTGACGTTGAGCAGCAGGCCCTCGCGCACGAACATGTCGATGGTCTGCTCGATGCGCTCGGCAAAGCGGTCCTCGCTCCATGGCAGGAACAGTTCGGCCTGCAGGAACGGGTACACCGTGCGGCCCAGGCGGATCAGGCCGGCGCGGCTCATGCGGCGGTTGTTCTGGAAGCAGCAGGCCACCCACGAGGACGCGGTGAACAGGTGCAGCACATTGTTGCGGAAGTAGCTCAGCAGCACCGCGGTGTCGCCGCTGACGCTCAGCACATCGCCCAGCGGATGCGACACGCGCGTGAGCACGTTGATCTCTTCGGCGTGGGTGATGATGCGCGCCGGGGTGTGCGGGGTGACGGTAACGCGGTCCGAGTACGGCATTTCCGCCAGCAGCTTCTTGCACAACTCGATCTGCGCGATCAGGTCGGCCTCGCCCATCGCATGCTTGGGCGTGGACAGCAGCGCCAGCGCCAGCAGGTTGATCGGATTGACGTCGGCGGCGCAGTTGATGCGGGTCTGGATCTGGGTGGACAGCGTGTCCACCGCCGGTGCCAGCCAGGTGGGTTTTTCGTCGTCGGGCAGCGGTTGGCCGTCCCAGTCGGGCGCGTGCCTGGCCAGCACGTCGTTGAGCGCGATCGGCTCGCCGAAGTTCACCACCACCTGGCCGTAGTTCTGCTTGAGCACCTTGGGGATGGACCACAGCAGGCCCCAGATCGATTCCTTTTCCTTCGGCCGGCCGGTGAGCTCGTCCAGGTAGCTGTTGCCTTCCATCAGCTTCTCGTAGCCGATGTAGACCGGCTGGAACAGCACCGGCTTGCGCGGCTGGCGCAGGTAAGCGCGCAAGGTCATCGCGATCATGCCGCCCTTGGGCTGCAGCAGGCGGCCGGTGCGCGAGCGCCCGCCTTCGACGAAGTATTCGATCGAATAGCCGCCGGCCACCAGCTGGGCGACGTATTCGCTCAGCACCGCCGAATACAGCGCGTTGCCCTTGATGGAGCGGCGGATGAAGAACGCCCCGCCCTTGCGCAGCAGCGTGCCCACCACCGGCAGGTTGAGGTTGATGCCGGCCACGATGTGCGGCGGCACGATGCCGCGCTCGTACAGCAGGTAGCTCAGCAGCAGGTAATCCATGTGGCTGCGGTGGCTGGGCACGTAGACCACTTCGTGCCCGGGCGCGGCCTGCTTGAGCTTGTCCAGGTGGTGCACCAGCACGCCGGCGTAGATGCGGTTCCACACGTGGGTGAGCAGGAAGCTGGCCGAGCGCACCACCGGGCTGGAATAGTCGGCGGCGATCTCCCAGGCGTAGGCGTGCGCCTTGCGCCAGGCATCGACCGGCTTGGAGTTGTCGCGCTTGGCCTGGGTGGCGATGGCCTCGCGCACCGAGTCGGCGGCCAGCACCTGGTCCACCAGCAGGCGTCGGGTGGACAGGTCCGGCCCGATCACCGCCTCGCGGATGCGCCGGAAGTGGGTGCGCAACACGCGCTGCAGCTTGCGCAGGGTGCGCTCGGGCGGCAGGCCCTCGGCCATGGTCTGGCGCAGCGAGATCGGCGGGGCGAAGCGCACGATGGTGGTGCGCCCGTTGAGCAGCACCGCCAGCAGGCGCCGGAAGCGGCCGACCAGCGCCCAGTTTTCCGAGAACAGCACCGCGAACCAGCCGCTCTGCTTGTCCGGCGCGCGGCCGACGAAGATCGACACCGGCACCAGGTGCACGTCCAGGTCGGCACGCACGCGGTGCGCCTGCAGCAGCTTGGCCAGCGAATCGGAATGGGTCTTGCCGCCGCGCTGCTCGGGGATCAGCGAGTTGCTGCTGCTGCGCCGCGACAGCGCCAGGTAGGCGCGCTTGCGCTGCAGCGGGTCGCCCGGCAGCGGCACCAGCGGCGAGGGCAGCCCCGCTTCGCGGCAGGCCTTGTCCAGGATCAGCGCGCTGGACAGGCCGTAGTCCTCCAGCACATAGACCACCGGCGTGCCGTCGTCGTAGCGGCTGGGTTGGTCCGGTTCGATGGTCAGGCTCAGCCAGGGGTCGGCGAGCCGGCCGAGCAGGCGCGCCCACCACGGGCGCTTGGCGTTGCGGGCGGCGGCGACGGCGGGCGCGATCGACGGCGCAACCTCCGGCGGAACCGGTGTGGCGGTCGGCAATGCGGCGGCCGTGGCGCCGAGATCGGCGGCGGCAGCGCTGGGCGGGGCGGGCTGGCCGTCCGGGAACGGCAGGGGATTCTGGTCTGGCATCACGGTCATTATCGCCCAGCCGGGCGCTGCCCGGTGGCGGCGGGCGTGGCGGGCGCGGCCGCCGGGGTGTCAGGCGTCGCCGCGGCATCGGGTACGGGCGTGGCCGGCGGCGCGGCGTCGAGCAGCGCCTGGACCTCGTCCTGGGTCTGCTGCTGGTACCAGTGGCCGTCGCGCTTGATCAGGGCGATGCTCAGGTCGATGTCGTGCGCGGCCAGCGGATAGCGCAACCGCACCTGGGCGCGGTCGCCGTCCTGGCTGATCAGGCCGGTGCGCAGCGCATCCAGGCTGCCGTCCAGCGACAGGCCGTAACGCTCCAGCACCTGCTTGGCCGCGGCCCAGAACGGCCCGAGCCGGCGCAGGCTCTCTTCCATCCCCAGCCGCTGCAGATCGGCATCCGAGCCGATGCCGGTGGCACGGGCGGCGGTCACCAGGTCGGTGATGCTGGCCTTGGCGCGCGCGCGATCGGCCAGCGGCGCCGTGGCGGCCCAGGCGCTCAGGGCATCGACCAGCTGCACGTAGTGGGCGCGCTGCTCGGGCTGGTAGTCGCTGCGGCTGCGCAGGTATTGCACGCCGAACTGGCCCAGCGACTGCGCGGCCTGGCGGATGCCCTGCGCCTGGCCGGCCAGCTGCGCATCGAAGGCCTGCTGCAGCTGGCGCTCGGCGCCGGGCGCCGACAAAGTCCCGAGCAGGCTGCCGACCTCGTTGGGCAACGGCAGCTCGGTCAGCGGCCAACGGCTGGCCCCGCTGCGCCAGGCCGCTTCCAGCCGGGTGTATTGCGCAGGGGTGACCCGGATCCGCGCATAGGCGACCAGGTCGTTGCGCCGCAATGGCAGGGTCATCGACTGCATCGCCGCAGCCGGCTCGGCGCTGGCGCCCGGCAATGCGGCGGTCTTGTCCGTACGCTGGCAGCTGCTGACGCACAGCGCTGCCAGCAGCACCCACGCGATGGACTGGAACCGGCCGGCGCGGACGGTGGATGGCGACATGCGCACGCTGTTCCCCCTGATCGATCGGCGCATCTTGCTGGCTGAACGCACTGGCGGCAAGGCGCGCGACAACCGTGCGCCCGGGTACGGTACAAAATGTTAGGTTTTCGTAGTTCCACGCACGATGTCGTCCGGTGTCCGACATTGACTGCTGTTGTCCCTTGCGGACAAACTTGTCCAGGCGATGTCGCCAAGCCCTTGTGCCACGTGCATTTGGCGCAATGGTGCAGCGCATCATGTAAGCGCTTGCAGTTCCTGCTAGCGTGCGCGCCATCTCGCTCTGAGGTCGCCATCGGTTGGGGCCGATGTCATTCATGTGCATGTGTGACACGAACGTTCTGCGCCAGCGGACCGTGCGCCCCTACCCGGCGCGCGCCGGCAACCGCGTTGTCCTGGAGGTTTTGCCATGAGTCGGCCACGCTCCGAAGGCGGCAGCGTCACCATCAAGGACGTCGCGCGCGAAGCGCAGGTGTCGGTGGCAACGGTCTCGCGCACCATGAACGGGCATCAGCACGTGGCCGAATCGGTGCGCGAACGCGTGCTGCAGGTGGCCCGTGCGCTGCATTACATCCCGCATCACGCCGCGCGCAGCCTCAGCAGCCGGCGCACCCACACCATCGGGGTGGTGCTGCCGGACCTGCATGGCGAATTCTTTTCCGAATTGATCCGCGGCATCGACCAGGTGGCGCGCGAGCAGGGCTACCACCTGCTGGTGTCCAGCTCGCACGGCGACCCGCAGGCGCAGCGCAAGGCGCTGGAACGCCTGCCCGGGCGCGTGGACGGGGTGGTGGTGATGTCGCCCTCGCTGGGCGACTCTGGCGTGCACGAGGATGCCCTGCCCGGCGGCCTGCCCGCGGTGCTGCTCAACTGCGCCGGCACCGCCAGCCAGCGCCCGGTGCTCAACGTGGACAACTACGGCGGCGCGCGGATGATGACGCGGCATCTGCGCGACAGCGGCCACCGCCGCATCGCCTTCATCGCCGGGCCGGCCGACAACTTCGATGCGCACGAGCGTCTGCGCGGCTACCGCGACGAGCTGGCGCTGGATGCCGACGCGCAGCCGTGGGTGCTGCCGGGCAACTTCGACGAAGAGTCCGGCTACCGCGCCGGCCAGACGCTGGCGCAGGACACCCGCCCGGATGCGGTGTTCGCGGCCAACGACATGATGGCGCTGGGCTGCCTGTTCGCGCTTGGCCATGCCGGGCTGAAGGTGCCGCAGGACATCGCGCTGGCCGGCTTCGACGACGTGCCGATGGCGCGCTACGTGCTGCCGGCACTGACCACCATGCGGGTGGATATCGCCGGGCTGGGCGCACGCGCATTGCAGTTGCTGCTGGGCCAGCAACTGGCCGATGCGCCTGCACCGCCCCCCGACGCCGCACCGCCGGCGTTCTCGGAGATGGTGCCCGAACTGATCGTGCGCGCATCCAGCGCGCCGCGTGCGGCGCCTCCCACCTGAGACGCGCCACCGCGCCTTGCCGAACGTGTGTTGCTTGCAGTCCCTGCCGTTGTTGCCAGCTGTCCCGCTTTACGCCGTACCGACGCGCCAGCCACTTCGCTGGTTCGCGCTTTACCCCTGGGAGGGGGAAAGTCATGAAGCATTACCGCACTGTCTCCACCCTGCCGGCGCGCAGCCTGTTGTGCTGCGCCCTTGCCGCCTCGTTGCTGGCCAGCACCCCGGCCATGGCCCAGTCCAGCAACGCCACCTTGCGCGGCCAGGTCGCCGCGGCGCAGGCCGGCACCACCGTGACCGCGACCAATGTCGCCAGCGGCGCCGTCCGGCGCGTGCCCACCGGCGCCGACGGCAGCTACGCGCTGGTCGGCCTGCCCCCGGGCACCTACAAGGTGGACGCCGGCCCCGGCAGCGAACAGACCGTGACCCTGTCGGTGGCCTCGTCGGTCACCTTGAACCTGGGCGGCGGCGCGGCGGCGGCGCCTGCCGGCGATGCCACCACGCTGGATGCGGTGCAGGTCACCGCCACCACGCTGCAGGAGGTCAAGACCTCCGAAGTGGGCACCAACGTGTCGCTGAAGCAGATCAGCACCGTGCCGCAGCTGACGCGCAACTTCCTGGAGTTCGCCGACACCGTGCCGGGCATGCAGTTCGAGACCAACTCCAACGGCAACAGCCAGATCCGCGGCGGCGCGCAGGGCAGCTCGGCGGTGAACGTCTACATCGACGGCGTCGGCCAGAAGAGCTACCTGTTCGGCGGCGTGTCCGGGCAGGAGCAGAGCGCGGGCAATCCGTTCCCGCAGCTGGCCATCGGCGAGTACAAGGTCATCACCTCCAACTACAAGGCCGAGTTCGACCAGGTCGGCTCGGCGGCGATCGTGGCCTCGACCAAGTCCGGCGGCAACGAATTCCACGGCGAGATCTTCGGGCGCACCAGCAACACCGATTTCCGCGCGCGCCAGCCCGACGAGCGCGCCGGCGCGCCCAACGCCGACGGCAGCAAGCGCAAGACCCACCAGGACGAATACGGCTTCGCGCTGAGCGGGCCGATCGTGCAGGACAAGGCGCACTTCTTCTTCAGCTACGAAGGCAAGGGCTTCGAGGTCTCGGCCGATCCGGTGGCCGTGCCCGACCGCTTCAGCGCGCTCAGCGACGACCTGCCGGCCGGCGTGCAGGGCCGGCTGGGCTCGGTGACCCGCCCGTTCAACGAAGACCTGTACTTCGGCAAGGTCGACTGGGACATCGGTGAAAACGATCGTCTGGAACTCACCGGCAAGTATCGCGACGAGGAAAGCCGCGACAGCGTTGGCGGCCAGACCACCGCGATCGCCTCCAAGATCAACCTCAATACCGAAAAACGCTTCGACCTGCGCTGGCAGCATTACGGCGAGCGCTACGTCAACGAGGCGCGCGTGTCCTACGAGGACGTGCTGTTCAATCCCACCGCCTATACCTTGGGCAGCCAGACCGTGTACACGCGCGGCATCGCCGAAGACGACGTGCTGCTCAACGACGGCGCCACCAGCGGCCTGGCGATCCAGCGCAAGGGCCAGAAGGGTCCCAGCTTCCAGAACGACCTGACCTTCAACAACCTCGAGTGGCACGGCAACCACGTCATCAAGATGGGCGTGAAGTACAAGGAAGTGGAGCTGACCCAGAGCGAGAACTCGGCAGCCAATCCGTCGTTCTATTACGCAGTGGGCGATGGCGTCGGCACCTCGGCCGTTCCCTACCAGGTGCGCTTCAACCTGCCCTTCGCCGGCGCCGCACCGTCGGTGACCACCACCAGCAAGCAGCTGGGCCTGTACATCCAGGACGATTGGGACGTCAACGACAAGCTGCAGTTGAACCTCGGCGTGCGCTGGGATGGCGAAAAGATTCCCTCGTACCTGGACAACGTGACCCCGCCGGAAGTGGTGGCGGCCTTGAACGGCCCCGGCACCGATCCGGCGGTGAGCGCCACCTACGCCGAGCAGCTGGCCAAGGGCGGGGTGAATATCAACGACTACATCAGCAACGGCCGCAATCGCAAGCAGGACAACAACAACTTCGCACCGCGCCTGGGCTTTTCCTACGACTTCCGCGGCGACGAGTCGCTGGTGCTGTTCGGCGGTGCCGGCCGCAGCTACGACCGCAACCTGTTCGACGTGATGGGCCTGGAGCAGATCAAATCCGCGCTGGCGCAGTACACGATCCGCTTTGCCGGACCCACCGACTGCGTCCCGGCGCCGGGCACCTGCACCGCGTTCGATCCGGCGTATGTGAGCAACCCCGACAGCCTGGGCAACCTGGTCGATGCGCGCGTGCGCAACGGCGAGATCAACCTGCTCAACAACGATCTGAAGACGCCGTACGCGGACCAGTATTCATTGGGCCTGCGTACCCAGCTGGGCGAGTGGAACACCTCGGCCACGCTGTCCTATATCCACAGCAAGGACGGCTTCATCTTCACCCTGGGCAACCGCTATGCCAACGGCGATTTCTTCCAGAACGGCGCCCAGGCGTTCGAGCAGCGGCCCCAGGGCTTCGGCAACCTGATCATCGGCAACAACGGTGTGGAGACCAAGACCGGCCAGCTGCTGCTGTCGGCGGACAAGGCCTATACGCAGGAAAGCGGCTGGGGCCTGACCGCGGCGTATACCTTCTCGCGTGCACGCGGCAATCGCGGCAACGACGATCGCTACGGCTTCGATGCGGCCACCATCGCCGACTACCCGTTCCTGGACCTCAATGCAGTACCGCGCCACCGCCTGGTACTGACCGGCATCTACGACCTGTTCTGGGGCATCAGCGGCTCGGCCAAGCTGACCCTGGCCACGGTGCCGCCACGCAACGAGGCGATCTCCTACGACCAGTACGGCGGCCCCAGTTCGGACAATATCCGCGTGGTGTCGGTGGATGCGCCCGGCGGCAAGTTCATCGCTGGCGGCGACATCTTCGGCACCCGCCAGCTGGACCTGTCGTTGTCCAAGGACATGCACATCACCGACGCGGTCACCGTGCAGGTGCGCGGCGACCTGATCAATGCGCTGAACTTCCGCAACTACGATCAGTACAGCATCGACTGGGGCAGTGCCGGCGTGTACGACCCGCGCGTGCGCATCAACCAGTACGGCGCGATGTCCACCCCGCCACGGACCTTGTTCATGAGCGCACGCATCATCTGGTAACGGCAGCGTTGGCGGCATCCGGCGTCCCGGCGCCGGTGCCACCCCCGCTGCCTAAGCTGCATCGGCCCCACGGCAATGGGGAGGGGCCGCCTGCAGGCTTGTTGCATCGTCCCGATTGCGGTGTGTTGCTGTGGCGCGGCGCGCGATGCGCGCGATGCGCGCGATGCTGCAGCCAGCACGCTCCCATTGGCGATTCGTTTTTTGTTGTGTTTGCCGTCCCTGCTGTCTGTTGCCGCTGTACCCGTTCCATCCACACCAAGCACCAACCTCGACGCGCCAGTCACTTCACTGGTTCGCGCTTTACCCCTGGGAGGGGGAAAGTCATGAAGACTCACCGCACCGTCTCCACCCTGCCGGCACGCAGCCTGTTGTGCTGCGCCCTGGCTGCCTCGTTGTTCGCCACCACCCCGGCCATGGCACAGTCCAGCAACGCCACCTTGCGCGGCCAGGTCGCTTCCGCGCAGAGCGGCAGCGAGGTCGTCGTCACCAATGTCGCCACCGGCTCGGTGCGACGTGCGCCGGTCAATGCGAACGGCAACTACACCATCGTCGGCCTGCAACCGGGCACCTACACCGTCGAATCCAACGGCGTCAGCCGCACGGTGACCCTGTCGGTGGCCTCCAGCGCCACCGTTGATCTCGGCACCGAGGCGGCGGCAGCGCCGGCCGGCGATGCGACCACGCTGGACACGGTGACGGTCAGCGCGCCGATGATCCGCGACGTCAAGACATCGGAGGTGGGTAATACGGTTTCGCTGCGGCAGATCCAGCAGCTGCCGCAGGCCACGCGCAACTTCCTGGAGTTCGCCGACACCGTGCCGGGCATGGTGTTCACCATCGACCAGGACGGCAACACCAAGTTGCGCGGCGGTGCGTCCAACGCCAGTTCCAGCAACCTGTACATCGACGGCGTGAGCCAGAAGAGCTATGTCTCCGGTGGCGGTATTGCCGGGCAGGACGAGACCCAGGGCAATCCGTTCCCCCAGCTCGCCATCGGCGAGTACAAGGTGATCACCTCCAACTACAAGGCCGAATACGGCCAGATCAGTGGCGCGGCGATCACCGCGGCCACCAAGTCCGGCACCAACGAGTTCCATGGCGAGGCGTTCTATCGCTTCACCAATCAGGATCTGCGTGAGAAGCGCCCGGACGAAGAAGATGGAAAGGTGGACTCGCAGACCAAGGAATACGGCGTTGCGATCGGCGGCCCGCTGATCCAGGATCGCATGCATTTCTTCTTCGCCTACGAAGGCAAGGACAACGTGGCGCCCAAGAGCGTGCAGCCAAGCGCCGAAGCGGCGCCGTTCGTCGGCCTGCTGCCGTCCAATCTGCGCGACCAGTACGGCGCGTCCAACATGCCGTTCACCGAAGACCTGTACTTCGGCAAGATCGACTTCGAGCCGACCGATAACGACCGCATCGAGCTGGCCACGCAGTACCGCGACGAAACCCAGGTCAGCAACGTCGGCGGCCAGAACGCGCCCGTCCGCGCAGTGGACAAGATCAACAAGGACAAGCGCACCAGCCTGCGTTGGCAGCACAGCGCCGACAGCTGGTTCAACGAAGCCATCCTCACCACCGAGGATTCGCGCAACGTGCCGACACCGCGCGGCATCGGCAACGGCTCCATCTATACCTACATCGACCGGACGCAGGCCGATCCGCGCCAGTGGGTCTTCCTCAACACCGGCGCCGCCAGCGGCGAAGACTTCAAGCTACGTAGCCAGAAGGGCTGGTCGTTCCAGAACGATCTGACCTTCAACGCACTGCAGTGGCATGGCGAGCACACCATCAAGACCGGTGTGACCTATCGCGACATCAAGCTGACGTCGCGCGAGTCCAGTTCGCTCAACCCGCAGTTCAGCTATGAAGTCGGTCAGAACGGTGTTGCGCCGGTTCCCTTCCAGGTGCGCTATATCCGTGCGTTCGACAATCCCGGTCAGGTGCCGGTGGTGGAATCGCCGTCCAAGCAGTACGGCATCTACCTGCAGGACGACTGGGCAGTGAACGACAAGCTGATGCTCAACATCGGCGTGCGTTACGACTATGAGGACACCCCGGCCTACACCGACTTCGTGACCTCGCAGCCGTTCATCAATGCGCTGTATTCGGACGACCCCGACAACCCGGGTCAACCGTGGGCCAACCGTCTGCTGCCCAGCGGCATCAACGTGGCCGACTACATCAGCACCGGCAACAACCGCAAAAATTTCAAGGACGCCTGGGCACCGCGCTTCGGCTTCTCGTATGACTTCTTCGGCGACGAGAGCGCGGTGCTGCATGGCGGCGCCGGTCGCTCCTACGATCGCAACCTGTTCGAGCAGCTCGCACTGGAATCGGTCAAGGCGGCGCTGTCACCGGTGGTGGTGTACTTCAGCGATGCTGCCAGCGGGCAAAGCTGCTTCCGCGACGACCGTGCGTGCACGGCGTGGAACCCGGCATATTTCACCGGCATCGATCAGCTCAATACGATCGATGGCACCAGTGACAGCTCCGAGCTTTTCATGTTCAAGAACAAGCTCAAGACCCCGTACAGCGACCAGTACAGCATCGGTATCAGCAACCAGGTCGGCGACTGGTTGACCGACGTGACCTTCCAGCGCGTGCTGGCCTATGACGGCCTGGTGATGAGCCTGGTCAACCGCTACCCGGATGGTGCGTACTTCGACGCCACCGGCAGCGTGCCCTGGGGCGAGCCGGTGCCGGGTTACCGCAATACGATCCTGGGCTACAACGGTCTGGAGCAGCGCAGCAGCCAGGTGTTGCTGTCGGCCGAAAAGCCCTACACCAAGGAATCGGGCTGGGGCTTGAACCTGTCCTACACCCACACCAGCGCGCGCCAGAACCGCACCATCGACGAGCCATTCGCGTTCGACAAGGCCACCATTCGCGACTACCCGTTCGTGAAGTCCGATGCCGTGTCGGCGCATCGCTTCGTCGCGTCCGGCTCGATCGATGGCCCGTGGGGAGTGACCTTCGGCGCCAAGTTGGTGCTGGCCACGCCCGAGCCGATCAACACGATCGCCTGCTACGGCTTTACCGATCCCGATGGCGGCACCTGCCAGGCCGTGGGCGTGACCCCGCCGGGCAATGGCAAGTTCCTGCTGGGTGGCAAGATCTGGGGCTACCGCACCGTGGACCTGCAGGCCAACAAGGAGTTCACGGTGGTGGGCGACTTCAAGCTCAACGCACGCATCAACGTGCTCAACGCCTTCAACTTCAAGAACTTCACCCAGTACCAGTACAACAGCTTCGGCAGCAACGGACGCCTGCAGCCTGACATCACCGTGGTCGACAACGGCGAAATCAGCTATGTGCCCCGTAGTGTCGTGCTGGAAGTGGGCGCCAAGTTCTGATGCAGCCCAACGCCATCTGTCTGCGCTGTGCAGGCAGATGATCCGGACGGGGCCAGCTGGCCCCGTTCGCTTGTTGGCGGTTCCCACTCTCGTACAGGATCGAACGCCGCATGCTCCCCGCTCCACTGCGCAACATCGTCATCGTCGGCGGCGGCACCGCCGGCTGGATGGCGGCCGCGGCCTTCGCGCGCGTGCTTGGCCCCGGCTTCAAGGTGCAGCTGATCGAATCCGAACAGCTCGGCACCGTTGGCGTTGGCGAGGCCACCGTGCCGCACATCAAGGCCTTCAACAATCTGCTCGGCATCGACGAGGCCGAGTTCGTGCGCCAGACCCAGGGCAGCTTCAAGCTCGGCATCGAGTTCGTCGACTGGCAGCGGCCCGGCACTTCGTACATCCATGGCTTCGGCACGCAGATCGGGCACCCGCTCGGGCTGCTGCCGTTCCACCAGTACTGGATCAAGCAGCACGCGCGCGGCAAGGCGCAGCCGCTGGGCGCCTACACGCTCAACACCGTGGCTGCGGTGCGCGGCAAGTTCATGACCTCGGCCGGCGATGTGCCGGCCAATTCGCCGCTGGCCAACATCGCCTACGCGTACCACTTCGATGCCACGCAGTACGCGCGCTTCTTGCGCACTTACTCCGAACAGCGCGGCGTCACCCGTCTCGAGGGCCTGGTCGAACAGGTGCAGCTGCATGCGGACACCGGCCACGTGCAATCGCTGCAGCTGGCCTCCGGTCAGGTCGTCAGCGGCGATTTGTTCATCGACTGCTCGGGCTTCCGCGGGCTGTTGATCGAAGAAGCCTTGCACACCGGCTACCACGACTTCACTCATTGGCTGCCGTGCGATCGTGCGCTGGCGGTGCCGAGCGAAAACGTCGGCCCGCCCACGCCGTACACGCGCTCCACCGCGCGCGCGGCCGGCTGGCAGTGGCGCATTCCGCTGCAGCACCGCACCGGCAACGGCTATGTGTATTCCAGCGCGCACATCAGCGACGACGAAGCCGCCGCCACCCTGCTCGCCAACCTGGAGGGCACGCCGCTGGCCGACCCGCGCCCGCTGCGCTTCACCACCGGCCGGCGCAAGCAGTTCTGGAACCGCAATGTGGTCGCACTGGGCCTGGCCAGCGGCTTCCTGGAACCGCTGGAATCGACCAGCATCCATCTGATCCAGGCCGGCATTTCGCGGCTGCTGGAGCTGTTTCCGCGCGAGGGCATCAGCCCGGTGCTGGTGCAGCGCTACAACGACCGGCTGGCGTTCGAGTTCGACCGCATCCGCGATTTTTTGGTGCTGCACTACCACGCCACCGAGCGCGACGACAGCGCGTTCTGGCGGCACTGCCGCACGATGCCGATCACCCCGGAGCTGCAGACCACGCTGGACCTGTTTCGCGACAGCGGGCGCTTCTACCGCAATGCCGAGGAGATGTTTGCCGAGATCAGCTGGGTGCAGGTGATGGTCGGCCAGGGCATCCTGCCGCAGGGTTACCACCCGCTGGTGGACCAGGTACCCGATCACGACGCCGAACGCTTCCTGGCCAGCGTGGCGCAGACCATCGGCCACTGCGTGGATGTCATGCCCACCCACCAGCAGTTCATCGATCGCTACTGCAAGGCGGCTGCGCCGCGCTGAGCGACGCCACGGCAGGCGCAATCGCCACATGCACCGATCGGCAGGCAAAAAAAAGGATCGGGCACAAGGCCCGATCCCTTCGAAAACCGGGACAAGCCCGGTGGACAATGAGTGGCACAGCTTCCGACTGACATCGGACGAGGGGCATCGTACGCAGGCTTTAACGTTAAAGCAACACTTTAATTCTATCGCTTTAACTTATTGATTTTGCTTGCGTAGACATGGCCGGCGCGCGCCGGAGGCTCCGTCAGCGCTGCGCCACCGCCGCTTGAATCTCGGCCTGGATCGCAGCCGCCGCGGCGGCCGGATCGGTGGCCAGGCGGATCGGGCGGCCGACCACGATGGCATCGGCACCATCGTTGAAGGCCTGCGCCACGCCCACGGTGCGTTGCTGGTCGTCGCCGACCGGGCCGCCGGGGCGGATGCCCGGGCAGACGATCGAAAACCCGGCGCCGGTGGCGCTGCGGATCGGGCCGGCTTCCTGGCCGGAGGCGATCACCCCGTCGATGCCGGCTGCCTGTGCGGCCAGCGCGCGCTCCACCACCACCTCCACCGGCTCGCGGTCGATGCCCATCGCGGCCAGGTCCGGGCGCCCCATCGAGGTCAGCACGGTCACCGCCAGCAGGCGCATGTCGCCGTGGTTGGCCTCGGCGGCGGCCTGCAGCATGCCGGCGTGCCAGCCGTGCACGGTGCAATAGCTCACCGGCCACTGCGCCAGGCGGCGGATGGTGCCGGCCACGGTGGCGGGGATGTCGAAGAACTTCAGGTCCACGAACACGCGCTTGTCGCGCCTGGCCAGGGCGTCGAGCACCTGGAAGTACTCACCGGAGGCCAGCAGTTCCATGCCGATCTTGTAGAAGGACACCGACTCGCCCAGGCGGTCGACCCAGGCGATCGCCTCGTCGTGGCCGGGCACATCCAGCGCGAAGATCAGCCGCTCATGCGCGGCCAGCGGCAGCGGTGCGCGGCTCATCGGGCCACCTCCAGCGCGGCGCGCTTGGCGTCGTGGCGCTGCTGCCAGGGCTGGCCGTAGTCGTTGTTGAACTGCGCCGGCTCCCAGCCGCCGTAACTGGGGTTGGGCAGCATCCACCAGCGCTCGCCGAACCAGTCGTGGTACTGCTGCAGCAATGCGCCCCGCGCCTGGCCGGTGTTGGCGGTGACCTGCACGAAGTCGCCGAGCTGGTCGCCGAACTGCATCAGCACGCGGTACGTCTGCCCGGCCAGCTGGCGCCGGCAGTTCTTCTCGCTGCCGTTCTGCTCGCAGCCCTTGACCACCGTGCCCAGGCCCAGAAACACGCTGTCGTCGGCCACCGGCAGCCCGACGCTGCGCAGGTTGGCCAGCGTGGCGTCCTTGAGGTGCACCGCGCGGTTGGAGATGTAGATCAGGGTGATGCCGCGCGCGTTGGCGGCCTTGGCGAAGTCCACCACGCCCGGGATCGCGGTGGCCTTCTTCTCCGCCACCCACTGGTCCCAGCTCAGCTCGTCGTATTCCTTGCCGTCGCGCAGCAGGCGCGCCTGGTAGGGCGAGTTGTCCAGCACCGTTTCGTCCACGTCCAGCACCACCGCCGGCTTCAGCCCGCTGGCGGCATTGCCGCGCTCCTCGGGCACCAGCGCATCCCAGTTGGGCTGCTTCAGCGCAGCGTCCAGCTTGTCGGCAGCAGCGCGATAGGTCTGCTCGGCCACCGCGCGGTACTCCTCCGAGCGCTGCATCCACAGCACCGCATTGAGGTTGTCGTCGCCGGCCGGTGCGCTGGCGGCTGCGGGCTGCGGGGTGGTCTTGGCGGCGGCGCTGGCGGCCGCATTGGCGGACACGGCGGCGTCCTGCGCGCGCTGGGCCAGCTCCTTGTCGGCGGGCTTGCAGGCGCTCAGGGCCAGCGCGGTGCAGGCGAGCAGGGACAAGGGTGCGTAAAGCGAGGGGCGCATGGCATCCACCAGAACAGGAGCGGCAATGAAGACCGCGATTTTAGCGGGTTCGCGCCGCACCGCCCGCTCCAGCTGATGGCAGTGCCGCAGGCGCATGGAAGAAGACATCGCGATCGCGGGGTTCATGGCGATGCGCGAGTGCTGCATGCGCCTGCGCACGCTGCGGGCAACCGACCGCCTCCGCACCTGACCGCCTCTTCGCTCCCGCTGCCGGTGCCGGCATCGCCGGCGGGATCGTGGCCTGAAGAACGCCGATGCAGGAACGGCATATCCTTGTGCGCTGATTGCCCCGGAGTCGCCCCCATGACAGAGACACCTTCCCCGCCCGTCCTCGACACCGCCCAGGCCCGCGTGCTCGGCTGCCTGATCGAAAAGGAGGCGACCACGCCGGATGCGTATCCGCTCACGGTCAACGCCGCGCAGGTGGCCGCCAACCAGAAGACCGCACGCGAGCCGGTGCTGAACCTGCAGACCGGCGTGGTGCATCACGCCCTGCGTCAACTCGAGACCCTGGGGTTGGTGCGCCAGCAGTTCTCCTCGCGCGCCGAGCGCTACGAGCACCGGCTGGGCAGCGTGCTGGACCTGACCCGCCAGCAGGTCGCCCTGATCGGTCTGTTGCTGCTGCGCGGCCCGCAGACGCTGGGCGAGCTGTTCGCGCGCAGCGAGCGGCTGACACGCTTCAACGATGCCGACGACGTGCGCCACCATCTGGACCGGCTGATCCAGCGCGGCCTGGCCGTGCAACTACCGCGCGCCAGCGGCCAGCGCGAAGAGCGTTATGCGCATCTGCTCAGTGGCGAGCTGGATGTGGAGGCGTTGCAGGCTGCGGCCGCGCGCGCTGCGCCAGGCCCTCGCAGCAACGCCGACAGCAGCGAGCTGGAAGCGCGCGTACAAACACTAGAAGCCACGGTCGCCGAGCTGCAGGATGCGCTGGCCGCGGTGCAGGCGCGCCTGGAGGCGGCGGGCGCCTGAGCGCGACGGTCTGCGCCTGGAGATGCCCGCTGCACGTCGCCGCCCACGCCGATCGCAGTGCACGCACCGACCGGCCCGGCTACCGGACGAGGGGCCCTGCCGGACGGTGATGGCGCAGGTTGCGCCCCGGCCCCGCTTACGTCGGCGTATCCACCTCGTCCCAGTCGGCGTCTTCGAAGTGCAGCAGCCAGTTGAGGGCGTAGTGCCGCTCGTAGACCACGCCCGGCACGATGCCGGCCGGTGGCGGTTGCTCGCTCTGGCCGGCCTGGCGCACTGCCCAGTGCAGGCGCAAGTGCCGGTCCAGCGCATCCAGCAGTTCGGGCACCGGCCGTAGCGTCAGCGACGGCCGCGTCGCGGCGTCGGCATGCTCCAGCGCGCGCTGGGCAGCCAGGGGCACATCGCACAGGTCGGTCGGCTCCGGCAGCGCGTCGGCCAGCCCCAGGGCCCACTGCAGCACGGCCAGGCTCTCGTAGCGCCAGCCGAAGTTGGCGAGCTGCTGCGGCTCCGGCGCGGGTTGGGCAAAAAAGGCGCACTCCTGCGGCGACAGTGCCGCCGCCACGCCGGGCAGGCGGGCGTCCATCTCTTCCAACGCGGGCGGCGTATCGCCGGCGGCCAGCATCTCCGCGCGCAAGGCCACCGCAAACAGGCCCAGCATGCGCTGCGTCACCGTCGCAGCATCGCGCACCCGCGCTTCGGCCTCGCCAGGCACCGGCGGCAGGCCGGCTGGCACGCGGATGCCTTGCGTGGTCAGCTGCGCAAGTTGCTGCGCACGCCGCTGCAAGGCATCCGGCGGATACGGCACCTGCGCCTGCGCATCGATCGCCGGCTCGCCCTGGCTGATCAGCACCCGCCCGTGCGGATCGCGCACGCTGCCGTCGGCCAGGAAACACACCGCATTGGCTTGCTCGGCCCACTGCGCCAACTCCCCGAACGCCGCATCGTCGACCTCGAATGTGAAGTGCTGACGCACCCGCTGTACATGCCGCATCAGGTGATAGCGCGGCTGGGTCATCTGGCCGTCGCCGGCCTGGTTCACGTAGCCGACAAAACCGTGCAGATGATTGGCCAGTTCCGGATCGGCGTGGTCGCGGTGCTGCACGGCGGCGCGCGGCAGGAAATCCGGCCACACCGGCTCGCGCAGCGTGGAATAGGCGTTGACCAGCAATGGCATGCACGTGTCCTGGTTGGGGCGACGGACACCACGGCGGCGCTCATCGCCAGGCAGCTGCGGTCGGTGCGCGCAGTCTCCTGTGCCAGGTGTGCACCGGAGTTCTTCCGCGCCGTCCAGGCTGCGCTGACGACTGCTCGTTACGTTGTGCCGGCCGCGTTCAGCGGTGAGCGTCGCCGCCAGAGTGCCGCAGGCCTGCCCGGCTGTCCATGTCGACGGGACCCAGCTCGATCGTGTAATACAGCACCGGATCGGCCTCCTGGCTCAACACGCGCAGGCCTTGCCGCTGCAGCCCGAGTTTTTCCAGCGCGCGGATCGAATCGACATTGCCCGGCGACACGATCGCGCACAGCTGCGACAACCCCAGCACATCGCGCGCATGCGCCAGCACCGCGCGCCCGGCTTCGCTCACAAACCCCTTGCCGCGATGTTCGGGCAGCAGTGCAAAGCCGATATGCGGCACCGGCAAGGTATCGCGGCACAACAAGCCCAATGTGCCGGCAAAGGCGCCCTCGGCGCGCGTCTCCACCGCCCAGTGCGCAAAGCCGTAGCGTTGCTGGTGCGCCTGCGCCCACTCGCGCAGATGATCACGCGCCTGCTCGCGGGTCCGCACACCGCGGTCGTTGATGCCGGCGATGAAACCGGGGTCGTTGACCAATGCCAGCACCGCATCGGCATCGCGCTCGGGGTCGAGCGTGCGCAGGCGCAAACGCGGGGTTTCGATCACGACGGTCACGGCGCACTCCGGCATCAGGGCAACCCAGCCTGCCGTGCAGACGTGTCGCTGGCAAGCCTGCGTAGTACGCAACACCCGCTAGTCGAACAACGCCTGGATCGCCGCCAGGCCCGCGCTGGCACGCTCCTTCTTGCGCTCGGCATCGGCCACCGGGTCGGCGCCGTCGCGCTGCAATTCTTCGGCCGGGATCTCGTCGAAGAAGCGGCTGGGCTTGAGCCGCACATGCTCGCCGAACTTGCGCGTCAACTTGCTGTGGCTCATCCACAGCTGCTCCTTGGCACGGGTGATGCCCACATACAGCAGCCGGCGCTCTTCCTGCAGGTTGCCTTCTTCCAGACTCACTTCATGCGGCAGCACGCCGTCTTCGCAGCCGACGATGAACACATAACGGAATTCCAGCCCCTTGGACGCGTGCATGGTCATCATGCGCACCTGGTTGCCGCCGTCGTCCTTGTCGTTGCGCGACAACAGCGCCAGCTGCGCGGCCAGGTCGCTGGCACTGGCACCACGCGGGCCGCCTTCGAACCACTCGGCCAGCTCGTCCAGATTGCGCTTGCGGCGCTGGAAGCCGGTGTCGTCCTTGGACTGGTTGCGCAGGTCGTTGAGCAGGCCGGATTTTTCGGCCAGCATGCGCACCAGTTCTCCCGCCGGCAGCGTGGCCGAATGCTCGCGCATATCGCGCAGGATATCGGTGAACGCACTCAGGCCATTGGCCGCACGCGGCGGCAAGTGCTGCAGCGCGCCCATCGACTCGGCCGCGCGCGACATCGGTACCGACTTCGCACTGGCAAGCTCGGCCAACCGCGCCAGCGAGGTCGCCCCGACCTCACGCTTGGGCGACTGCACGGCGCGCAGAAACGCGGCGTCATCGTCGGGATTGACGATCAGCCGCAGCCACGACAGCACGTCCTTGACTTCCTGCCGCTCCAGAAACGCGGTGCCACCGGTCAGGTGATACGGCACGCGCAGCAGCTGCAGCGCCTTTTCCAGCGGCCGCGATTGAAAATTGCCGCGGAACAGGATGCAGAAATCGCTCCACGGCACCTGCTTGGCGGTCCCCAGGAACGAGATCTCGGCGGCGACCTTTTCCGCCTCGTGCTCGCTGTCGCGGCATTCCCACACACGGATGCGCTCACCGTCGGCCTGGTCGCTCCACAGCGTCTTCAGGTGTTCGTGCGGGTTGTGCGCGATCAAGGCATTGGCCGCACGCAGCACGCGGTTGGAGCAGCGGTAGTTCTGTTCCAGCTTGATGATTTCCAGCGCCGGATAATCGCGGCCCATCTGCTGCAGGTTTTCCGGATTGGCGCCACGCCAGGCGTAGATGCTCTGGTCGTCGTCGCCCACGCAGGTGAAGTTGCCGCGTGGCCCGGCCAGCATTTTCAGCAGCCGGTACTGCGCATCGTTGGTGTCCTGGCACTCGTCCACCAGCAGATAGCCGATGCGCTCGCGCCAGCCCAGTACGATCTCTTCGTTGGCCTCCAGGATCTGCACCGGCAGGCGGATCAGGTCGTCGAAGTCCACCGCGTTGAAGGTGGTCAGCCGCGCCTGATAGCGCTCGTACAGGCTGGCGGCTTCCTTTTCGCGATTGCTGCGCGCCGCCGCCATCGCCTGTTCGGGAGACAGGCCGGCGTTCTTGGCGCGCGAGATCAGGTTCTTGGCATCCTCGATCGCATCGGGCTTGGCGCCGTGCATCAGGTCCTTGATCTGGGCGGCGGCATCGTCGGAATCGAAGATCGAAAAGCCGCGCTTCAAGCCGGCAGCGGCGTGCTCGATCTGCAGGAACTTCAACCCCAGCGCGTGGAAGGTGCAGATGGTCAGGCCATCGGCGCCATCGCCACGGATGCGCTTGGCCACACGCTCGCGCATTTCCTTGGCCGACTTGTTGGTGAAGGTGATCGCGGCGATGCGCTTGGCCGGATAGCGGCCGGTGGCGATCAGGTGCGCGATCTTCTCCACGATCACGCGCGTCTTGCCGCTGCCGGCGCCGGCCAGCACCAACAGGGGACCTTCGCAGTGCAGCACTGCGGCGCTTTGCGGGGGATTGAGACCGTGCATAGAGACTTCCAACAGAGCGGGCCATTGTACCGGCGCCGCGTCGGGCAGGCCTGCGCCGCCGGTTCATGCAGATGGCTGTCACCGCCGGCCGCCCGGCCCGGTAAAATCCCCCGATGGCCAAGCTCTACTTCTACTACTCGGCAATGAATGCCGGCAAGACCACCACCTTGCTGCAGTCCGCGCACAACTACCGCGAACGCGGCATGCGCACCCTGATCCTCACGCCCAAGCTCGACCACCGCGCCGGCAGCGGCGTGGTGGCCTCGCGGATCGGGCTGCGCGCGGATGGGCGCACCTTCGATCGCAACACCGAGTTGCAGCAGCTGATCGAACGCGACATCCAGGCCGAAGGCGCGCTGCACTGCGTGCTGGTGGACGAGGCGCAGTTCCTCAATCGCGGCCAGGTCTGGCAGTTGAGCGAGGTGGTCGACCGCCTGCGCATTCCGGTGCTGTGCTACGGGTTGCGCACGGACTTCCGCGGCGAGCTGTTCGAGGGCAGCCAGTTCCTGCTGGCCTGGGCCGACGAGCTGGAGGAGATCAAGACCATCTGCCACAGCGGCAGCAAGGCCACCATGACCGTGCGCGTGGATGCGCAAGGCCACGCGGTGCAGGACGGCCCGCAGGTGGAGATCGGCGGCAACGAGCGCTACGTGTCGGTCAGCCGCGCCGAGTTCAAGAAGATCATGCGTGGCGAAGGGCGCATCGACCCGTTGCAGATCGCATTGCCGCTGCCACCGGCGGGCGCATAACGCCCACGCCCTGTTGGAAGGGCAGCGCGACGCTGGACGGGTTGCCCGCGGCTGGCAACGCCGATCGTCCACGGACCAGCCATCGACATGGCCACCGACGCGGGTGGCATGGCGTGCCAACGTCGTTTCGCACCTGGCGACGCATTGAACCCACGCAACTGCAGCGACACACGGCGGCCGTTACCCGATCCCGCCCGATGAACCTGATGCGCGGCTCGCGATCCTCCAGCTCCCGGATGATTCGGCATTATCGGCCCGGTATTTACGTGCCAGCGGACGGCTAACCCTGGCAGGGCGGCAGCTGAAGAATTCAGCCGGATGCTCTTGGCGCGCTGTCCTGATATGCGCTTGTGATGCGTCGCTAAACCCCCGCAGGCATGCGGTCGCCACTGCATCTTCGCTACACATCAACAGGCGTATCGTTGCGGGGCCGTTGCAGCGATCCGCGCGCAACCAGGCGCAACCGCAGTCCTGTAAACTGGCGACCATCCACTTGTCGGGAGGCAATACATGGGTCCGCTTCCTCCCGAGTTACGCGCCGATATCGCGCGTGTTGGCCGGCTATCGTCGGTGCCCGATGTCCTGACCGTTCTCACCCGTCTGACCGGCATGGGGTTCGCCGCCGTCGCGCGCGTGACCGATACGCGCTGGATCACCTGCCAGGTGCGCGACGACCTGGCGTTCGGTCTGGCGCCCGGCGACGAGCTACCGCTGGTCACTACCTTCTGCGACAGCGTGCGCACCCAGGGCAACGCGTTGTGGTTCGGCCATGCCTCCGAGCACCCGGTCTTCCGCGACCACCCCACGCCGCGGCTGTACGGCTTCGAAAGCTATGTCTCGGTGCCGATCAAGTTCGACGATGGCAGCGTGTTCGGCACCTTGTGTGCGCTGGACCCGTTGCCGCGCGTCATGGACGCACCGTTGGTGGAAAAGGTCGAACTGCTGGCGCAACTGCTGGCAGCGCAGATCCAGGCCGAACAACGCGCCGAAGAGAGCGCGCAGGAATCGCTGCGCGCGCGCAGCGAACTGGGGCGTGTCGGCGCCTCGGCCCGGCTGCGCGAAGAGTTCATCGGCATCCTTGGCCACGACCTGCGCAACCCGCTGCAGTCCATGCATGCGGTGGTGGACATGCTGGCGATCGACTCGCTCAACCAGCGCCAGGGTGGCGCGATCCGGTCGATGCAGCGCAGCCTGCGGCGCATGGAAGAGCTGATCGACTTTGCCAGCGATTTCGCACGCGGCATCGAGCGCGACTGGCTGCAGCTGGACTACGGCAACGGCAGCGATCTGCTCGATGCGCTATCGCAGGTCGTCGACGAAACCCGCGCCGCATATCCGAACCAGGTGCTGTCCACGCACGTGGCCATCGACGAACCGGTGCATGGCGATGCGGTGCGCCTGGCGCAGATGTTCGGCAGCCTGATGATCAACGCCGTGGTGCAGGGGCAACAGAGCTCGCTGATCAAGGCGATCGCGGTGACCGAGCAGGGCCGCCTGCGCATCGAGGTCTGCAATCTGGACGGTATCGACCCGCGCCGGCTCGACGTGCTGCACGCCTCCACCCACGTGCACGCCGGCGGACGCCCCTTGCCCGAAGTCGATCTGGGCCTGCACATGGCCGCGCAGATCGCCCGTGCCCATCAAGGCGAGCTGCGCATCATCAGCGGCAAGGACGGCACCTGCTTCCGGGTGGAGCTGGCATGCATGCGTCCGCGTGGACGCATGCAGCTTGTCGCCAAAACGAACCAGGCCTAGCAGACGCGCGGTCGCGCACCGCTTCGGCGTGCGCGTGATGGCAGCAGCAGCGTGCCGGCTCCCCGACCCGGCGCGATCTCGATGCGCCGTTGGCGCAAGGACCGCGGTGGCTGCCGGCCGCGCGTGGCCTTGCGCTAGTAAATCTTGCGCTCGCTCGGCGGCGGCGGCGTCCACTGGTACAGCCAGGTTTCGGTCAGCGGCTTGCCGTTGGCGCGCAGGAACAGCCGGATATCGATCTGCCGGGTGCTGTCATCCGGCGGCACCAGGTCGAACATCGCCCGATAGCCCTTGAGCTCATGCAGCGGACGCGCCGACACGATTTCGGTGCTCCCGCGCGAGACCTGGAGGATGGCCTCGACCTTGGCTTTCGGGTCCTTGGTCAACGCAGCCAGTTCGCCGCCGGCAAAATCCACCGCAAACCGCCACGAGAAATGGCTGCGCTTCTGCCCGACGATGCCGCCCAGGCCGGTGCGCGTGGCCACGCAATGCGCCAGCGGCGAACTGGCCGGCGGATGCGCGCCCCAGTACAGCCGGTACCCCATCAGCAATTCCTGGCCCGGCTGCGGCTTGTCCTGTGGATTCCAGAACGCCACGATGTTGTCGAAGGTCTCGTCCACGGTCGGGATCTCGACCAGCTGTACCGAGCCCTTGCCCCAGCCGCTCTTCGGTTCCACCCACAGGCAGGGGCGTTTCTCGTAGAACACGCCGTCGTCCTGGTAATGGTCGAAGTTGCGATCGCGCTGCAACAGGCCAAACCCGCGCGGATTCTCATCGACGAACATGTTGAAGCGCAGCTGCGGCGGGTTGCACAACGGCCGCCAGATCCATTCGCCGGCGCCGGTCCACATCGCCAAGCCATCGGTGTCGTGGATCTCCGGGCGCCAATCCCAATCCATGCGGTTATCGTTTTCGCCGACCTGATACATGCTGGTGCACGGGCCGATGCCCAGCCGCTCGATGGTCTTGCGCGGGTAGAGCGCGCTGTCGATTTCCATCACCAGCACCTCGCCATTGGTGATGGCGAAGCGATACGCACCGGCAACGCTGGGCGAGTCCAGTAGCCCGTACACCACCACGGTGTTCGAATCGTCTGCCGGCTGCTCCAGGTAGTAGGCGATGAAGTCCGGGAACTCCTCCGGCCCGCCGGTGCCGGTGTCGATCGCCAGCCCGCGTGCCGACTGCCCGTACTGGCCTTCCTTGCCGACTGCGCGGAAATAGCTCGCACCCAGGAAGGCGGAGAAATCGCGGTCGGTGTCCTTGCGTGTATTGAGACGGAAGCCCGCAAAGCCCAGGTCCTTGGGCAACTGCTTGCCGCCCAGGCCACTGCTGCCGTAATCGAACGCCGCCGGGTCGTAGGCCAGTTGCTGCGCCTTGCCATCGACAATGTCGTAGATGTGCACCGGAGTGTGGAAATACAGCCCCAGATGAAAGAACTTGGCCTGGAACTTGCCGTTGCCGTCGGCCCATAGCGCGTGATTCTGGCGGTAGCGGATCGACTGGTATTGATCCCAGTTCAATGCTTCCAGGGGCCCGGGAAGCAGCTGCTTATGGCTCTTGTAGGGCGCCGTGGCCAACGCACGCGCCTGCCCCTTGAGCCAGGCATAGTCGAACGGCTGCGGTTGCCCCAAGCGCCGCAGGCCAACGGCCTTGGCCGCCAGCGCCCACTGCGGCAGCGCCGGCAGACCGAGCGCGGCCAATGCGGCAGCGGCATTCTTCAGGAAATGGCGTCGTTGCATGCGCATCGATCTGATCAGGGAATGGCCGACATCATAGCCACAGCGCGGCACGGAGGTAATGCGCAGGTCAGGGCCCCGCAGACGAAGGCGCGCAGGCATTGATCAGCTGCAGCTCCTGCGCCTTGCTGCACAGGAACTGTTGTTGCGCCTGCTGCGCGTCCGGCCCGGAATAACGCAGCAAGGTCCATTGCTCATTCGCCTGCATGTGCGCACCCGGGGCCAGCTGCCGATACGGCGCGTGCACTTCCATTTCCAGCAGCCCGCGCTCGGGATGCTGCGGCGGCGCATCCAGATACAACTCCACCTGCCCCTGTTCCGGATGGATCGCCGCCAGCGGCTGATGCGCAAAGCGGATCACCAGGACCTGATCACCGGCGAAGCCCGCCATCCAGCCCGCCGAAGGTTGCAGCAACACCTTGCCGCGCTGAATCAGCCCGTCCTTTCGTGCATCGGCACGCAACGCAAACACACCACCGTGATGCCGATACGTGGGCGCAACCGTGCCAGGCTCGGTCGGTGGTTGCAGACGAATGTCTGCCGCCTCGGCAACCGGCACGAACACGCGCGTGCCCGCCGCAACCCGCGTGTTGAACCACAGGTCCCAACTGATCGGATCCTTGCGGATATTGCGTGTAGTGGCCTCCACCTCCACGGTATCGGCACGCGTGGATGAAAGCGCGACGCGCTTGCGGAGCTGCACGCCGGTGACCGGACTGGGCACCCCCTCCAACATCAGTTCATCGCCACTACGGGTGACTGCACGTGTGGTTGCCAGCGACAGATACGGATCCGGTGGCCAAACCGCGGTGGCAGCCTTACGTGTGAGGTTGACCTGTTGATGCACCCACCACTGACTCTGCGGCCCCACCCACACATCGTGGCCGAGATACGGGATATCGCCTGCAGTCGCGGACACTTCTGGCGCGGGCTGCTGATCAACCGCCTCGCCGGTCTTCAACACGTTGGGGTGTCCACGCAAATTGAAGGACAGCACGCGCCCACCGAACGCGGGCGTAGCACTGAGTTCAACAACTCCGTTGTGCAACTGGATGCGCTCAACTCCAGGTTTGGTGCTGGACGCAAGCTCTTCCGCGTATGCGCCTGTTGCCAGCGGCAACGCTGATGCACCCACAAGCATGATCGGCATTAAGTAGCGCAGTGAGGCAGGCATGGACGACTCCAATCACAGGACGTCACGATTGTGGCGCGATGCACGGCAACGCACCATCAAGCAATCGGCCGCTGCTGCTCCAAGCGCGCTGTTTGCTGTTATCCGAGGGCTACTGGCCAGCGGTCGTAACTGATCCAGAGCTGGAGGCTGGTGTTTCGATCAACGTGGGTCAGCTGGCCGGCGTTCAACGCTGGCAACTGCTGCACCACACCGTCGCGCGTTGCCCGATCGTGGCGTGTTTCAGCAAACGTCCACACTGCTTGCAGGTTTCACCCTCGCGCCCATACACCGTGAGTTCCTGCTCGAAATAACCGGGCGCCCCGTCCGGGCTGATGAAATCGCGCAGCGTGGTTCCGCCGCGCTGGATGGCGTAGCCGAGGATGTCTTTCACTGCCGTGGCCAGGCGCCGGTAACGGTCCAATGACACTTTGCCCGCTTCGCGTAATGGGCTGATTCCGGCGCGATGCAGGCTTTCTGCCGCATAGATATTTCCCACGCCGACGACGACCGCCTGATCCATCAGAAAGGTTTTCACTGCCGCGCGCCGGCCACTCGCCAGTGCATGCAGATAATCGCCAGTAAATGCATCCGATAATGGCTCCGGGCCAAGTGCCGCCAGCAGATCGTGCACGTGCGCATCGCTCTGCCACAACAGGCAACCAAACCGGCGCGGATCGTTGAAGCGCAGGATACGGCCATTTTCCAGGCTGATATCCACATGATCATGCGCCCGCGGCGGCGTATCGCCGGGTAACACGCGCAGGCTTCCGGACATTCCAAGATGCAGCAGCGCGCTGCCGCTGGCATCGGTATCGATCAACAGGTACTTGGCCCGGCGACGCACGTCGGTGATGGTCGCGCCGGGCAACAGACGTTCGATCTGCTCAGGGATGGGCCAGCGCAGATCGGGCCGCCGCAGGATGACGCCGTGGATGCGTTGGCCGACCAGATGCGGTGCCAGCCCACGCAAGGTGGTTTCGACTTCGGGCAGCTCGGGCATGCACAACTCCAATCGACCAGGCCGGCGGCACGCCGGAGCGGATCAATATGGTGGCCAAACGCGGTAAATCCAGCTTTGCAATCATCAGGGCAAAGTGGATGCCGCTGCAGTACCAGGAAGTGGGCCCCCAGCGTCAAGCGCGTGTCCTGGTATCGGTGCCCTGCTCCGATTGCGGCTTGCCGGTCCGGGTTCTGCGGTGACATTCAGACCTTTCGGCCTTGCTAGCGCGTCCTGCTTCAACGCAAGCGCCAGGCGCGAGCCCTGGCACCAGTGCCTGGCTCAGCCTGAGCGTCGAGCCTGCGGATGCGGATCCGCTGGTCAGCGTGCGGCCTTGCGCGGTGTTTTTGGCGGTTACGTTGCGGATTTTGGACAAAAAGAAACCCCCAGTCCTGTTGGACTGAGGGTTTCGGGTAAAGCCCCTGGCGATGACCTACTCTCGCATGGCTTGAGCCACACTACCATCGGCGCAGCTGCGTTTCACTTCCGAGTTCGGGATGGGATCGGGTGGTTC
>NZ_QEZH01000005.1:0-424 GCF_003993515.1 Xanthomonas sp. BRIP62415
CTCCTGGACCGTCACCGCGCCGACCAGAAGTCCGACCCAGTCGAGGAGGAACTGGCGATTGGCCGGTGTGTCGTCCAGTTGGAGAGGATTCAGCCCCGATGGGCTGCCAGGACGGAGCACGTCATATCGTCCGCCGATCGCGCGGATAAACAACTCGGCCCCGCGATCCTTGTCGAAACACACCAGCCGTGGGCGGTATTTGCGCGCCTGGGCGAGCAAGAAATTGAGCACCACGGTCTTACCCGATCCTGTGGGCCCGATGATGGTGAAATTCCCAAGGTCGCGGGTGTGGAAGTTGAAGTAGTAGGGTCCAGCCGCCGTGGTTTCGAGCAGGGTGAGCGCTTGCCCCCAGTGATTACCCTCGGCCTCGCCGGTTGGAAAATTGTGCCCGCTGGCTAGGCTGGCAAAATTGCTGGTGGAGACC
>NZ_QEZH01000006.1:0-325820 GCF_003993515.1 Xanthomonas sp. BRIP62415
AGATGGGTATCAGAGACACCCCCAATCCCCAATCCCCGCCACTGAGCTACCCTGACCGGCCCGATCCATCTGCACTGCCATGCCCGTCGACAAGAACCTGCGTGACCTGGAACCCGGCATCCATACCGATCTGGAGGGGCGGCTGACCTACGGCGGCTATCTGCGGCTGGACCAGTTGCTGTCGGCGCAGCAGCCCCTGTCCGAGCCGGCGCACCACGACGAGATGCTGTTCATCATCCAGCACCAGACCTCCGAGCTGTGGCTGAAGCTGCTGGCGCACGAGCTGCGCGCGGCGATGGTGCACCTGCAGAACGACCAGGTCTGGCAGTGCCGCAAGGTGCTGGCGCGCAGCAAGCAGGTGCTGCGCCAGCTCACCGAACAGTGGTCGGTACTGGAGACGCTCACCCCGAGCGAGTACATGGGGTTTCGCGATGTGCTGGGGCCCTCGTCCGGCTTCCAGTCGCTGCAGTACCGCTATATCGAGTTCCTGCTGGGCAACAAGAACCCGCAGATGCTGCAGGTGTTCGCGTACGACCCGCAGGGGCAGGCGCGCCTGCGCCAGGTGCTGGAAGCGCCCAGCCTGTACGAGGAATTCCTGCGCTACCTGGCGCGCTTCGGGCATGCCATCCCGCCGCAATACCAGGGGCGCGACTGGACCTGCGCGCATGTGGCCGACGACAGCCTGCGCCCGGTGTTCGAGCGCATCTACGAAAACACCGACCGCTACTGGCGCGAGTATTCGCTGTGCGAGGACCTGGTCGATGTGGAAACCCAGTTCCAGCTATGGCGTTTCCGCCACATGCGCACGGTGATGCGGGTGATCGGCTTCAAGCGTGGCACCGGTGGGTCCAGCGGCGTGGGATTCCTGCAGCAGGCGCTGGCGCTGACCTTCTTCCCGGAGCTGTTCGACGTGCGCACGTCGGTGGGCATGGAAAGCCGCGAGCCGATGAAGGGTGGCCGCGATGAGCCGGAGAATGGCTGAGCGGGCCAGCGGAAGCGGGCGGGGCGGTAGTGGCTCGCTGGAGTTGAGGCCGGTGGCGCTCCAATGGCCGCCATCAGGTCGAGGAGTGCTGCGAATTTGACGCGTACATGACGTCTAAGTGATCCTCGCGCGTCTCCCGGGTACGCCCTGGGCACCCAGCCATTCCTGAATACGCAAGGGACATTCCATGAGCGTTGACGCTACCGCGCCGACTTCCGCCACCCCGCCGCCGCCTGCACCTCCCGAGTTCCCCACGCTGCTCGGCCATCCCCGGCCGTTGTGGATGCTGTTCATGACCGAGTTCTGGGAACGCTTCGCGTTCTACGGCATTCGTTGGGCGCTGACGCTCTATATCGTGGCCCAGTTTTACGAGGGCTCAGGCGCCGGCGAAGCCCCGGCCAATCGACTCTACGGCGCTTATCTGGCACTGGTATATGCCTCGGCGCTGTTTGGTGGGTTCGTCGCAGACCGACTCATTGGCTATCAGCGCTCGCTGTTGATCGGTGCAGTTATCATGTCGGTCGGCCTATTCCTGATCGCAGTGCCAAACGAACAAATATTCAAAATTGGCCTGGCGACGATCATCGCCGGCAACGGCCTGTTCAAGCCGAACGTCTCGACCATGGTCGGCAAACTGTATCCGCTGAACGATCCGCGTCGGGATTCAGGATTCACGATCTTCTACATGGGTATCAATGCAGGCGGGTTTCTGGCGCCGATTCTGACCGGTTTGCTTGCAGACAAAATTTTTGGCACCGAGGCGATGCCTGCCTACAAGTACGTTTTTATCGCCTCAGGCGTGGGCATGCTGATCAGTCTTGTCTGGTTCTGGTTGGGACGTCGTCAACTCGGGCCGGTCGGCTTGCCGCCTGTCGGTGGAGAAGGCATGGGCCGAACTCTGGCGGTACTGGTGGGCACACTTGTTGCAATTCCGGTCGCCTATGGCCTGTTGCTGATCGATGCCAGCATCCTTGGTTGGATCCTGACCGTCTTGTTCCTAGCCCTGTGCGGATTGATCCTGTTCGAAGGCATTCGCGAAGGCAAAGTGCACCGCGACCGCGCCATCGCCATGCTGATCGTGTTTGTGTTTAACGTAATGTTCTTCATGTTCTTCGAGCAGGCGGGCAGTTCGTTCAACTTCCTCGCCCAGAACATCGTGGAGCGCGACCTGGGTGGCTGGATGTTCCCGGTGGGTTGGTTCCAATCGGTCAACACGCTGGCCATCCTGGTGCTTGGCCCGGTCTTTGTCTGGCTTTGGGTAGCGCTGAAATCGGCCAATCCGTCGATCCCGCGCAAGTTCGGCCTGGGCTTGATTTTCAACGGATTGGCTTTTGCACTGCTGATGTACGCGTTGTCTGCACTTGTGGACGATGCCGGGAAAATTCCCTTCTGGACCTTGTTCATGGTCTACGTCATCCAGACTGTCGGTGAGCTTTGCTTGTCTCCGATCGGTTTGTCGATGACCACAAAACTGGCGCCCGCCAAAGTCGTTGGCTTGGCCATGGGTGGCTGGTTCCTGTCGACCGCGATTGGCAACAACCTGTCGGGCATCTTCGCTTCTGCGGTCAGCGGCGAGACCGGTATGACCGTGGCCTCTGCATTGAAGGGCTACACTTTCGGGTTCTGGTCGTTGATCGCTGCGGGCGTATTGCTGTTGCTGATTGCCCCATTGGTCAACAAACTGATGCATGGTGTGAAGTGAGGAGAACAGCAATGCCGATCAAACCCACTGTCTGTGGCCTGCTGCTGGCAGGTCTGTTGAGCGCCTGCGGGCAGCCCACCGAGCAACAGGAGGCGCCACGGCCGCTGGACACCTCGATGCAGAAGCCGCCCAGCGCCGACCCCAGCCAGCCGGTGTCCTCGGGCAATACGCCCACCGCGGCCGACATCGCCGCGGCGGCGGCGCTCAATGCGCAGTACGACCCCTCGCGCGATCCGGCCGCCGATCTGGAGACCGCCAAGGTCGAGGCCAAGCGCGGCGGCAAGCGCATCGTGCTCAACGTCGGCAATGCGGCCTGCGAGCCGTGCAAGGCGCTGGACGAGCTGATGGGCGGCGATGCGGAGCTGCGCAGCTTCCGCGATGCGCACTTCGTGGTGGTCAAGGTCAATCGCGATGCGACCAACGAGAACGCCGCGTTCCTGTCGCAGTTCGCCCAGCTCAACGACTATCCGTCGCTGCTGGTGCTGGACAACGACGGCAAGCTGCTGACCACCCAGTCCGGCCCAGAACTGCGCAAGGGCGAGGGCTTCGACCGCAGGAAACTGTTCGATTTCCTCAAGCAGTGGGCGCCGCCGCAGGCCTGACCCGTCGTTGCCGTGGCATGCAAAAACCCCCGCACTGCGGGGGTTTTTTTATCAGTCCTTGCCGGCCATGCGCGGCAGCCCGTCCTTGGCCAGCCGGTCGATCAGCGTCTCCAGGATCTGCTGTTCCTCGGCGCTGAACACCGACATCAGCCGCTGTTCCATCTCGTTGACCAGCGGGGCGACGGTCTCGTAGACCTGGCGCCCGGCCGGCGACAGCGCCAGCATCGAGCGGCGGCGGTCGTCGCCATGGGTTTCGCGGCGGATGAAGCCGCGCTCCAGCAGGCGCGCCACGGCGCGGCTGACTGCAACTTTATCCATCGCGGTGCGGTCGGAGACCTCGCTGGCCGAGGAACCCGGATACAGCGCCAGGATGGTGATCACCCGCCACTCGGGAATGGCCATGCCGTAACGATCACCGTAGACCTTGGCGATATTGCTGCTGATGCGGTTGGACAGCACGCTCAGGCGATACGGCAGGAACTGCTCGAGGTTGAGCAGCACAGGATGTGGCGGCGGGGTAGGGGCGTCGAGATCGCTCATGTTGCACTGTGTCTTGATTTTGGTTTCATTTGCAACTACAAACCTTGGGTGGCCTGCGCATTCTCGCGGGTCTTCTGCCACCCCGCATAGCCCTGCGGACGGCCTAGCGTGGAGAAACGACGATGAGCGCACAACCGAGCAGTACCGCAACCCGCCCGAACCTGGGCATGCAGGTCACCACCTTCGACAATCCGATGGGGATCGACGGGTTCGAGTTCGTCGAATTCGCCGCGCCCGCCGGCCAGGCCGCGCAGCTGCACGACTACTTCCGCAAGATGGGCTTCAGCGCGGTGCTGCGTCACCGCAGCCGCGCCATTACCGTCTATCGCCAGGGCGGGGTCAACTTCCTGCTCAACGAAGATCCCGATTCGTTTGCCGCCGATTTCGCCGCCGCGCACGGCCCGAGCGCCTGCGGCTTTGCGATCCGCTTCCGCACCCCGGCCGAGACGGTGCTGCAGACCGTGCTGGGCAACGGCGGCGAAGCGGTGCAGGACAAGGCCGACACGCGCGCTGTCCCGGCCCCGGTGGTCAAGGGCATCGGCGACTGCATGCTGTACCTGGTGGACCGTTACGGCGATGCGGGCAGCATCTACGACGCCGACTACGAGCCGATCGAAGGAGCCGACCCGCAGCCGGCCGGCTTCGGGCTGACCTTCATCGACCACCTGACCCACAACCTGTACTTCGGCAACATGCAGCGCTGGTCGGACTATTACGAGCGCCTGTTCAACTTCCGCGAGATCCGCTACTTCGACATCAAGGGCGCCAAGACCGGCCTGGTGTCCAAGGCGATGACCGCCCCGGACGGCATCGTGCGCATCCCGCTCAACGAATCCTCCGACCCCAAGAGCCAGATCAACGAGTATCTGGACGCCTACCACGGCGAAGGCATCCAGCACATCGCCTGCTTCACCGACGATATCTACAGCTCGGTGGAAAGGATGCGCGAGGCCGGCGTGACATTCCTGGACACGCCCGACACCTATTTCGACGTGGTGGACCTGCGCATTCCCGACCACGGCGAGGATGTCGAACGCCTGCGGCGCAACAAGATCCTGATCGATGCGGATGTGGACACCAAGCAGCGCAAGCTGCTGCAGATCTTCACCACCAACTGCATCGGCCCGATCTTCTTCGAGATCATTCAGCGCAAGGGCAACGAGGGCTTTGGCGAAGGCAACTTCCAGGCGCTGTTCGAGAGCATCGAGCGCGATCAGATGAAGCGTGGGGTGCTTTGAGGGCGGGGATTGGGGATTCGCTGTTCGGGAATGGTCGAGATGATCTTCGAGGCAGTCGCTACGCCGTACCCTCACCCCAACCCCCGCTCCGCGCCCCGGCCCGCGCTTGCGGCGCGGGCGCTCCAAGGCACGCGCGCCAGTGGCGCGCAAGGTGTGCCTTCTCGCCCCGCGGGGAGAGGGGCGTAATCCGCCAGGCCTCAGCTTTTCTTCGGTAGGAAAGCGGCCTGATTCAACTCAATCCCAACCTTCTGCATCCGGGGAGGGAGGGCCAAGATCCGGACGCATGCCATGCACAACACCCCGCAGTACATGACCGGTTTCGGCAACACGTTCGCCACCGAGGCGGTGGCCGGCACCTTGCCGGTGGGGCAGAACTCGCCGCAGCGTGTCGCGCACGGGTTGTATGCCGAACAGTTGTCCGGCACCGCGTTCACCGCGCCACGCAGCGAGAACCGGCGCAGCTGGCTGTATCGCATCCGCCCGGCGGCGGTGCATGGCGCGTTCTCGCTGATCGCGCAGACACCCTTCCACAACGATTTCGGGCGCGGCCCGGTGCCACCGGATCAACTGCGCTGGAGCCCGTTGCCGCTGCCGTCGGCGCCAACCGACTTCGTCGATGGTCTCTACACCATGGCCGGCAACGGTGGGCCGGAAGCGATGTCCGGCGTTGCCGTGCATCTGTATGCGGCCAATGCCTCCATGCACGATCGCTTCTTCTACGATGCCGATGGCGAGCTGTTGCTGGTGCCACAACTCGGGCGCCTGCGCATCCACAGCGAGCTCGGGGTGCTGGAACTGGAGCCGCAGCAGATCGGGGTGATACCGCGCGGCGTGCGCTTCCGTGTCGAGCTGCCCGATGGCGAGGCGCGTGGCTATGTCTGCGAAAACTTCGGCGCATTGCTGCGGCTGCCCGACCTGGGGCCGATCGGCTCCAACGGGCTGGCCAACGCGCGCGATGTCGAAACGCCGCATGCGGCCTTCGAGCAGCGCGAAGGCGCGTTCGAACTGGTGGCCAAGTTCCAGGGCCATCTGTGGCGCGCGGACATCGGCCACTCGCCGCTGGACGTGGTGGCCTGGCATGGCAACTACGCGCCGTATCGCTACGATCTGCGCCGCTTCAACACCATCGGTTCGATCAGCTTCGACCATCCGGACCCGAGCATCTTCACCGTGCTGACCTCGCCCAGCGACACGCATGGCACGGCGAACATGGATTTTGCGATCTTCCCGCCCCGCTGGCTGGTGGCGCAGCACACCTTCCGCCCGCCGTGGTTCCATCGCAATGTGGCCAGCGAGTTCATGGGGCTGGTGCACGGCGTCTACGATGCCAAGGCCGACGGCTTCGCGCCCGGTGGTGCCTCGCTGCACAACTGCATGAGCGGGCACGGCCCGGATGCGGCGACCTTCGACAAGGCCTCGCATGCCGACCTGACGCGCCCGGACGTGATCGCCGACACCATGGCCTTCATGTTCGAAACGCGGGCGGTGCTGCGCCCCACGCAGCAGGCATTGCAGGCCGCGCATCGGCAGGGCGACTACCAGCAGTGCTGGTCCGGCTTGCGCGCAGCGTTCCAGGCGCCCAGGTCAGGTGATGCACCGTAGCTCAGGCCACCAGCCGGGGGCTGAGCAGGCAGTACGGCACGGCAGAGGCGTGGTTGTCGGAAACGTGCCGTTTGCGACGCAGCAGTCGCAGACGCGTGCTCGAGCAGCCTGCACGGTACCGGCTGCGATTGTCGGATCACGCCAACTGCAAGGCATCCGTTGCCGCTGGCCGATCACGCCATCCACGCCATGTCGGTGTCAGTTGCCCGATCAGGCAGCCTGCAACGCATCCGGCAACAGCTCGCCGATCCGTGCACGTACGCGCTCGGCATAGCTTGCCGAGGTGATCTGCGGCAACGCGCGCAGCGCCTCGGCGATGGCGGCGGCGATGGTGTCTTCGGTACGTGCGGCGTGCAGCTGCCGGTGCAGCACCACGGCCGCCGGGTTGCGTTGCAGCTGCAGGATGTCGAGCAGGTACAGCCGTGCGTTGGTGGCCGCGCGGCGACGCTGGCGTTGCAGGTCCTCCTCGCTCGGTGGCGCAGCTGGCGACGGCACGCAATCGCCCGCAACGACGGGAGCGAGCGCAGCGACCGGGGGCGCGAGTGGCGTTCTCGCGTTGCCTGCAGGCGTGCCGAAGGCCAGATAGCCCATCGCGCAGAGCCCCTGCACCAACGCGGCGCCGTCGCCGCCCAGCAGTGCTGCCAGGGTGGCCAGATCGCGCTGCCCGTCTGCCAGGATCAGCGCGCGTCGCTGCAGCAAGGTGAGGGGACTGCGGTGCGATTGCAGCGCGGTGAGGGCGAGCTCGGTCTTGCGTGGGGTCATGGCGGCGGTCCTGCGAGGCGCCCAGCTTGCCCGCAGCCAATGAAGCGCCGATGACATCGGCACGCTGCAAGGCGCGCTGGCGTTCTGCACGCCGCCGCGATGTGCGCCGTTGGGCTGTGGCGGACCCGTAGGAACGCCATGCATGACCACCGGATTGCCCGGTTTGATGGGCACACTGCTGTCGCTGATCGGCTGCAACCGCGCCGGGCCAGCACGGCGGTGGCGGCCGACGCGGCAGCAGGAAGCCTCAGTGCGGATGCTTGTCCGGCCCGGCGTGCTGGCTGGCGGTGTCGGCGTTCTCGCCGACATCGCCTTGGGTCTGCGGCGTGGGCAGGCCTTCCTTTTTCATGTCGCCGTGGTTGGGCACTTCCGGGCGGTCTTCCATCATCAGCGACAACGCGGCCTTGGCCATCAGATGGGCACTGATCGGTGCGGTGATGAAGAGGAACACGGTGATCAGCAGTTCGCGCGGTTGCGGGTCCACGCCGAGGAACAGGTGATAGCCCACCGATGCCAGCAGCACGCAGCCCACCCCCAGCGTGCTGGCCTTGGTCGGCGCATGCAGGCGCTTGAAGAAGTCCGACAGCTTCACCAGGCCGAACGCGCCGATCAGGATGAAGAAGGTGCCGACCAGCAACAGCGCGCTGAGCAGATATTCGGTCAGCGCGATCATTCGACGATGTCCCGACGCAGCACGAACTTGCTCAGCACCACGGTGCTGCCGAAGCCCAGCATCGCGATCACCAGCGCGGCTTCGAAGTAGATCGGCGAATCCAGGTACATGCCCAGCAGCATCAGCTCGGCGATGGCGGTGATGGACAGGGTGTCCAGCGCCAGGATGCGATCGGGCACGCTCGGCCCGCGCAGCAGGCGCCACAGCGCCATCAGCATGGCCAGGCCCACCGCATGCATGCAGATGACGATGGTCGATTCGATGAACATGTGGCCGGTCATGGAAAGATCTCCATCAGGGGCTTCTCGTAGCGGCTCTTGATCTCGGCGATCAGGGCGTCCGGGTCGTCCAGGTGCAGCACGTGCACCAGCAGATACTTGCGGTCATCCGAGAGCGCCGCCGACACCGTGCCGGGAGTGAGGGTGATCATGCTGGTCAGCGCGGCGATGCCGTGGATGTTGGCGATGTCCAGCGGCACCCAGATGAAACCGGGGTGGATGCGCGACTCCGGGCCGAGCACCTGGCCGGCCACCTTGAGGTTGGAGCGCACGATGTCGCCGGCGGCCACCAGCAACATGCGCGGCACCGAGCGCAGCGACCCGATGCGGGCGAACTCGCGGTCCAGGCGCGCCGCAAAGATCGGCACCACCCAGCCCAGCAGCAGGCCCAGCACCCATTGCTGCGGCCCGAAGCTGTCGCTGAGCAACAGCCAGAAAATGAACACCGTCACGCTCAGCGAGGGCGAGGGCAGCAGCCGGCTGCGCAGCGGCATGCGCGTGCTCATGGCTGCCTCCGTTGCGGCATGGTGGCGCGCACCTGTTCCACGTAGGCGCCGGGATCGCGCAGTTGCACGCCGGCCGCGTCGGTATAACGCATCAACGGGCCGGCACCGGCCGTCATCGCCACCAGCCCGCCCAGCAACAGCAGCGTGGCGGCAGTCTCCACCGGGCGCATGCGCGCACGGCGTTGCGGCTGCAGCGCGGGGACATCCTGCACCGCTTCGGGCACGCGCCAGAACAGGCGCACGCCGGCACGCGTCAGGCCGATCACCACCAGCAGGCTGCTGCCGAGGATGGCGACCCACACCGGCCCGACCAGGCCGGCGGGCACGTGCTGCAGCAACGCGGCCTTGGCCAGGAAGCCGGACAACGGCGGCAGCCCGGCAACCGCCACCGCGGCGACCATGAACATCGCACCGGGCATCCCGCGCCGCGGCAGCGGCGCGACCACTTCCTTGCGGTCGCTGGCGCTGCCGCGGCGCCGCCGGATCAGGTCCGACACCATGAACAAGGCCGCGGCCACGAAGCTGCTGTGCGGCAGGTAGTACAGCCCCGCACCCAATGCGCCGGCATCGTCCAGCGAGAAGGCGATGAACAACGTCGCCGCCGAGAACACCACCAGATACGACACCATCACCCGCAGCCGCGATGCGGCCATCACCCCGAAGGCGGCCATCAACAGCGTGGCGATGCCCAGCCACAGCAATGCGTGGCGACCGAAGCCCTGCAGCGCGCCGGCACCGGCGCCGAACCACAGCGCCGACACGCGCAGCGTCGCGTACAGCCCGACCTTGGTCATGATCGCAAACAACGCCGCCACCGCCGCCGGCGCGCGCGAATAGGTCTCCGGCAACCACAGGTACAGCGGCAGCAACGCGGCCTTGCTGCAGAACACCAGCAGCAACAGGCCCAGGCTGGCCTTGGCCAGCGGCACGTCCTGCGCCGGCAACGTGGCGATGCGCTGCGACAGCTCGGCCATGTTCAAGGTGCCGAACACGCCGAACAGCAGGCCCAGCGCGATCAGGAACAGGGTCGACGCACACACGTTGAACACCACGTAATGCAGGCCCACACGCATCTGCAGCCCGCGCCCGCCGCTGAGCAACAGGCCGTAGGAGGCGATCAGCATCACTTCGAAGAACACGAACAGGTTGAAGATGTCGCCGGTCAGGAACGCACCGTTCAAGCCCATCAACTGGAACTGGAACAAGGCATGGAAATGCGGCGCGCGCCGGTCCCAGCCCGCGCAGGCATGCAGCAGGCAGGCCGCGCCCAGGATCAAGGTGGTCAACATCATCCACGCCGACAGGCGGTCGCCCATCAGCACGATGCCGATGCGCGCCGGCCAGTCGCCGAGCAGGTACACCAGCACCTGGCCGTCGGCGGCGCGCGCGAACAAGGCGATGACCGACACGGCCAGCAACACCATGCTCGTCCACGCCACCGTGCGCTGCACGCGCGGCCCATAGCGCCGATGTTCGACGAACAGCGACGCCGATGCGCCCAGCATCGGGATCAGGATCGGCAGGATCAGCAGATGATTCATCGCCGTGCCTCGCGCGTATCCACGCCGGTGGTGGCGTCTTCATGCGCATCCACATGGTCGCTGCCATTGTCGCTGCGGCTGCGGATCGCCAGCACCAGGCTCACGGCGGTCATCGCGAAGGCGATCACGATCGCAGTCAGCACCAGCGCCTGCGGCAACGGATCGGTGTAGTGCATCAGGTCGGCCGGCACGCCCTCGCGCAGCACCGGCGCCTGGCCGCTACGCAGCCGCCCACCGGCGAAGATCAGCAGGTTGGTCGCATACGACAGGAAGGTCATGCCCAGGATCACGTCGAAGCTGCGCGCGCGCAGCAACAGGTAGATCGCCAATGCGGTCAGGACGCCGATCGCGCTTGCCACTGCCAGTTCCATCAATGCTGCTCCGCGGTGCGTGTCGAACGCTGGGTGGGGTCGATCTCGCCACGCTGCGAGCTGCGCGTACGCGAGGGTTTGATCGTGCCCATCATCGACAGCATCAACATCGCCGCGCCGAACACCACCAGATACACGCCGATATCGAAGCCCAGCGCGCTGGCCAGTTCCAGATCGCCCAGCAGCGGCAACGGAATCTCCAGATGCCCGCTGCTCAGGAACGGCATGCCGAAGACCAGCGCACCGGCGCCACTGACCAGCGCGCACAGCAGGCCGATGCCGATCAGGCGGATGTAGTCGAAGCCGAAGCGCGATTCCACCGACGCGGTGCCCTGGATCACGTACTGCATCAGCAACGGCACCGCCAGCACCAGCCCGGCGATAAAACCGCCACCGGGCGCGTTATGGCCGCGCAGGAACAGGAACAACGACACCGTCAGCGTCAGCGGGAACATGATCTGCGCCAGGTCGGCCGGCACCGGCAACTTGATCGGCGGGCCGGGCATGGTGCGCTCCGGCGCCATGCGCGAGCGCCGCAGCAGCGCGTGCACCACCAGCCCGGCGATCGCGAACACGGTGATCTCGCCGAAGGTATCGAAGCCGCGGAAATCCACCAGGATCACGTTGACCACGTTGCGCCCGTAGGCTTCCGGCAGCGCACGCTGCAGCAGCTCGCCGGCGACCGTGTGGCTGGGCTGGGTCATCAAGGTGTAGGCCAACGCAGCCAGCCCGGCGCCCCCGACCACGGCGATGCCGGCATCGCGGAGTTTGCGCAGGCGCGCAGGTTCGGGCACCGAGCGCTCGGGCAGGTAATTCATCGCCAGCAGCATCAGCACCAGCGTCACCATCTCCACCAGCAGCTGGGTCAACGCAAGGTCCGGTGCCGACAGGAACACGAAGGTCATGCTGACGGCCAGGCCGGTGCCACCCAGCACCAGCACGGCGAGCAGGCGCTGCTTGTACAGGAACAGGCTGCCCAGGGCGCAGGCGATCATCAGCAGCCAGATCGTCCAGCCCAGCAGCGGCAGCGGGGTGGGCGCCGGCCAGGCCGGCAAGGCGCCGCCCTGCAGGAACGGCACCAGCGCCACCACGACCGCGCTCAGCACCAGCAGCATCAGCATGCGCTGCAGATTGCCGTTGGTGACCGCATCGGTCATGCGCACGGTACCGGCGAACAGGGCGCGCAGGTTCCAGTTGAACAGCGCCTTGCCCGGCGAGCGGTTCTGGATCGCGTACATGTCCAGCGTGCGGCGCAGCGCCATGTACAACAGGGTGCCGCCCACCATGCCGGCGATGCTCATCGCCAGCGGCCAGTTCCAGCCGTGCCACAGCGCCAGGCTGTAGTCGGGCAGGCGCTCGCCGAGGATGGCGCTGGCACCGGCACGCAGCACCGGCGCGATGGTCCAGGCCGGCACGATGCCCACGGCCACGCAGATCAGCACCAGCACGTCCACCGGAATCCGCATCCAGCGCGGCGGCTCGTGCGGAGTGGTGTCCAGATCGCGTGGGCCCTGGCCGAAGAAGGTGTCGTGCACGAAGCGCAGGCTGTAGGCCACGCCGAGCAGGCCGGCCAGCAGGGCGGCGATGCTGGCCAATACCCGCATGGTCTGCGGCGCGTCGGTTTCCAGCGCCACGGCAAAGAACATTTCCTTGGACAGGAAGCCGTTGAGCAGCGGAACGCCGGCCATTGCCAGCGAGGCGGTGATCGCCAGCGCGCTGGTGACCGGCATCAGGCGGCGCAGATTGCCCAGCTTGCGCATGTCGCGCGTGCCGGTCTCGTGGTCGATGATGCCGGCGGCCATGAACAGCGAGGCCTTGAACACCGCATGGTTGAGGATGTGGAACACGCCGGCCACCACCGCCATCGGCGTGGACAGGCCGAACAGCATCGTGATCAGGCCCAGATGCGAAATGGTCGAGTACGCCAGCACGCCCTTGAGGTCGTGCTGGAAGATCGCGTGCCAGGCGCCAAGCAGCAGCGTGATCGCACCGATGCTGGTGACCGTATAGAAGAACAGATCGGTGCCGGCCAGGGCAGGATGCAGGCGCGCCAGCAGGAACACGCCGGCCTTCACCATCGTGGCCGAATGCAGATACGCCGACACCGGCGTAGGCGCGGCCATCGCGTGCGGCAGCCAGAAGTGGAACGGGAACTGCGCGCTCTTGGTGAAGATGCCCAGCAGCACCAATCCCAACGCATACGGATACAGCGGGCTGGCGCGAATGAGATCGCCGGCCGCCAGTACCGCATCCAGCTCAAAGCTGCCGACGATGCCGCCGATCATCAGGATGCCGCCGAGCAGCGCCAGGCCGCCACCGGCCGTCAGCACGAAGGCCATGCGCGCACCTTCGCGCGCGTCCTTGCGGTGCGACCAGAAGCCGATCAACAGGAACGAGCTGATGCTGGTGAGCTCCCAGAACACCATCAGCAACAGCAGGTTGCCCGACAACACCATGCCGAGCATCGCGCCCATGAACAGCATCAGATAGGCAAAGAAGCGCGAGGCGCTGTCGCGTGCACTCAGGTAGTAATGCGCATACAGCACCACCAGCGCGCCGATGCCCAGCACCAGCAACGCGAACATCCACGCCAGGCCATCGAGCCGCAGCGAGAACATCAGGCCGATCTGCGGCAACCACGCGTGCTTGCTGCCGACCACCTCGCCGCGCAGCACGGCCGGTGTGAGCGTTGCCAGGATGAGCAGCCCGCCCAACGGCGCGGCCGCAGCCAACCACGCAGTGATCGAACGGGAGACGCGCCAGAGCAGCGCAGTGGCGGCCGCCATCACAAATGGCAGCGCGAGCAGGATTTCCAGCGGAAAAGGCATGCAGGGAACACAAGATTCGCGAGCAGGCCAGAGAGCTTAACAAACCGTTGACTGACGCCCGCGTCAACGCCGTGGCTGCGCGCATGCGTAAATCGCCAACGCAGCAGCATCGCGCCGCTGCGTGTCACTGGTTATGCTGGGATCACCCAGACCGCATCCGAGCCCCGTGACCGCTGCCGATCCCGCTCCGTCCCCTGCCGTTTCTGCGCCGCGCGCCCTGGTGTTCGGCGGCAGCGGTCAGATCGGCGAACGCCTGCTGACGCGGCTGCTCGGCCGCGGCTGGCAGGTGACGGCATGGTCGCGCCAGCCGCGCGCGGCGCGCTCCGGGCTGATCTGGCGGCAGGGCGACCTGGCCACGCCGGCTGCCGCGGGCGAGGCCTTCGAGGTGATCTTCAGCTGCGGCCCGCTGGACCATTTCGCGCGCTGGTATGCCGAAAATCCGGTGCGCGCTCCGCGCATTGTGGCGTTCGGTTCCACCAGCCTGGAGGTCAAGGAACATTCGATCGACGCGGCCGAGCGCGATGTCGCACAGCGCCTGGCACATGCCGAACAGGCCCTGTTCTCCGCAGCCCAGGCGCGTGGTGCCACGGCGACGGTGCTGCGCCCGACGCTGGTCTATGGGGCCGGGCGCGACCGCACGCTCACCCAGATCGCCGGGCTGGCGCAGCGCACCGGCGCCTTCGTGCTGCCAGCCAACGCAACCGGGCTGCGCCAGCCGGTGCATGTGGACGATCTGGCCAGCGCCGCGCTGGCAGTGCTCACCCAGCCGGCGACACAGCAGCGCAGCTATGCCGTCGGCGGCGGCGAGGTGCTGGCCTATACGCAGATGGTGGAGCGCGTGCTGGCGGCGCTGCCGCGACCGGCGCGGCTGTATCAGGTGCCGCCCGGCCTGTTCGGCCTTGCCCTCACTGCCGCGCAGCGGCTGGGGCGCCTGCGTGGCATCAATGCGGCCGCATTGCAGCGCATGCGCGATGACCTGGTGTTCGACCTGGAACCGGCGCGTCGCGACTTCGGCTACGCGCCACGCGCCTTTCGTCCGCTGCCCGAAGAGCTCGGCATCGGCGAGTGATACCCCACAGGTGCACCTGTGTGCCATGCAGCGCTGCGTGGCGCGCAGTCGACCACGCCTGGGGTGCAGCAATGGCGCGTCCTCAGCGTCAGCCGCGGCAGCGCGCAGTCGTAATACGCCGCTTCAACGCAGGACCACGCCGGCACCGGGCTGTGCGCTGGGCGTGTCGGCCGTGCTCAATACCGCCAACCCAACTGACGATACAACTTGGCCAGCACCCAGATCGGCCCGATCAGCAGATAGGTCAGGTCGGTCAGAAAGCTCGGCTTGCGGCCTTCGATCCGGTGGCCGACGAACTGCGCGATCCAGGCCAGCACGAACACTGAAAGCGCCGTGGTGAACAGGCCGCTGAGCCCGAGCCTGCCTTCGATCAACCGGCACAGGCAGCCGAAGAAAAAGAAGATCCCCAGCATGCCCAGCCCGAGCGGACGCGATAAGCGGTTGTAGTACGACCAGGCCGCGAACATCGACAACGCCGCCCATACGCCGCTGCTGAACCAGGTGCCGCCGACCGGGATGCACCACAGCAGGCCCACCACCGACCACAGGATCGCCGGCACCGCCAGCACGTGGATCTGCTGATTGGTCGCGTTGCGATGGTCGTCGGAATAACTGGCGAAATAGCGGTCGATCGGTCGCGCGGTCTTGGTGCGTTCGGTCATGTTCCCTCCCAGGAATGACCCAAGCATACGCGCGCGGATGGCACTGTGGCAGCCGCGCCCCCTGCCACGCGCAGCGCGCGTGGCAGGGGGCGGCGTCCATCAGTTGACCGACACGGCGCTCCACGCTGCGGCAACCGCGCGGTACTGCGTGGAGCTGCTGCCGTACAGATCGGTGGCCGCGCTCAACGTCGCCCGGCGTGCGGCCGCATAGTTGGTCGAGGAGGTCATGTACACCGTCAACGCGCGGTACCAGATGCGGCTGGCCGCCGCCCGGCCGATCGCCGTCAGTGCCGTGTTGCCGTTGCAGACCAACCCGGCCGGCGTCACGTTCCAGCTGGTGCCCGACCCGAAGCCGCTCGGCACCACCGCGCCTTCGGCCAGCAGATAGTAGAAATGGTTGGCCACGCCCGAGCTGTAATGCACGTTGAGCGAACCCAGGCTGCTGCTGTAGCAATCGGGCGAGTCGCCATCCAGGCTGGGCTTGAACATGTAGCGCAGCGCCAGCGTCCCGCTGCTGTTGCCGGGGATGATCTTCTCGCCGATCAGGTAATTGCCCGGCTGCGCGCTGTTGTTGGCGGAATACTCCACCATCGCGCCCATGATGTCGGAGGTGGCTTCGTTCAAGCCGCCCGACTCGCCCGAATACACCAGGCGCGCGGTGCGGCTGGTCACGCCGTGGGTCATCTCGTGACCGGCCACATCCACCGACACCAACGGCGAGAACGTGCTGCCGTCGCCATCGCCGAAGGTCATGCAGAAGCAGCTGTCCTGCCAGAACGCGTTGTTGTAGCGGCTGCCGTAGTGCACCCGGCTGCGTGCACCGGCTCCATCGTTGGCGATGCCGCTGCGCGCATGGGCGGTGCGGAAATAGTCCCAGGTCAATGCGACGCCGTAATGCGCATCCACCGCCGCAGTCACCGTATCGCTATTGGCGCCGCTGCCCCAGGTGTTGTCGGCATCGGTGACCAGCGTGCCGTTGCCGGAGGTGCTGTTGCGCATGTTGTAGGTGGCGCCGCTGCCGCGGCTCAGATCGGTCAACTCATACCCGCTGCTGCAACGCGTTGTCGATAATCCAACGTTGCCCGCATACAGCGAACGTCCGGTGCCGGCCGCACTGGTGCCGCCCGCGCAGGCGGTATGCACCGTGTCCCAGGACTCGAGAATGCGTTGACTGACTGCATCGACGATGTAATGCATTTCGGTCGGCGTCTGGTCGGGCTTGATGCCGCTGTAGATCACTTCATAAACCAGACGCGGTGCCCCCTGGCGCGCATACAAGGCCAGGCTTGCGCGCGGCGCCGCATCGGGTGCCAGATCGAACTGCGCACCGGCCGCACGCATAGCCGTGTCCGCATCGATGCCCGGCACGATGCTCGGGCGCACGCTGGTGTCCATGCTCTGGCTCAACTGACGCATCACTCCGCGTCGCGAATGCACCACCACATCGCCGCCGATGACCGGCAAGCCCCGGTAGGTGCGATCAAAGCGCACATGCTCGCTGCCGTCGGCATCGACAATGCTGTCGCGCGCGACAAACGCATCGGCCGTTGCACGGTTGGCCAGCGCCGCAGCGTGATTGCCCAACAAGGATTGCGCGCGCGACACCGCGGCATCCGCGGAAAGATCCGCGGCAGTGGCGACAGCAGACAACGATAGCGCGCAGCAGATCGCCGCGCCCAGGACATGAACTTGCATGACGACTCTCTCCCCGAAAACGTGCAATGCAAAGATCGGCGGCGACACGCATCACGGCCGATCGCGACTGGCAACAGGTGCCTGCAGATAAACTTGCACAGTCCATGACAGCGCAGTAGGAAAAGTTACAGCTGTGTTGCGTTCTGTGCGCCGCGCCACTTTGCGATGTGGAGGGCATCGCAGAGCGCCCGACGTGGCGCTGCGTGTGGGACGTCGTCAGCGCTGCAGGCCGTGTCTAACCGACGTCTGGAAGGTGTGTCGATCTCCGGTGGCAGGCAATCGGCCAACGGCGAAGGCAAGGCGCTGATGCGTGTGTGCCAAGGTAGGGCCGCATCGCTCTCGGCGGCAATGCCGAAAGGACACGCACAAAAAAACCGGCCAGAGACCTGGCCGGTTTTCTTGTGCTGCACCGTTGAGCCCTCAGCGGCCGCCGATCGCGACCCTCTGCTGCTCGTCCTGAGCGCGCTGCTGCGAAGCCTGGCCAGCCAGCAATTGCGCACTGGTCTGCTCGAGCGTGGGGGCAGGCTGGTTCAGATCCACCGCCGCACGGAAGCCCGGCGTGGTGCCCATGACGAACGCCTTGCCATCCTGCACGGTGACGTTCTGCAGCTTGTCTGCCGAATCGATCCCGTTCTGCTTGGCCTGCAGCGTGACGTGGGCCGCCGTCTCGTTGGAGATCATGCTGGGCAGCTTGCTGCGGATCGCGGTGTGCAAGGCATGGTCCGGGTGCGAGGCATCGTCGAGCGACGGGCCCTTGGGCGCAGCGACAGGCGTCTGTGCTGCCTGTGCCTGTGCCGGTTGTGCGGACAACGCGGCCTGCGTGTTGCGCCCCACCACGCCATCGGGCTGCAGTCCGTGCTGCTTCTGGAACGCAATCACCGCCTCCCGCGTGTTGTCGCCAAAGCGACCATCCTCGGCAAGCCGGTTGCCCTGCGCATCGCGCACGCCAAGCCGGTTGAGGTCCTGCTGCAGCTTGCCGACATCGCCGCCCTGCTCGCCATGCCGCAGCGTGCCGTTGCCCGCCGGTATCGCTGGCTGGGAGTGGCGCGCGCCCGACTCCTGCTGATGACCCTGATTCCAGAACGTCTCCGGGCTGGTCAACTTGCCGCTGGCATCGCGCAGTTGGTAATGCACATGCTGTGCGTACTGGCTGTTGCCGTTCGGGCCGCGTCCACCCATCGTGCCGATGGCATCGCCCGCGGACAGCGCCTGACCTTCTTTCACCTTGAGTGCGTCCAGGTGCAGGATCTCGTGCGAGTTACCCTGTGCATCGCGAATCTTGACAGTGCCGTAGTTGCCGCCCGCAAACGTCACGGTTCCGGAGACCGGCGAATGCACCGTCGGGTGCTGCAGGTTGCGGCCTGTCTGGCCACCCTGGTAGTTGAAGTCGGTACCGCCGTGATCGCGGGCACTGCGATGCTCGCCGTAATGGCCGGTGATGTGCGGCGCCGTCCCGTTCTGCGGCGGGAGCATCCGTTCCATCGTGTGCTGAAACGTGCTGGAACCGCCATGCTGCGGCTGCGCAGGTGCTGGCGCAGCGGGCTGCACCGGCTGCCCGAGCTGGCCATGTGCCAGGTTGTTCATTAGCTCTGGAGTGATATCGCGCTGCCAGCGGGCAAACCGGTTCTCGCGGTCGGCCAATCCATTCGGCGGATCGCCGCCGTTGATCGCAACGCCTGCCGCATGCGCGTCCTGCCTGGCGGCCTGTGGCACGTTGTTCTGCCAGTACCAGGTCGCGATGCGGGATGCGTTCTCAGGTTGTGCCGCCAGATCGGGGTGCGCCACCAGGTCCAGGTTCAACGCTTCGCCGGCCGCACGATATTGATCCTTGCCGGTGAGCTGCATGTAACCGCGGCCACGGTACAGGTAGCCATCGCCGGGCTCGTCATTGCCCATGCGCCCGCCATACATCAATTCGGCCAGTTTTTCCGGTTGCCCGCGCAGGGCATCCAGACGCGCCTGCTCCAGGGCCTCGGGGCCCTCACGCAGTGCGGATCGCACCTTCGAACTCACCTGCGAGGATCCGTGCGTATAGCGGAACCCTTCTTCCAGGCGGTTGAGGCCCATCGACTCATGACCCACCTGGGCCATGAAGTTTGCCAGCTCCTTCGGCTGGGTAATGCCTGCTGCATAGGCTGATTGGAGCAGCCCTGTTTCGCGATCGGTTGCCATGGGTGTAACTCCTCATTTCTCAGCAACATGAAATAACGGACTCCTTCCTTGTCCGTGCAAACCATTACTTCCGTTTAATTCGCCTTCTCGGCTGCGGCGTCGTCCAATGCCGCAGCTTTCTTCAATGTGGAGGGATCAAATTCCGCGAATGCCACCGTGCCGAAATCCTTGGTGGTCAATTCCAGGGTGTTGTGCTGCTCGGTCTCGGTATCGGACAGGTCACGCACCACCTTGTCCAGCAACCAGCTCTGCTTGTCTGCCGAGTACTTGAATGTAAAGTCGTCTGCCCAGCGCTCACGCGATCCGCCGGAAATGGAAATGGTGAATTGCCCGGGCTGGATGCGCGAAAACGCATAGGGGTCGCCTGCCAGGCCGCCACACCGGGCGCATGGGACGATCTTGCTGTTTTCGGCAGCCTTTTTCAGCGCGCCGTCGGCAGTCTGTGTCAGCAACAGGACCGTACGCGGCTGCCCTTCACCGAGCTTTTCCGCACCAGTGGCTGGCGGGGAAATCACCACCAGCGCATCGGAGCGCCCCGCGCCAGTCAGATCGCCACGGATGGTCTCCAGAGCCTTCGATCCTGCCGGAATGAAGGAGTCTATCGTGCCCATAGGTACAGTCCCTTGTGTCGGTGATGCGGGGGGTGTTGCGGCAGGTGCGGACGACTGCGTCGCCGCAGTGTCGGCAGCAGCCGTCGGCTGCTCGGTTGCACCGCCGGCCTGGGGGCCGTTACAGGCCGCAAGGACAACTGCCAATGCAGGGCCGATCAATCGGAAAGGGCGCAAGGTTATCTCCTGGAACGATGGCAGGTATGCGATGAACGGCGCGGCCGCTGGCGCGCAGATTACAGGGATTGGTCGTCCACCTTGACCAGCATCCAGCAAGGGCGCTGGGCGAAGTGGTAGACCTGCTGATCGCCGGTGTCCGGTGTGCGGACCAGCACCTGGCGGCCATCGGCTTCTTCAGAAATCGTGACTTCGCGGCCGCCGTTGCGGGCCGCCTCCAGGTTCGGGATGACGGGCCATTCAACGTCGGCCAGCGCAACCGTACGGGTGACCGGCGCCGGCTCGGGCTGTGCGTCCGGGTCGAGTTGAATCATCGTCAGCGGATTGGCCGTGGCCTTTTCCTGTACCGCAATGTCCGCACTGAAGCTTTTCAGAAACGTAGCGAAGTCGGCGTTGGGGCAGGTTGCCGGCTGGGCAGGCGTTGCTGCAGCGGCAGCAGGTGGCGAGGCGGCAGGCGCGGCAGCCGCAGCAGGCATCGCAGCGCCGGCTGGCTCTGCTTGCGGTTTGCAGGCAACCAGCGCCAGGCTCAGTGCGAGCGCGTGCAGGGACGTTCGGAAAAGGGCCAAGGGATCCTCCTGATCATGGTGGGCAACGGGTGCGCGGGCGGGATGCTATCCGCGCGCTACCTGCAAATGTGTGAAGGCTTGCGGTACCGAGGGTGACCCAAACCGGCCGGCAGGCGGCAGGCCAACACCCCAGGAGAGCCACCCGCCCGACGATCCGTGCCCCGGCACTCGGGTCGTTCCATTGCCGGTGATTGCCGCCAACACGCGCCAGGCTAACGCAAATCCCGCCTTCGCAAAAATCATGATGATTTGATTATGGGTTACCTGCAGATTTATCAGGCCGGCGCGGGTGACTCTATCCCGTTTGAAAACACATCGAGTGCATCCGCACCCACCCATCCCTGCGCGCACTCGCCGACGTACTGGCCCGGTGCGGCGGCGTGGCAGCTGTCACCAGTGGCGGTGCTCGAGCGTTGGATCGGCCTGTCGCCGTATGTTCCGCATGCCGGGTTGTTCTTGCATTGGGCGACAGTGTCTGCAGGGATCGCGATGACGTAGTAATACAGCGGGGTCTGTCCAGCGCGGCCGATCGCTTGGATGCAGACGAGCTGGCCCTGCGCCAGCCTGGCTCTTGCGATCGCATTACTTCCAGTGGTTGGCACCGCGTCGAGTACATCCACCCCGTTTGCTTGCGCCACGCCGGCAAAGAAGCCCGTATTGCCACATGCAGGTGAGAGCTCTACGTCATAGAAATCGCCGGCATCGACATTTCCGGCCGTACAGCCTTTTGCCATGTGCGCATCGGCGCACTGCACGCCGCTCGCCTGCAGTAACGTCGCGAGCCGGTCATTGCCGGAAGCGCCACCAGGAGAGGTGGCATGTGCTGCTGCAGACGCCGATGCCGCGGACGTGACTGGCGGCGCGGCAGGCGCTGCCGATTCGCCGGCGCTGCACGCGCTTACTGCAAGCAGCGCCGGCAGTAGGGCGTTGCGTAACACCGGCAATCTGCGCAAGGAAAAACAGGAGAGAGCCATTGCGACTTCCTTGGACAATGGATGGCGTCAGGTGCGTGCTTCGGCGCTCGATGACGAGCGCCGGCCGCCAGTGCTGCTTTGGCGCAGCGTCAAAGCCCCGAGTGCGGGGCCTTGAAGATCAATCAACCGAAATACCCGCCAACCGCTGCAATGCCTCGGCATATTTTGCGCGCGTGCGTTCGATCACGTCTGCCGGCAGGCTGGGGCCGGGGGCGGTCTTGCCCCAGTCCAAGGTTTCCAGGTAATCGCGCACGAACTGCTTGTCGTAGCTGGGCGGGCTGGTGCCGAGTTCGTACTGGTCGGCGGGCCAGTAACGCGACGAGTCCGGGGTCAGCATCTCGTCCATGATGTACAGGCGGCCATCGGCATCGGTGCCGAATTCAAACTTGGTATCGGCCAGCAGGATGCCGCGTTCGGCGGCGAAATCGGCGGCGAAACGGTAGATGCGCAAGGTGGCATCGCGGACGCGTTCGGCGAGCTCGGCGCCGACGGTCATGACCATCGCGTCGAAGTCGATGTTTTCGTCATGGTCGCCGACCGCGGCCTTGGTCGACGGGGTAAAGATCGGCTCGGGCAGTTTTTCGGCCTGGCGCAGGCCGTCGGGCAGTTCGATGCCGCTGATCTTGCCGGTGCGCTGGTAATCCTTCCAGCCGCTGCCGATCAGATAGCCGCGTGCGATCGCTTCCACCGGCACCGGCTTGAGCTTGCGCGTGACGACCGCGCGCCTGGTATACAGCGCCGGGTCCACACCTTCGGGCAGCACCTGCTCCACGGTGATGTCGACCAGGTGGTTGGGCATCAGGTGCTCGGTCTTGTGGAACCAGAAGTTGGACACCTGGCACAGCATCTCGCCCTTGCCGGGGATCGGGTCGGGCAGCACCACGTCGAACGCGGACAGGCGGTCGGTCGCCACCATCAACAGATAATCGCCCGGGGGCGCATCGGCGGGCAGGCGCTCGCGGGGAATGTCGAAGACATCGCGGACCTTGCCACGGTGACGCAACGGCAGGCCGGGCAGATCGGATTGCAACAGCGTGGTCGACACAGGCACTCCTAAGGACGTCGCAATGACGCTGTCCCCGGGACCCGGCGGGCCCGCGGGTGTGCAGCGGGCCGCGTAGTGTACGGCGCTTCGGTGCGCGCCGCTGTATTTATTGGAGCCCGCCTGCGGGCCGGCGTGCAGGCCGCGTCAGCCAGGCCGGGCGGGCGTTCGGGTAAGATCGCCAGCCCGCCTTCCCGCCCCCCGATCGCCCATGTCCTGGTATGGAAAACTGCTCGGCGCACTGGCCGGCGCCCTGCTGTTCCGTGGCGCGCCGGTGGTCGGGCTGATGATCGGCCTGGCCATCGGGCATGCGGTGGACGCCGGCTGGTTCAAGCGCCGCGCCGAAAACCCGTACGAAGCGCTGGGACTGGAGCCGGACGCCACTACTGCCGAGATCGACCTGGCCTATCGCCGGCTGATGTCGCGCTACCACCCGGACAAGGTGGCCAACGCCGAGCCGGAAGCACGCCGCCAGGCCGAGCGGAAAGCCAGCCAGATCAATGCGGCCTACGACCGGATCCAGCGTCTTCGCAAACGCTGATCCAGCCGCCGCGTTCCGGCATCGGCATTGGCGCCACCATCAAGCACGCCCGACCCCTTGCAGGTCGGGCGTGGTCACGCAAGCTCCAGAACTCAGAAGCGATAGGTCGCCGTCAGGCGCACCGCATTCGACGAGAAGTCCGTATCGGTGCGGCGCAGATCGGTACCGGCCGGGTTGACGCGCAGGAACGGGTTGGTGGCCGGCGCGGTGCCCGGGCCGACACGCACGCGGGTGTCTTCGTCCTGCAGGCGGGTGAACAGGTACTCCACGCCCACCGAGACGTTGTCGCTCAAGCGGCGCTGCAGGCCCAGGCCGGCCTGGTAGCCGTCGGCGCTGTCGCCGCCGCTGCTGGTGAAGCTGTTGGCGGTGTTGCTGCTGGAGAAGCTGTGGTCGAACTCGCCGCGTGCCACGCCGGCGGTGACATAGGCCAGATAGTCACCCTGCGCGCCGAAGGCATAGCCGATACGGCCGCGCAGGGCGGCGGTGCGGTTGAGCTGGCGGGTGAAGGTGTAGAACGCCGGGGTGGTGCTGAAGGCGCTGACGCTGTCGCGCAGGTCGTTGCGGGTGTATTCGGCGACCACGCCGTAGACCCAGTTGCCGGCCTGCCAGTCGTAGCCCAGCCGCGCGCCGTATTCGGCGCCGCCCTTGTCCTTGCTGCAGCCGCTGGCCGGGGTGCGCCCGGCCGCCGCGCCGCCGCAGAATCCGGGCGAGAAGGCATCGGCGCCGGTCGGGGTGCTGACCTGGTCGCCATCGCGGCCGTCCAGGTTGGTGTCGAAGCCGAAGCGGCCGCCGGAAACGCCACTGACGTCGGCACCGCCGACATTGGCGCCGATCGAGAAACCTGACCAGTCGGCCGGGCCGGTCTGTGCCCAGGCAGACGGGGCCAGGGCCATCAAAACAAGCGCAGCGGAGGCGAGCGGGGTGGTCTTCATGCGGTGTCCTTGGCGAAAGGGCGCGGTGCGCCGGTCAGGTGCATACGCAGGCGGGACCGGCGCGGATGCACCGGCGTCGCGTGCCTGCGACAATGCGTGTCCCGTTCCTTGACGAGCTGCCCATGCAACCGACGGCGATTGCCCCGTCCATCCTGTCCGCCGATTTCGCCCGCCTGGGCGAGGAAGTGAGCAACGTCCTGAAGGCCGGCGCCGACTGGGTGCACTTCGACGTGATGGACAACCACTACGTGCCCAACCTCACCATCGGCCCGATGGTGTGCCAGGCGCTGCGCAAGCACGGCATCGTCGCGCCGATCGACGTGCACCTGATGGTCGAGCCGGTGGACCGCATCGTGCCGGACTTCGCCGAGGCCGGCGCCACCACCATCAGCTTCCATCCCGAAGCCAGCCGCCATGTGCACCGCACGATCCAGCTGATCAAGTCGCACGGCTGCCAGGCCGGCCTGGTGCTCAACCCGGCCACCCCGGTGGACATCCTGGACTGGGTGCTGCCCGAGCTGGATCTGGTGCTGGTGATGTCGGTCAACCCCGGCTTCGGCGGGCAGGCCTTCATTCCCTCGGCGCTGGATAAATTGCGCGCCATCCGCAAGAGGATCGACGCGCTGGGCAAGCCGATCCGGCTGGAGATCGACGGCGGGGTCAAGGCCGACAACATCGGCGCGATCGCTGCGGCCGGTGCCGACACCTTCGTCGCCGGCTCGGCGATCTTCAACGCGCCCGACTATGCGCAGGTGATCGCGCAGATGCGCGCAGCGGTGGACGCGGTGCGATGAGCGCGCCCACGCTGCAGATCCGCGCTGCCACGCCGAACGATGCGCAGCTGCTGCACGAGCTGATCACCGCACTGGCGGTGTACGAGCGCGAACCCGATGCGGTCAAGGCCAGCCCGGAGGACCTGCGCGCCAGCCTGTTCGGCGACGGGGCCACCGCGCATGCACTGATCTGCGAGCAGGATGGCCAGGCGTTGGGATTTGCGGTGTATTTCTTCAACTACTCGACCTGGCTCGGCCGCAACGGCCTGTATCTGGAAGACCTGTTCGTGCGTCCGCAGGCGCGCGGGCAGGGCGCCGGCCTGGCCTTGTTGCGGCATCTGGCCCGGTTGGCCGTGCAGCGTGGCTGCGGGCGTTTCGAATGGTCGGTGCTGGACTGGAACCAGCCGGCCATCGACTTCTACCAGGCGGCCGGTGCGCGCCCGATGGACGGCTGGACCGTCTACCGGCTCGACGGCGAGCGCCTGGCCGCCTTCGCCGCCGGTACCTGAGCGCGGCCTGCCGCGCCGCCGTGGCACGCAAGAAGAAGGCCGCCCCCACCGGAGCGGCCTTCAGGAAAATTGGAGGCTGATCCTGCCTCCGCCCGTCGTCCCTGCTATGGCCTTCCACTCTCCGGGTCATCGGTGACATGCCGATGACAGCCCGGCGACGCTGCGTATTCACGAGGCACGCAGCGGGCCGCTGCTAGCCTGCGGCCACCACCCTCACAGCATTGGCAGCGTGCATGGCCGCGTCCCACTGGCGTCTGATCCTCAACGGCAAGTCCACCGACAACCTGGACCTGCGTGAGGCGGTGGGAACGCTGCGCAAGCGCGGCATCCAGCTCGAGGTGCGGGTCACCTGGGAAGACGGCGATGCCGAGCGCTATGTCGGCGAAGCGGTTGCCGACGGCGCCCACACCGTGATCGCGGCCGGCGGCGACGGTACCTTGAGCGAAGTGGCCGCCGCGCTGGCGCATCACACGGCCGACGCCGCCACGCTGCCGTCGCTGGGCCTGGTGCCGCTGGGGACCGCCAACGACTTCGCCACCGCCGCCAATCTGCCGATCGAGCCGCTCGCCGCGTTGACGTTGATCGCCGAGCGTGCGGCCGAGCCGATCGACCTGTTGCGCATCGACGCCGAGCACGGCCCGCACTGGTGCGCCAACGTCGCCAGCGGCGGGTTCGGCACCCAGGTCACCGTCGAAACCGACGAAGGCCTGAAGAAGATGCTGGGCGGCCTGGCGTATCTGATCACCGGCATGTCGCGGCTGGGCCGGATCGACCCGATCAGCGCCCGCTTCAGCGGCCCGGATTTCAGTTGGGAAGGCGAGTTCATTGCACTTGGCCTGGGCAACGGACGCCAGGCCGGCGGCGGCCAGGCGCTGTGCCCGGAGGCCCTGATCGACGACGGCCTGCTCGACGTCACCATCGTGCCTGCGCTCAACGGCGAAGTGGCCGCCACCCTCGGTACCCTGGTCACCGGCGGCAAACAGGCCGCGCTGGAGCGCGTGGCCGTGCGCGCGCGGCTGCCGTGGCTGGAGATCGTCTCGCACCAGCCGCTGACCTTGAACCTGGATGGCGAGCCGGAGACCTCGCTGCATTTCCGCATCGAATGCGTGCCGGCGCGGTTGCGGATGCATTTGCCGGTGGAGTGCCCGTTGCGGAGCGTTTGAGCGCTGGGAATCGGGAATCGGGATTGGGGAATCGGAAGAGCGATGGAGCGATAGAGCGGGGTGTTGGTGTCACGGGCTGTAAGACACCCAGGCCGGACTGACGCAGCTTCGCGATTTGCGCGGCTTTGGCTTCGCGCCTGCTGCCCTTGCGCGGCAGTTGCGCTACAGTAGCGGCGTGTCCCGCCTGACGACTCCACGCTCCTTCTCTTCCGCTCGCCGCTGGTGGCGATGGTGGCCCGTTGCCGTCGTCCGCCCCGCCACAGAGTCCCGGAAGGAAAGTCGTCTTGATCACTGCAGAGCAGTTCCAGCGCCAGGCCGCTGAAGGTCACACCCGTATCCCCGTTGTCCGGCAAGTGCTGTCCGACCTGGACACGCCGCTGTCGGTCTATCTGAAGCTCGCCGACGGCGCCTACACCTACCTGTTCGAATCGGTCGAAGGTGGCGAACGCTTCGGGCGCTATTCCATCATCGGCCTGCCGGCGCGGCGCGTGTACAGCTTCCGCGGGCACACGCTGGAAATCAGCGAGCACGGCGAAGTGCTGGAAACCCGCGAGGTCGCCGACCCGCTGGCCGAAGTCGACGCCTTGCGCGCCGAGCACTCGGTGCCGCAGCTCGACGGCCTGCCCGGTTTCACCGGTGGCCTGGTCGGCTGGTTCGGTTTCGAGTGCATCCAGTACATCGAGCCGCGCCTGGGCACCGGCGACAAACCCGATGAGCTGGGCACGCCGGACATCCTGCTGATGCTGTCCGAAGAGCTGGCGGTGTTCGACAACCTCAAGGGCCGGCTGTACCTGATCGTGCATGCCGACCCGCGCCAGCCGCAGGCCTACGTGCGCGCCAACCGGCGCCTGGACGAACTGGCGCACCGCCTGCGTCAGGGCGGCGCGGGGTATCCGCAGGCGCAGATTTCCGATGCGATCGACGAGTCGGATTTCCGCTCCTCGTTTACCCGCGAGGACTACCACGCGGTGGTGCGCAAGGCGCAGGAATACGTGCGTGCCGGCGACATCTTCCAGGTGGTGCCGTCGCAACGGCTGCGCGTGCCGTTCCGCGCGCGTCCGGTGGATGTGTATCGCGCGCTGCGTGCGCTCAATCCATCGCCGTACATGTATTTTCTCGATGTCGGCGGTACGCAGGTGGTCGGCTCCTCGCCGGAAATCCTGGCGCGCCTGCGCGATGGCGTGGTCACCGTGCGTCCGATCGCCGGTACCCGCCCACGCGGCGCAACACCGGAGCTGGACAAGGCGCTAGAAGAAGAATTGCTGGCCGACCCGAAAGAGCGCGCCGAGCACGTGATGCTGATCGACCTGGGTCGTAACGATGTCGGCCGCGTGGCCGAACCGGGCACGGTCAAGGTGGGCGAGCAGTTCGTGATCGAGCGCTATAGCCACGTGATGCATATCGTCAGCGAGGTCACCGGCACGCTCAAGGCCGGCCTGAATTACAGCGACGTGCTGCGCGCCACCTTCCCGGCCGGCACCGTCAGCGGCGCGCCGAAGATTCGCGCGCTGGAGATCATCCGCGAGCTGGAGCCGGTCAAGCGCAACGTCTATTCCGGTGCAGTCGGCTATATCGGCTGGCATGGCGATGCCGACACCGCCATTGCGATCCGCACCGCCGTGATCCAGGACGGGTATCTGTACGTGCAGGCCGGCGGCGGCGTGGTCTACGACTCCGACCCGGACCTGGAATGGCAGGAGACCATGAACAAGGGGCGTGCGCTGTTCCGTGCGGTCGCGCAGGCGGCCAAGGGGTTGTGATGGACGGGCAGGGCAACGCGATGCGCATCAGCTTCCGCAACGACTACAGCGAGGGCGCGCATCCGCGCCTGCTGCAGGCCCTGGCACAGGCCAGCGCCGAACAGAACGCCGGCTATGGTACCGATCGCCACACCGCGCGTGCGGCTGCATTGATTCGCAATGCAGTCGCGCAGGCACAGGCCGACGTGCATCTGCTGGTCGGCGGCACCCAGACCAACCTGACGGCGATCGCGGCGTTCCTGCGCCCGCACCAGGCGGTGATCGCGGTGGAGGCCGGGCACATCGCCACGCACGAAACCGGCGCCATCGAAGCCACCGGCCACAAGGTGCTGGCCGTGCCCGCGTTGCACGACAAGCTGACCCCGGCGCTGATCCAGCCGTTGCTGGACGTGCACGGCAACGAGCACATGGTGCAACCACGCCTGGTCTACATTTCCAACAGCACCGAGAGCGGCACCATCTACACGCGTGCCGAACTCCAGGCGCTGTCGCGTTTCTGCCGCGCACACGACCTGCTGCTGTACCTGGATGGCGCACGCCTGGGCGCCGCACTCACTGCCGCTGGCAACGATCTGGACCTGCCGACGATTGCCGCGCTGACCGATGCGTTCTACATCGGCGGCACCAAGAACGGTGCCTTGCTCGGCGAAGCGCTGGTCATCGTCACTCCGGCATTGCAGGCGGACTTCCGCTATCTGATCAAGCAACGTGGCGCGCTGCTGGCCAAGGGCATGCTGCTGGGCGCGCAGTTCGCCACCTTGTTCGAGGATGGATTGTTCTTCGAGCTGGCCGCGCATGCCAATGCCATGGCGCAGCGCTTGCGCGCCGGCTTGCTGGCCGCTGGCGTGCAGTTCACCAGCGACTCGCCGACCAACCAGCAGTTCATCGTCGTCAGCACAGCGCAGGCCGAACAGCTCGCCCGGCGCTACGATTTCGAACGCTGGGAAACCCGCAGCGATGGCCGCCTGGTCATTCGCTTTGTGACCTCATGGGCCACCACGCCGGCGGCGGTCGATCGGCTGTGCACGGACGTGGCGGCGCTTCTGCAGGACCCCACGCTGTAGGGGCATCACTCGCCATCAAGGAAGACGACAATGAACAGATTCGCCGGCTGGATGCTTGCCACCGCCCTCATGCTACCTGCCGTGGGCACAGCGCAGATCAATACGCTGCCCTCGCAGCCGCACTTGCTGGTGAAGGGGCAGGCCTATCGGACCGTGGACCCGGACCGGTTCATCGTCGATCTGAAGGTCAGCAACACCAATCTGCAGCCCGACCTGGCACGCACGTTCGTCGAAGAGCGCGCCCGTGTGGTCCTGGATGGGTTGCAGCGCAACCGCGTGCTCAAGGACTCGCTGTATGCCTCTGCGTTGTCGATTGCGCCGCAATCGCGTTACGAGGCGGGTAAATCGGTCTTCGAAGGCACCCGCGTGGAGCGCAAGATCCGCGGCACCTTTACGTCCTTGAAGGATGTGCGTGCCTTTCTCGGCGGCTTGGAGGCCAATGAGCATGTCCAGGTGCTGTCGATGCAGACCGCCTACGCCGATGCCGCTGCCTTGCGTGCAGACCTCAAGGGCGAAGCCGCCACGCAGTCGCGCGAATCGGCCCAAGGACTGGCCGCTGCTTACGGCGTGCGGCTCGGCGGGATCTACAGCATCTCCGATGTCGCCCCCAATTTTGCCTATGGTGTCGAGGCAGGCACCTGGTCGGCCCCCGCAGCGCCAAAGCCAGGCTCGGTGGTGTCGCCGCCTTCGCCACCGGCCCCACCGCCGCCGCCTGCGCCAAGCGCCGGAGCCCAGGGCATCGGCGAAAGCCTGCTGACCGGCACCATCACCTACACCGAAAACATCTATGCGGTGTTCCTGATCGCGCAGTGAGCCGCTGCCATCCGGATCGTCTGCAAGGAAAACGTCCATGCCACGGGCAAGTATCCGGAGATAGCGCTGGCCACTGCACGCGCCGAGCATGACGAGGCGCGCGCGCTGTTAAACAGGCGGCGCACGCCAGCGTGCGCGACGGGCAATGGCTGATCGGGATGGGCATGGCCGCTGCCGTGTGCGGCGCGCCGATGTCCAAGGCAGGTGCGCGTGCGCGGCCGGATCGCACCGGCACGGTGACCATCGAGACCGACATGACCGATATCGGCGCAGGCAGCGACACCATCGTGGCGCGGGGGTGTCTTACCTCTACGCCGGTTTGCAGGCTCGTCGTCTGCGCGCGGTTTCTTGCGCTTTTTTCGCCAAAATAGTTCATCGGTGCATGCGCCCCGTACCGGCGGTGGCAACATTTGTGCTCGCCGCATGAGACATGCCCGTGTGACCGTATGAGCATGTACTCATATGCAGCTGCTCTGTCACTGCTCTGTCACTGCGAGGCCGCACATGTCGCTCAACACGCTTTCGACCGGGAGTGCCGCCGGTCTGCTTCTCCCTCTTACCGATGATACGTCGTCTCCGGAGGCGACAGGATCCGATTCGGCCATGAACGACTCCGATCTGTTGCTGGCGATGGATAACCTGTTCCTGCAACAGATCTACCAGCTGCTTGCCGCCATCTACGGCAATGCGCCGAACGATGGATCAGGCAGCGGACTGGCTGGGTTGTCCACGCCTTCGGCTGACGACATGCAGGCCAGCCAGCCGATCGACAAACGCACCTCCTGGCCGACGCTCCCAACCGCCTTCGATGCCAAGGACATCAAGGGATCCAAGCTGCCGCCTGCGGTGGATGGATCGTCGGTGACCTGGGACGGCGGCACGCTCACCGCATCGGAGCTCCAGATTGTTTCGACACTCAATCAGCACAAGGAGAAGATGCCGCTTGAGTTCGCAAAACTCGACGACAGGATCAACGACCCATCCACACCCCCCGATCTGAAGAGCGCGCTGCAAGGCCTGCAGAAAGACCCGCGTCTGTTCTTTGCCATCGGCTCGCAGGGCGATGGCAAATGCGGCGGCAAGATCAAGGCCGCCGATTTGTGGGATTTTGCAGACCACCATCAACAGGTGACCGATCTGGGCGGGAAGAACGCCGAGTTCAATCCCAAAAATATCAAGGGAGACACGCCGCCGCCGGCAGCAGAGGGCTCCACGGTCACCTGGGACGGCGGCACGCTTACGCAGTCCCAGCTCGAGATCGTCTCCACGCTCAATCAGCATCGCGACATGACGCCGATCGAGTTCGACAAGCTCGATGAAAAGATCAACGATCCGGCCACGCCGCCTGACCTGAAAAAAGCCCTGCAAGGTCTGCAGCAGGACCCCGGCCTGTTCTTCGCAATGGCATCCCAGGGACACGGCAAGCACCACCACGACGACCAGGGCAAGTGCAATGGCAAGCTGATTGCGGCCAACCTCTACGACTTTGCCGATCGCCATCCGCAAGTCACTGCCATGGGTGGGAAGAACGCGACCTACAATCCCGAAAAAATGAAAGGGCGCGACCTGCCGCCGCCGGTGGACGGCTCTTCGGTCACGTGGGATGGCGGGACGCTCACCCAGAACGAGTTGGAGATCGTCACCACGCTCGATCGCCACAAGGACAAGCTGCCGCTCGCGTGGGCCGATCTCGATGCGAAGATCAACGACCCGGCGACACCGCCGGATCTGAAGAAGGCATTGACGGAACTGCAAAAGGACCCGCGGCTGTTCTTCGCCATCGGCTCGCAGGGCGATGGCAAATGCGGCGGCAAGATCAAGGCCGGCGATCTCGGCAAGTTCTCGGCCGGCCACGCGCAGGTGGCGGAGTACGCCACCAAGCAAGCCAAGGGCTACACGCAAAACTATGTGGCGTCGGACAGCCCGGACAAGACCGAGCCGACGGTCATGACCGAAAGCGACGCGATGCGCGAGTTCTATCGTTATTCGGACTATCTGCCGAAGGATCTGAACCAGGACGCGTTCAAGCACCTGGTCGAAGGCGACGACAAGACCCAGAAGCGCCCACCGCAGGTCATCGCTGCCGCGCAGTATTTCCGTGAGCACCCCGATCAGTGGAAGGCGCTGGCGGGAGACTCGGGTTCGATGAGTACCCCGGATTTCCTGCAGAAATCCGCATCGCAGATGCACCTGACCGCGCCCGAACTGAAAACGCTGGACACCATCAACAGCCACCAGGACGCGTTCTTCGGCGACGGCAAGGAGGTGACGCGCGACAAGCTCGACACGATCGCCAAAGACGACAAGGCCGACCCCGCAGTTCGCGACGCCGCCAAACAGCTGTTGGGCGACCCGCTGCTGTTCGGCGTGTTGAACAACTCGATCACCGGCTACAAGAAGCCCCACAGCTTCTTCGGCGGCGGCCATGTCGTCGACTCGGGCAAGATCAGCAAGAAGGACTTTCAGCAGTTCTACGAACATATGACGGGGGCCAACAAGATCGTGGAGAAATCGCCCACGCACACAGCCACATCACCCGACCAGCAGAAGGCCGTCGCGGACATGTTGATGGGCAAGGCCGATCAACCGGAGATCAAGAAGAAGAAAAAGGACATCGGTACCGTCGGCAAGGGACTGCATGAGTTCCTGAAGTGGGACAGCAAGATCCTGGACTGGGCCTCGGTCGGACTGAGTGCACTGAACGGCATCCCCGTCATCGGCGAGTTTGCCGATGCAGCAGCGCTGGCACTGGAGAGCGAAGCGCAGGCGGCACAGGTCCTCGACACCGCACTGCAAGGCGGCGACATGTCGCTCGCGTGGAAACTCGCCGGCATCAACATGGCTGGGGCGGTGGTTGGCGCTGTCGGCGGACCCACGGCCAGGCTCGCAGCCAAGGGGGCCGCCAAAGGGGTCGCCGAGGGCGCCGCCAAGGGGGCGAGCAAGGGGGCAGGCGAGGGTGCAGCCAAGGGAGTGAGCAAGGGGGCGACTGAGGGTGCAACCAAGGGCGCAGGCGAAGGCGCGGCCAAGGGGACAGCCAAGGGGACAGCCGAGGGCGCAGCCAAGGGAACAGGCAAGGGGGCAGCCGAGCGGCAACAGCCAACTGATGCGGTTAAAGGTTATTTAGTAGGTAGCAGCATCAGCAAATCGACTGAGATGCTCAAAGTGCCTGTGTTGGCAGGTTTGCATTACGAAGAGATGCGATTGGACAAGGAGAAGAAGAAAGGCGAGATCCGCCAGAATCTGGAAGACGCGGGCGGGGTGCCACTGGGTAAACAGAGTATTCCCAAGCCCATTGCAGACAACTTCGAGGCGGATACGAAGGAAAATCTCAGGAGTTTGAGGGGTGGGCGGCGCAGGTAATGCTCGCCTTCGTTCGGCGTTTGCTGTGAGAGCAGTGCAGGGCGATCACCACGATCGCCTGATGCATTGGCGTGCCGATTAACTGATTTCAGGCGCGCACTCTCGCGGTTCGATAGACGGTGGCTGCAATAAATTTTGCCGCACATACCTGTTCACCACTGCGAGCGAGCGTATCCGTATAAGCGAGATTGCCAGCCCAGCTGGACGCTGCATTGGGTCGTCTTGCACCTCCCGAGTGCCGAACGAACGCAGCCTTATCGACCGGCAGCGCGCAGCGCAGGATTACCCACGGCCGCCTGACAAAGGTTGGCGGCCACCATCTTGCTACCTTGAACGCCAATGTCCCTTGCCGCTGCTATCTGCGACCGGCAAGCATTCCTGCACCGGCCCCCGGACCGGGGGTGTTCGCGAGAGCTGTGGAAGTGGCGAGCGTAGCAATGACGCTGCATCGAAACGTGAGAGGTCAGCGCACTGGGCGACTCTCTCTGCTATCGCCTGCCCGAAGCGCATTATCCTGGCCTGCCCGGGAAAGGTGAACGGCCGGACCACTGCAGGGCTGAGCGCTTGGGCTGCAGCCCTGCAGCAATTGCAGAAGGATGTTGCAGAGGTTTTTTTCAGTTGCCTGCGGATAGCTGCGGGCTACCGGGAATCACTGACGGGACCACGTTTGAACACTTGACACATTATTGCTATTGAAATAATGCAATAACTCCTCTCTCGTTCGCACTTCTGTTACATGGCTGACCTGGCGATCCCAGATGACCAGTTTTTCACCTTGGCGCATCGCAGCAACGAGGTGTCCGATGCCTGAATGACGCTCCATGCCGATCGCAATCTTTTCGTAGTTTGGAAGCTGATGAAGCGCACTTGCAAGGTCTTGCGGCGATCCGCGCTGGTGTTTGACACTGCCATTTTCGAATTTACTAATCGCCCAGGTAAACTGGTCTGGCGTCATGCCATGCTGGCTGATGTATTGAATGTTGTCCGGTGTCAGGCCAAGCCCGTTGACAACATCCGCCTCGGCGAGCCCGGTCAGTGCCGCAATCGTATGAAGACCGCAGTCGTTACTGGTGCCTGCATGGAATGGCGGCATGCCAAGTGGCCGCATCTGCTGAGCCTGTGCGTTCGACTGAGCAGGCTTGGGGGCGGTGCGATATCTTTTCGGAGCGGAACGTCCCTGGAGCTGTGCAAGCGGCCCATCGCTTTTTGTGGTCGGCCTGCTTTGCCTTTCGGCGCTGGGTGAATTCACTACGGGGTTAGTGTAGGAATGTGCTGTCTGGGGTGCGGAAGAAACCTTCATGAATACCACTCGCTTGTATTGATGAAATAGGGTGAAACGCAACGCGCGATAGCGAATCCACGTCTGATGTTTAGGGTGGCCGCTATGGGCGGCAACAATGCAGCACGCTGACCATTTTTTGCGACCTGCATCGCGAAGTCGGGCATAGCGATGCGAATCGAATGTCCGGGGTGCAATCGCGTTAATCCCGCATCCGGGTTGTGCAACATGATCCTGTCGTGCTCCGGAGTGCAAGGCACATGATCCAGGTCTCGGTTGCACATTTTTCAGCAGGACATCTTCGCGCGCGGCAAGAGTCTTTCGCAGGGGGTTACCCGGCTATGCATCCGGTAATGGAGACTTTCTCCTACCGGAATGGTGTATCGGTACCTATCGCATACTTTCTCGAGGATTTCGGACAATGTCGGAATTGGGAAATCTCCACACAGCGAACGACACATTCTTCACCAGCCTGGGAGTCCGTCTTGGGTTGCCTGAGGAGCTTGCGCAGCGACTTGGCCAAGGCGAAACCATCCTTGGTCCTGCGGGCATGCTGTGCCGTGTCCACGCGCAGGTGCAGCAGGGCGGGATGACGGCGTTTCCGGAAGTGATCCTGCCATTGGCCGCACGCGAGCTCGGCGGCGAGGAGGTGGTGACGCTGCTGGCGCTGCAGGAACAATTGCTGACCCACTACGGCTGGCGGCTCACGCTCTCGGACCTTGGCCTGCTCTGTGTCTGCCCGCTGTTGGTCGAACGCACGCCCGATGCCGTGGCCACTGCGCTGGAGCGCGGGCAGGTGGCCGCACGTGTGGTGCTGGACGCGCTGGTGACGCAGGCCGGCAGCACGGCCGAGGTGGCCTCATGAAGCTCTCCAGCAACATCGGGACCTCTCCCAGCGGCCGCGCAACGTCTCCTGCACCCACACGCCCGACGCATGCCGAGGAGGCCGTCGCCCTGCCACAGACGCGAGTGCCAACCGGGCCGCTCGCCGGCCTGCCCTCTTCGGGCCCGGTATTGCGCGGTCGCCGCGCACCGGTTGCACGTCGCGTGACCACCGACGCAAGTCATGCCGAGTCCTCGCATGGTGCATCACATCGCTCGGAGTCCTCGCAGTCATCGCATTCTTCCGAGTCGACGGACGCAGCGTTTTACACTCCGTATGTAAGCCCCGCGTCCTCGGTCGTCGATGAGCCGCATGCGCCTGCCGTTGCAGCGAGCTATGCGCAGCGCAGCGCGGCGGCGGCCGCTGAGTTGAAGGCGCAGCTACGGACTCGCCTGGGCAATCTGCGCTTTGCAGCGCCCTCGGAGGAGCAGGAGGCACTGCAGGCCGCGTATCTGGAATGGGCGGACGCGCGCGTGGACGAACGCATCGCCGCGTTCGGGCCGGATGCCGGATACCAGATCATCGGCGATATGAAGACGGCAGGCGCAAAAGCAGCGTGGCCGATCGCTTACGAGTGCCTCAGGGCCTTCGTCATCGGCTCGATGCGGACCCCGTTCGGTCTCGCCGCGGGTGCAGCCTACGATGGCGCGCGTGCGCCCGGATCGGAGACGCTGAGTACGACGACGCTGTCCGGCACGGTGGCGGGCCTGATGTCCTATACCAGCGATACGTTGCTGATCCCGGCGATGGACCGGCGCGCGCGTGTTGCCAACCTGCCGCGGTTCCAGGCCATCGACCCCAAGATCCTGGTGCCCGATCCGCCGCCGGCCCTGCTGGAAATCACTGCCGAGGGCAAACGCTTCACGCGTCCCGGCGAAGGCAACACCGCAACGCTTCCCGAGCTCAAGGCGCAGACCTACGACCTCCGCCAGGGAATCACCCAGTGGCAATCGACCCTGGACGACAAGTCCCTGGACACGTTGCTGCTCAAGCCGACGATCAACGCGGGATTCAACGCGGCGCGGCGGACCTCCGCCGACCCGGGCACGCGCACGCCGGCCGGCCAACTGGGCTTGAGCGCGCTCGCCATTGGCGGGGCAGGGGTGGTGCAGAAGGCGATGCTCGAAACCGGCAAGGCGGTTGCGCGTACCGGCCAGATGCGCGTGCCCGACCTGCTTGGCGGACAGCAGCGGCTGAATCTGTTTGCGCTGGCATTGCCGGACAAGACCCGTCGGCCCGCGCAATGGTCTGACGCTGTGCGTTTCCCCAACTACCTGCTGGAAACCGGGATGGAAGGCCTGGCGTTGGCCAGGCAGGCCTTGAGCACCACCAACGCGATCACCACTGCGGTACGCGATGTGCTGGGCCGTCACATGCTCAGCAACGTGCTGGCCAATTTCGCCTCGCTCGGGGCCGGCCGCCTGATCGCTGCGCCCTTGCGTGGCGGTAACGCAAACGGCAGCGTTGCAGGCGAAGCCGCCAATTCCACCGCCACGGTCGTGCAACAGGCAGCGCAGACCCTGTTCAACGATACGATCTGGAATGCGCTCAAGGCCAAGAACGGCGCCAACACCACCCAGGCCACGCGCCTCGACCAGGAACGCGCCGCCAGCGCCGCCGGTCATCAACGCGCCATCGCAGGCACGCTTCAGGCGCTGGCCGAACCCGTCGAGGCGGCGATCGCGCTGTTGTCGGCGCCGACATCGGCAGAGATTGCGCGCGCCCTGGAGGAGGGGCAGCCGCTTGCGCCTGCAACTGGGCCGCTGGCGGGGAGATTGCGTGAAGCCCTGGAGGAGTTGCGCACGGAGGTCAGCACGCAATCGGTCTCGATTGCGACCATCGACACTGTGCTCGACCGCCTGCACGCCGGGCAGGCGGCGATGTTCAGCGGCGTGCCACGCAACGACCTGACCAAGACACTCAAGACCGAGCTACAGAAGCTCAGGCAGGCACTGCACGAAAGCGAGGAACTTCGCCACTGGGAAAACGGCAGGCCGTGAGCGGTCGATCCTGCAGCCGATCCACTGCGTCGCGCACGCCGCTACGACAGACGCAACCGCCGTTGCGTCTGTCGTTCGTTGGCGGTCCCGGGGCCAGCCCGGTGCGGGCTTACGTGCGAGCAGTGGGAGTGGGGCGGGGCGATACGGCGCGCGGCACCGCTTCGTACGCTGGCCATTGACCGACCGTGCGCATGGCCTCGGCGATGCGGTTGCGCTGGCGCTTGACGATGAAGTCCACGCCACGTTCTTCGGTCAGTTTTGTCTTCTCGCGGACCAGCAGCAACGTCGGCTCCCACACGGCGGGCTGCTGCAGCAACGCGTCGAAGGCGGTGCGCTCGGCGAGTGCAGCCGTGTCGTCACCTGCATCCTGCGCCACCAGTGCAAGTGCGCGGTGCACGTCCAGCAGCGGTGCAGCTTCGCTGCGTAACGCCTCGTCGGCGAACAGTGCAGCCAGTGCGTTGCCATCGGCAAAGCGCCTGGCCTGCTGCATGAAATGCTCCAGTTGCAGCTCTGCCAGCACCGGCTGCAAGGTCTGGTCGACATCGTTGCCCAGCTTGGCCAGGCCGTAGTCGGCCCAGCGCTCCCACTGGGTGCGGACCAGGCGCTCGAACGCGGCGAATTGCGCGAAGTCGGTTGCGCGGTCGCTGCGGACCGCATCGATCTCACCACCGAACTGGAACAGCGTGCAGAACGCGGTGGCCACGTCCGCGTTCACTTCGGCCACATAGCCGGCATCGAGTGCCGAGAGCGTGGTGCTGGCCGCAGGCGTTGCCGATGCGCCTCCGTGTCGATGCTGGGCAAGCGCCAATTGCACGCCGGCCGTCAGGCGTGCGGCCGCTTCCACCCGGCGTGCGGCGGTGGCGTCGCAGTAGTGCGTGGTCATGTAGCCGGCCACGGTCGTCGATGTCCAGCCGAGGTCCTGGCGCGACTTGACGCCGAGCCCCAGCGCACCGCCCGCGCGGCGGCCGTGCGCATCGCCTGCACGCAGGCCGGCGCTGACGCTGGCGCTGCATTCGGTGCCCTGGCTGACGCGTGCGGCCTGGTCGATCAGCCCGACGCTGGCGTCCGGATGCTCGGCCAGCAATGCCTGCATCCAGTCCGCGCCGGGGGGCTGTGCGGAAGGATCGGGCGTTGCGCGGCGTACCAGATGCTCCAGCATGCGCAAAAATGCCTGCAGCAGCTCCGGCTCGCGTCCCTTGCCCAACCGGGGGATACGGAGCTGCAGGCCGTCTTCCACGCCGGCCTCGCGCCGATAGCGCCAGTCCACGGCGGCCGACACCCCGGCTGCCGCGTAGTCGCTTTCCACATCGATGCCATAGCCGACAGTCAGGCCCGCACCGAGCTGGCGCTGCGTCGCGGATTGGCGGCTGATCTGCAGGTACAGGCCGGTACGTCCCATGTAGAACTCCAGCGAGGCATCGCGATTGCACTGCATGCTGGCGATCAGTCGTGTACCCAGGCCGAACGCAGACCCTGCAATCGCAGCTGCCGCCGAAAGCGGTGCGAGATTGGCGCCCCAGGTCTGTTGGCAGGTCATCCGCCAGCGGTCGCGCCATTCCAGGTGCGAGAGCATGTCGCGCAGCAGGTCCAGCAATGCCTCAGGGTGAGCCAGGGCGCCGGCACCGGTCTGCTTCATCAACTGCAAGGTCTTGTCGACGGCGGCGTCGAAATGCGCCAGGCAGTCCTGCGCATGTGCGAGCCACAACGTGGCCTGTGGCGAGGGATCGCCTGCTTGCGGCTCCGCCGCTTGCTCTGCGTGCTCCGCCCGCACCGTAGACAGGCAGGTGCGCAACAGATCGAACGCGGCTGGCGCGGTGCAGCGACCGCTCCGCACCTGCTCCCAGGCACGCCGCAATCCTTCCGGTGGTGCTGCCTGCACCGCTGCACCGCCCGGGGCTCGGGATGCCTGCGCCTGACGGTGGTTGTGCAGCGCTGCGGCACGTTCGGCGATGCGTGCAAGGGTGGCGGCATCGAAGACCACGCAACTGCGGTCCACGTCCTCATCGACCCATTGCAGCAGCTCGGCCGCCGCCTGCCAGTGCAGCTCGGCCTGTGATGGAACACTGCCCTGCGGTCGGGCCGCATGCAATGCGCCCAGGTAGCCGGCCAAGGCAGCCGCGGCGTGCTCCAGGGCCAGGTTGGCGCGTCGACGCGGTGTCGGCAGTGCGGTGGCCGATGCGACCTCAAGCCCCTCCGACAAGGCCTGCAGTGGATTGGGAGCGCTCGCGTGTGTGCCGGCAGGATGCGGCGAGGTGGCAGTGCGCACCGCCTCGCCGAACGCCTGCAGGTGGGCGTTTGCGCGCGCATACGCCGAATCGGGAGCACGCGACTCGTAGCCATTGCGCAGCGCATGGTAGGCCGCACGTTCGTCGCTGCTGCAGGTGCGCAACGCATCTGCCGGGTCGGCCGCGTGCAGGGCGACACCGGCGGCGCGCCGCGCACCGCTCAGCCAGCACCGCGTGGCGGCATGGTCCACAGGTGCGGCGCGCAGCAGCGCATCGGCCCGCAACGCAATGCGCGCGATGTCCTGGCGGCCGGGGTCGGCGGCACGCTCGTGGCGTGCCCGGATCAACTGGCCCAGTACCTGACGGCCGCGTGGCACACGTCCCAGGGTCTCCATCCAATGCGTTGTCGCCGCCTCGATCGCTGCGCGGGCAATGGCGGAGTGCTCGCCCATCGTCGTGCCCGGCGGGTCTCCTGGCCGTTCCGGATCGGCGGGGATCAGCGCGCTCCAGGTGCTGTCGTGGACACGGTCGAAGGTGGCCAACAGCAGCGCCGCGGCGTCAGCGCGGTTGTCGCCGAGCACACCGGCCACTGCCGCGCGCAGCGCGCCGAGCGCGATGGCCACGATCCCCGCTGCAGGCACCGCCTGGTCTGCGAAACGCGTGGTGGACAGCCCGCTCGCCCAGGACGACAAGCGGTTGCGCAATGCGGTGGCCGCGGCGGCATCGGTTGTGCTGGAGGCGGTCTGCGCGATCTGCGCGGCAATCAGTGCGTCCGACGCGGCCCGCAGCGCCTGGCTGGCGCGCAGATCGTCGGCCGCCGCGCGGTCAACCTCCTCCTCGAGCGATTGCGTGAGATCCGCCAGGGCCGGCAGCAGTGCACGCAACGCGTCGGCGCGCGCAGCGGTCTCGAACAGGTCGCCGGCCACGATGAGTGCTGACTGCAGCGCCTGTGCCAGTGTGGTGTCGAGGTTGGCGGCGCGCGCTTCCAGGCGCTGCAGCAAGGTCTGTTGTTTCTCGCGCAGGGCGGACAGGTGCTGCGCGTGCTGGTGCTGCTTGCGGATGCGCTCCAGCTCGGCTTCGTGCTTGAGCAGGTCACGCAAGCGCGGTCGGCGCTCGTTTGCAGCGGGCGCGGGCATGGCCGTGAGCTGGTCCAGTTGCTGCTGCAGCTGTTGCTCGGTGCGCGCCAGGCGCTCGCTGCAGCTGGCGATGTGCTTGCGGAGCAGCGTATTCCAGGTGGCCAGCACCTGTTGGCGTTTGCGGGTGGCGTTGGCACGGTCGGCCAGGCGCGGTGCGCGTCTGGCCTGCAGGCTTGTGTCCTGCTCCAGGCGATCGATATGCAGCACCACCAGGCGCTCAAGCGCTGCGGCCTTGCGCACGGCGATCCGGGCGTCGCTTAGCCGTTGCGAGGCGGCGAATGTCGCTGTCTGCAAAGGAGCGAGCGTGTGCCAGTGGCCCGGCTCTGCCCGAGCGGGCGGTGCAGGCTGCGCAGATGTGCCCTGGTAGCGCAGCAGGCGCGTATGGTCGGGAGTGGCCTGCCGGGCGATGCCCACCGCCGTGCCGGCGAGCCGGGCGAGCTTCTGCAACGACTTCCGCACGCCCCGCAGCCTGCCTGTCTCGCGTGGCGCAGGCGCGCCCCGTCCGGTGTCGGCAGCAGCTGCGGTGTAGCGATACACCCGTGCGGCCACATCCAGCTCTGCAGCGCGTGCTTCGGACTCGGCCGCTGGCCCATCCAGTTGATGCAGTCGGTGATGGGCCTGCTTGTGCGGCGACGGCGTACCCGCATGCGCCGCGCCATGGCTGTTGCCAGGCAGCCCGAATGTCAGGGTGGAAGGGCGGATACGGGTCACGCTCGACACCTCGCATGTGGACCTCGACACCACCGGGCGCGCTCGACGCACAGCAACGGTGCAGGGTGTGATCAGCCGCTGTAGGCCTTATGGCCGATGCGTGTCGCGCCGATGGCCTGGGACGCGTTGGGAGCAATCACCTCGTCGGGCGCATCGGTCTTCAGGTTTGCCAACGCCACCGTCGCGCCTGGCGCGTCGGTGCGGAACACTGCTTCCTTGACCTGATTGAACTCGCAGTTTTCCACTTGAAGGCTCGTATTGATATCGGCATGCCCACCGTTGGTGCGGAAGACCTTGCTGGCACCCTCGACGGTGTCACCCGACATCACCACGTCGGCAGCACCGTTGTCCTGCACGACCTTGTCTGCGGCATTCTTGAACGTGCAATTGATGATCTCGACCTTCGGCCGGCCGCTGACCTCAGCGCTACAACCTGCAATTCCCGCATCATGCTCGCGGTTGCCCTGGCCATCGATGGTGACCGCATCCTCGCTGACATCTTCGTTGACGCAGTTGACCATCTTGCCGCTGCCCATGAAATGCACCCCGTCGCCGCCGCCCGTCATGTTGACGTTGCAGAGGCAGCCGCCGTCCTCGACGACGAACAACGGTTGCTGGTGCTCGTCCTGATCGCCTTTGCCCAGGCAGGGGCCGCCGATATAGGTCTGATTCTTGCCGTCGAACACCTCGCCCTTATGCACCACGATGGGCTTGTTCTGTACGCCGGGCGGTGCGGTGACGACCTTGCCGGGAGGCAGGGGTGCTTGCGTGCCGTTGGCGCTGGGCGTTACCGGCTGGCCGGTGCCAGGCGGCGTTGCCGGTTGACCCGGGTTGCTGTGGGATGCGCCGTTGCCGGCTCCTGTTCCGCTGGTGCTTCCGTTGCCCTTGTTGGTGTTGCTGCCATTGCCGCCGCTGCCATTGCCAGTCCCGCTGCCGTGTTGTCCGCCGGGGTTGGTGGAACTCGGCGGGTTCGATGGCGGCATCGAGGGCGTCGGATTGGGGGTGGTCGGTGACTGACCGTCACTGGATGGCTGATCCTGTGACTGCAGCATGTCGCTAAGCACGCGTTGCATGCAGTACGCCAGCATGCTCATGATCACCGCGGTAAGGGCTTGTTGCTGCGACAGGGAGAACGAGGACGGCTGCAAGCTCGCAGTGGTGTGTGAGGGGATGGCGAGATTCATTGGCGAGTGTCCTTGCGAGTGATGAATGGCGTAAGAAATCCTGCGAGATGGAATGACGGCGCGACAGCGTGGCGATGTGACCCAGCGCAGCGGATGCGCAAGGCTCCGATCAGCGTGCTGCTGAGTCGTGCCTGCCTCGCTGCAGGCATCAGCTTGCATGCACGGCCGAGCACCTCAGGCGCGTAGCCACAGATAATTCCCCGTCGCGATTCCTTCAAACATTTCGTCGTGTGCAATGAAGATATTGTTGTTCCAGTAACGGCCATGCTCGGCGTAGTGGGCGAGCAGATCGCAGATCCATGCGCCGTCGACGTCGTCGTCCAGCGGAACGCGCACGATCAGCACGATCACGCCGGCATCGTTCAATCCCAGTTGCGCCTGGTCCTGCGCGTACACCGAGAGGTTGGCTTCCAGCAATAGCCGGAAGACCGTCAAGCTGCGTCCCGCAGGAGCAAGGCCGTAGCAGATGCGTAGATACAGCGCTTCTTCTTCCGGCGCTTGCTGTGCTTCATCGTCGGTCTGGGCTGCAGGCATGTGCAGATAGACTTCAAACCCGTCCACCCACAGCACGCGTTTGCTGAGCACCGTCTGCACATCCGGCAGGTCCAGTGCTTCGCACATCTGCTGGACGATCGCTTCGAATCGGGTGCTGCTCATCTGTCGTACGACATGCGCAGGGCCATGCATCGGCCCTGCGTCATGTCAGGGCCCATTACTGGCCAACCAGCTGCTTCGCGTTGTCGCCAGCCTTGCCGATGAATTTGTTGAGCGCTACGTTGAAGTCAAGTTCGTTCTTCTTCTCGGTCAGGTAGTTGTTCATGCGCTCCTGTGCGGAGGCTGAATGGCCAATGCCACCCATCAGACTATCCATCTGATTGTCTGAAGTCTGGCTGCTCATATGATTGTCGTATCTGCTTGAAAAGTCCGATTTAAACAGATCCCCGCCCTGGCCCAATCGCGGCCCAATCGATTGTAAATCCGACATAGAAATACTCCTCAGCTAAAGGTGAAGTAACGTGGAGCGCCTGTCGGCGCGTTTTGCTTGACCAACGTGGCCAAGGAACTCGATGATCAAGGCATGCTGGCAATGTGCGCGACGATGTCGCGTGCGGCGTTGATGCCGTCGTGCAAGACGGTGAAATTGTTGCGCGTAGCCTGATCGCTCGCTGCAGACCAGTGCACACGGAGTTGTTGCGCTGTCGTGTGCAGCGCTGCATCGATGTTGCGCAGTCGCTCACCGGAGAGATCCTCCGCCTTGGTCTGCAAGATCTTGCTCATATCCTGGGTGACCGTGTGGGTCATGGCATCGAACATGGTGCGGTTCTCATGGCGCCGCGTGCTGCGGCAGGGAAGTCAGGTGCTTGGTGCCGTCCGGGGTCTCGACGTAATGCAACCCGTCGGCGAGCAGCGCGGCGTCGTAATTGGCGGGCGGTTTTACCGAAGGGTCCTGCTGGGTGATGTCCACATGCAGCTTGCGGACATCCGGGCCCAGATCGCTGCGTAGATCGGCGATCCTTCGGATTGCGCGCTCCGCGTTGTCGCTGCTGCCGGCGATGGAGAACACGCCTTGACCGTCGTAGCGAACGTTCAGATCGCGGTCGGCCAAGGTATCGCGCAGGGTTGCCAGCACCTCATCCACCACCAGCACATCGACCGTGACCGCATGTTGGTACCGGTGCAGTTGTACGCGCAGGCGTGCCGCATCCGCGCTGCTCGCCACCAAACCCTCGACGCGCACGCGCGTACCGACCTGTTCCACGCGCGCTTCGCGCAAGCCCAGCCGTTTCAGCACGGACCGGACCTGGTTGAGCTGGTTGTCCTGGCTGCGCGCGGGAGCGGCATCGGAGAGAAATGCCGGTAGCAGGGAGGGCAGCAGCGCTGCGGCGGCCAGCGCTAGCATGGCGCCCACCACTGCGCGCAGCGCAGTGCGCCTGGACTTGCGTGGTGGGGGTGTTGCCGGCGTCGCGGCTGGAGACAGCAACCGCTCCAGCAGCGCCACATCGTCCGGCCAATCGGCAGCAGCCCCGCCGACGCAGAGCACCAACGGACCAAAACGCACTGGATGCAGCGCAACAAACGGTGTCGTTGGCAACGCGTCGCTGCGATAACGAGCTTGACCATCTGCATCCACCTCGATGATGAGCGGGCCATCAGGCCAGTCTTCGATCCGGATCTCGGCCTGGGGATCGGCGCCTAACGTGTAGCTGCCTGGCTGCAAATCTAATCGCGCGCCGGCGTGTATTCCCGTCAGTATGCGAAGTTGCATGATCATGCACGAATCCCCTGAGCGGCCCCGTCTTGGTGTTCCATCAGTAGCGTGTTCAAACGTGTGACGCCACGCGCACAATCAGCGGGTCTGCGCGGCTTTCCCGCGCTGATCAGCATCAGCGGCAGCAGCAGGTTGTAGCTGCGCAGCGCCGGTGTGGGCTCCGGTTGCGCGCGCACCATCTCCACCAGGCGTTGGCGCAAGGTGTCGACGCTTTCGGACAAGGTGCTCGCCTGGACCGATTGCAGGTGCTCGCGCATCAACATCCAGACCATGGTGGTCAGCGATGCGGCGACCGGATGGGCAATGCCGATGTCACGCAACTCCATGAACGCGGCGGTGAGGGCGTGCCGTCTGACCGTCTGGTCGGCGGCGCGCGTTGCCGCATAGCGATCGATGACGGCCTGGACACCCGCACGCACATCCTCGTCCCAGTGTAACGGCGAGGCGCTTGGCCACGTCCCTGCGTGCGGATCGCCGGCATGTGGGCGACCACCGGCGCCATGCTGATCGTCCTGACGTTGTCCCTGCTCCTGGGGCTGAGCGACTGCGATGCTGACGCGGCCGCGTAGCGCCGACACGCGCGCCGCTTCGGCATCTTCCTGGTCGGTGGCGTCGAGTTCGTCGTCCATGCCATCCAGCGACCGCATGCCACGGCGCCGCCTGCGTGGCGGAGCGGGGCGCAGACGGGGGGCATGATGCGGCGTATCCGCCAGCGGCTGCGCGCCAGCTCCCGGCGCATCGGCATGGTGATGCGGGGCGCCGGGCGTGGTCGGCAGCGACGGCGGCACAGCGCCTGGGGAAATGCGCCGGATCATGGAAAGGCCGCCTGCATCAGCGCCTGGCCGAACTGCATGATCGCCGAGGCGCCCCAGGGCGCGGTGACCGCAATGGCAGCCACCACCACCACCAGCTTGAGCGCAAACGAAATCGACGCATCCTGCAACGACATCACTGCCTGCATGAAGGCAATCAGCAAGCCGGCAAGCGCGGCGACGCCGACCACGGGCAACGACACCTTGAGGCACAGCAACAAGGCTTCGGAGGTGAACCGCACCAGATCGTCATGGTCCATGGCGTCACCGATAACTCAAGACCAGGCCGTGGATCAGCATGGACCAGCCATCCAGCGCCACGAACAGCAGCAATTTGAACGGAATGGCCACGTTGGTCGGCGTCACCTGCGAAAGACCCATCGCCATCAACGCATTGGCCACCACCAGATCGATCACGATGAAGACCAGATACAGCAGAAATCCGATGCGGAACGCCTCGGTCAGCTCGCTGAGCGTGAATGCCGGTGCCAGCACGAGCAGATCGTCCGGCTTGAGCGTGTCGGCCTTGTCCTTGGGCCAGATCTGCTGCGCCGAGCGCATGAAAAAGGCCTTTTCGCGCTCGCGCGTGTGCTTGAGCAGGAACTGCCGAAACGGTTCGCGGCAGGCGTCGAGCAGCACCACCACGCGGCTGTTGTCGGCACCGGGACTGTAGTTCTGCGCGGCCTTGAACGCCTCCATGCCCACCGGCGCCATCACAAAGCACGACACCAGCAACGCAACACCGTTGAGCACCATGTTGGGCGGCACCTGCTGCACACCGATGGCATTGCGCAGCAAGCCGAGCACGACCACGATCTTGGTGTAGGAGGTGACCACCATCGCTGCGAAGGGCAGCAAGCCCAGCATGATGACCACCAGCAGCAGCGAGCCGACATCAGGCATCTGCATGTGGAGTCTCCGACATGCTGAAGATCTGCACGCCGAGATGTTCGCCCACCGCCAGCAGCCTGCCGATGCCGATGGTCTGGCCATAGACGACAAGACGGATGTCGGCCTGGTCCACCGGCACCGACAGTTCGAGGATCTGGCCGGGCTGCAGGCCCGACAGCACCGACAGCGACAGCGCAAGTTGGTCCACTTCCAGTTGGACAGGCAGCTCCAGTGCCGCCACATCGGTGGTGGACTGCGAGGGATCGGACTCGGGCGTATCGTGCTGCATGGCGGGGGCGGTCTCCAGAATCATCTGTTGCGGGTTCAGGTGCACCGGTGCGCGCAACACCGCACCTCCGGGGATGCCCCAGAGCAACTCGCCGCTGCGCACCGGGGCCGGGCCAAGCGCGTGCAGCAGCACATCGCCCGGGCGTAGCGACTGCAGCAGCGTCGCCGCCGCCGTGCGCCGGCCAATGCGCAGGCGCGTGCTCAGCCGCAGTGCGCTCAGCCAGGCCGGCAGTGGCGATGGTGTCGCCAGCGCAGCGGTCGCGGTGTGCAGCGCGGCAAGCAGCAATGGGCTGGCGGTCTCCGCGATCGCGTCGATGTCGCCGAGGGCGATGCCGATGTCGAGGCAATTGGCCGCGTCCGCGCAGCGCTCGAAGGCGACGACCTCGGCAGCGCCCAGTCCGAGCGGTGCGAAGGCGCGCAGCGCATCGCTCAACAGCACACCGGCGATCGCGGTGCGCAGGGCGGCATCGGCTTCGTTCAACAGCAGCGCCAGGCCGTCGCGTGCGGCGATCCGCAACTCCAGGGTGCCGCTATCGAACTGCAGCTGCAGGCGCGCCGCTTCCGCGGCCCGGATGCCGCGGCGTTGCGCGGTAAAGCCGCAGCGGCGTGCGGTACGCGGGTCGCACAGGATTCTGCCGAGCTGCGCGCGCGCAGCAGGCACGTGGGTCAGCGCTTGCGACAAGTCGCGTGCCGTTGGCGTCGGGCTCGGCTCGGTTGACAAAGCGGGGTCCCTCGATATGGCTGTTCTGCATGTGCGGCGCTAGACGACCTCGATGCTGATCTGCAGCGTGTCGCTGAGCGCGGCCTTCAATGCGGTATCCAGACGCTTTCTTCCATTGCAAAGTACCTCGTGCGTCTCGGGCGAGCCGCTGTCGAAGCGAAGCGATAGCTGGTCTGGCGAAAGCCGCAAGAACAGCGTGGTCTGCGGCAGGATGTCGTGGTTGATCTCCAGCCACGCCTCCCAGATCCCTGCGCCGCGCACCGGCGTGGCATTGCAGAATTCGGCCACCCGCAGCGCGATGTGGTGGATGGCCATCTGCGCGCGTTGGGTGCGGATCCACTCGGCGGCGATCTGCCGACCCAAGGCGTCGCTGTCGTCGCCTCGCGCGATCTGTCCACGATTGCCGTCATCCAGGCAGGGGGGCGCGCTTGGCAGCGGCGCTGGGGCTTGGCTGTCGCTGGCAGCATCCGCATCCTCTGGCAGCGGCGGAGCGTCGTCGCCATCCTCCGGCACCACCATGTCCGGCAATCCGCGCAGCACGCTGCTCAGGCGTCGGCGCAGTTGCATGAAGCTGACACGCTGCGTTGCACGCACCGGTGTGGGCGCTGCGTGCGGCGGCAACGGTGCACCGGCGATCGGCAGGATGCGCACATGGCGGACCGGTGGCTTGCGCATCAGGCCACCACTCTGCCGATCGGCTGCAGCTGCACCTCTGCGCCCAGTTCCTGGAACGAATAGACCTCCAGCCAGTTCAGGCGCGCCTCGATCATGCGGCGCACATAACGCCGCACGTCCATCGATGCGACCACCGCCAGTGGATGCTGTGCCTGATCTGCGACGATGCGCTCCACCTGCTCGACCAACTGGTTGGCCTGCTCCGGTGGCAGGGCCAGGAAATTACCCGCCGGCGTGGCGCGAATCGACTGCCGGATCAATTGTTCCACCGCGTGGTCGAGCATCACCGCAGGCAGCTGCCCAGTGCCTGCGGTCGCAGTGTGCGCAAGATAGCGGCCGAGATCGCAGCGCACATACTCGGTCAGCATCAGCAGGTCCTTTTCCTTCGGTCCCCACACCACCAGGCTTTCCAGGATGCTCTTGATGTTGCGCACCGGGATGCGTTCTTCCAGCAGCCGCCGCAACACATCGGCGATGCGCTGGGCGGGCATGGCCTTGTTGACCTCTGCAACCAGCCCGGGATAGTCCGCGCTTACCTGTTCCAGCATCCACTGTGTTTCCTGGATGCCGACGAACAGATGCGCGCGTGCACGCAGCGGTGCGATCGCCTGTTGGGCCAGCGCCTTCTGCAGGTCTGCGGTATCGCTCAAGGCACTGCGGGTTTCCGGGACGTCGTGGATCAGCACTTCGTACTGCAGGTCCTGCAGGGCGTCGCTTTGCCAGATCGCAATGCCCGGAAACGGCAGGCCCAGCAGTTCCACCAACTGCCGGCGTTCGCACTCGATCGCCTGGTCCAGCAGTGCCGGGTCGAGCCGCGCAGCCAGTTGCGGAGACAGCCGCATCGACAGGGGCGAGGCGAAATCCGGCGCGCTCTTGCGGATGTGCGGTGCATCGCCCTTGGCGCCCTTGCGGCTGGTGGATGGCAGCGTGGGCTGATCGCTGCCGCTGACATCGCGTTGCTTGCGCCAGATCGTATAGCCGCCTGCGCCAACTGCCGCCGCCAGCAGCAGGAACAGCACCGCAGGAAATCCCGGAACGAACGCAAAGCACGCCAGCAGCACGCTCGCCGCCATCAAGGCGCGCGCATTGCCGGTGAGCTGGCGGCCGATCTCGAGCCCGAGCGAGCTGGTCTTGGCCTCGTTCTCGTTGGCGACGCGGGTGATCATGACGCCGGCCGCCACCGAGATCAGCAGCGAGGCGATCTGCGAGACCATTGCATCGCCCACCGACAGGATTGCAAAGCGGTTGGCGGCCTCGCCTGCGCTCATGCCGTGGTAGGTCACGCCCACCACGATGCCGGCCAGGATGTTCACCATGGTGATCACCAGGCCGGCGATGGCGTCGCCCTTGACGAATTTCATGGCGCCATCCATGCCACCGTGCAGTTGACTCTCGATCGCCAGCCGCGCGCGTTTGCTGCGTGCCTCGTCTGCGCTCAGGTTGCCGCCGCGCAGGTCGGCATCGATGCTCATCTGCTTGCCGGGCATCGCGTCCAGGGTGAAGCGCGCACCGACTTCTGCCACGCGCTCGGAACCCTTGGCGATCACGATGAACTGCACCGTGGTGATGATCAGGAACACTACCAGGCCCACCACCAGGTTGCCGCCGACCACCAGCTCGCCAAAGCTCTCGATGATGTGACCGGCCTCGGCATGCAGCAGGATCGATTTTGTCGACGCGATGTTCAACGACAGCCGCAGCAGCGTGGTGAACAGCAGCAACGAGGGAAACGACGACAGCGAGATCGAGTCGGGTACATACATCGTGACCATCAGCAACACCACGCTCAGGGTGATGTTGATGCCCAGCAGCGTGTCGATGAGCGGGGTGGGCAGCGGCAGGATCATCAAGCCGATGACCGCCACCACCAAGGCAGCGATCGCCACTTCTCCGGTGTATGCGAAATACCGTGTCAGGCGCATGCGATCTCCTAGCAGGGCAGCGGACCGCTGCCGTCATCGTTGTCGCGGCCCAGCTCGTCGACCCAGCGCAGCACCACCGCCACCGTTTCGAACAGTGATTCGGGAACCGCCTCGCCCAGTTCGACCTGATGCAGCGCACGCGCCAATGGCGGGTTCGCCACAATCGGAATGCCCTGGTTGTGCGCGTGGGCACGCAGTTCCAGCGCACCGTCGTCCACACCCTTGGCCACCACTTGCGGCAGACCGAAGCCATCCGGTTCATAGGCCAGCGCGACGGCGTAATGGGTCGGGTTGACCACCATCACCTTGGCCTTGGCGAGGCGCTCGCGCGGGTCGCCGAAGACCAGTTCCTTGGCGAATTCCTTGCGCTTTCCCTTCAATTCCGGATCGCCTTCGCTGTCCTTGTGTTCGCGTTTCTGCTCGTCCTTGCTCATGCGTTTGTCGCGAATGAACAGCCAGTGCTGCACGCTCCAGTCCGCCGCGCCGACCAGCACGAATACCAGCACCGCCAGGGCGCACAGGATGCCCAGCGCACGCCAGCCGATCTGGGCGATGTCGGCCGTTGGCTGGTAGGCGAGCCCGATGATCGTCGGCATCAGTGCGCGCAGGCCGTACCACAGCACCACGCCGATCACCGCGGCCTTGATGCCCAATTTCAGCAGGTTGATGAGACTTCGCAACGAAAAGAGTTTTTTGACCCCGTTGACGGGATTGAGCGAATCGAACTTGGGCGTGACCGGTTTGAGCGAGGCATTGAGCCCGGTCTGCAGAAAGCTGCCGATCAATCCTGCGGCCAGGCATGCGACCACGAAGGGCAGCGTCAGCCACACGCCCTGGACGCCGATGCGACCGAGTGCACGGTGCAAGGCGGTGGCATCGCGTGTATTGGCGCTGAAATTGAAGCCGATCGACATCAAGGCGCGCAGGTGTTCGACGAAATAACTGCCCGCCAGTTTCATCACCAACAACGCGGCCAGCAGGACGGCGGCGGCAGTGACGTCCGGGCTGACCGGCACTTCCCCATCCCTGCGCGCATCCTGCAGTTTTTTTTCTGTCGGCTTCTCGGTCTTCTCATCCGACATGGCGATCTCCGGCCGCGGTTGCTGCACGCCGATTCTGGTTGAGCCATCGGCAGGCGATCCGCTTCCAGGGCGAACGTGTGCATGGGTGGACGAAGCACACTGTGTTTGTTCGCGATGGTATTCCGATGTTCGCTTCTGAAGAGCCTTGGTTGGCGCCGACGCGTACGTTACGCACGCATGCTGTCCACAGCCATTGAATGACGAGGTGCGGTATGGAAAAGATGGAATGTCCCGGTTCGGTCGTGAGTGGGTTGATCGAACTGATCACGGTGGGGCTGACGCACGAGAAACTCGAAGAGGCCGCAGCGGTACTGGCCGCGGTGCGGGTGCTGCGGCCGGAGCTGAAGGCGCTGGATACCTTCGATGCCTGGATCGCGATCAAGCGTGGCAGTTATCTGGAGGGTGCGCGCCTGTTGCGTGAGCTGGAGGCCGATGCCGGCTCCAAGCCACTGTGCAAGGCCTTGTACGCGTGCTGCCTGTTTGCGGTGGGCGACGCCTCGTGGCATGGCATTGCAGACAGCCTGATCGAAGAGGACGCCGATGCCGACGCTGTTGGCCTGGTCAAGGCGCTGTCAGGACGCTACACGCCGGCACCCATGCAAGCGGAATCGGCAACCGAATCCGCCGCGCCGATGGAAGTTCCCAACGCGCAGTATCTGCGCGCCTGACCCGGACGTTACTCAGCCTGCGGAACATGCCATGACGCTCATTCCTCCTGTTGCCCCGATCACCGCCAGTTCCGGCCTGTCCACGCCCGCGATATCGCCGACGGCAGCGCCGAACCAGGCGCTCGTCAACCGCTTCCAGGCGCTGATGCAATCCTCCAGCCCGCTGCCGCCTGCCATGCAGCGCGTGGGAGAGCCCAGCATGGTGAGCCGGATGGTCGACGTGCAGAACGATGGCGTGCGCACCATCGCCGAGCATATCGATGCCTTCAGCATGCAGGCGCCGACCATGGGCCTGCAGGAAATGGCCTCGCAACAAATGAAGCTGATGCACGAGCTGACCATGGTCGGCTTCAACCTCAATGTCAGCGTCGGCGTGGCGCAGTCGGGCAAGAACGCCGTGCAAACCCTGTTCAAGAACCAATAGCATGCGAATGCTCAGATATCTGGTGGTGTTGCTGCTGGCACTGCTGCTGTCTGGCTGCGACCAGCAGCTGTATTCCGGGCTGACCGAGAACGACGCCAACGAGATGCTCGCCGTGCTGCTGACCGCCGATGTGGATGCGGAAAAGCGCACGCCCGACGACGGCAAGACCTGGGCGATCAACGCGCCGCATGACCAGGTGGCGTACGCGTTGCAGGTGCTGCGCGCGCATGGCATGCCGCACGCGCGGCACGCCAATCTCGGCGAGATGTTCAAGAAGGACGGCCTGATCTCCACACCCACCGAAGAACGCGTGCGCTTCATCTACGGCGTGTCGCAGCAGCTGTCGCAGACCCTGTCGAATATCGATGGGGTGATCGCGGCCGACGTGGAGATCGTGCTTCCCAACAACGACCCGCTGTCCACCTCGGTCAAACCCTCCAGCGCCGCGGTGTTCATCAAGTTTCGCGTCGGTAGCGATCTGACCAGCCTGGTGCCCAGCATCAAGACGCTGGTGATGCACAGCGTGGAAGGACTGACCTACGAGAACGTCAGCGTCACGCTGGTGCCAGGCGGGGCGGAAAGCGATGCGCAGCTCTCCACATCGGCGCCCCCACGCGCCTGGGCGTGGCCATGGCTGGCCGGATGCGCGCTGGCGCTGTGCGTGGCGGTCGGTGCAGCAGCGCTGTACTGGTGGCCGAGCACCGATGCACGCCGCTGGGGCGGCTGGCAGCGCCTGCGCGCGTTGTCCAGAAAACCTGCTGGGTGAGGCCGGCCGATGGACAAGGCACGCATCGACAACGCGGCACGGTGGCTTCAACGATGGGCGGCTGCGGTGCGTGCCCTGGCGCAATCGCTGGAGGCAGAGCGGGTGGCGCACTGGCTGGGTCCGGTCGCTGCGTTGGGCTGGGAACGCGCGCCTGCGCAGCGCCGTGTGCGCGTGGTCCAGGCCTGGGCGGGATGCTCGCGCATGCAGGTCTCTGCGCTGGATTCGCCGGCCAACCGGCTGGTCGTGCTGGCGCCCGACCTGCTCGCCAAGGTATTTATGAGCCGCGCGTTGTTTTCGCGCGCACTGGCGCTGCGCCGCTGCATCGAGCGCGAGCGCCTGAGCTGGTTCGAGCAGCGAGTGGGGCCGGCGGTACTTGAGCATGTGCGCCATCGCGCGGTCACCGGCATGACAGCGCCACTGTTGCCGCGCGATGCCGACCAGGCGGCATGGGTCGGCGATGGCTGGCGTCGCCTGGCGGCCGATGGGGCCTGGCCCGACCCGTGCATCGCCAAAGTGATCGCGCTGTCCTTGCCGCTGGGCGCTGCCCAGGTGGCGCCCATCGCTGCAGATGGCGCGAGCGATGCATTCCTGCAGGCGCTTCCCACCTTGTTGCCGGAGCTGCCATGCGTCTGTGGCTGAGGTCCACGCCGGAGGCGGTCGGCCTGGACGGCGACGTCATCCCCCGTGAGGCATTGGCCCGTGTGCTGGAACTGGACGCCGCGACTGCACAGGTGCACGCGCGGTGCGCGCAGACGCTGGCGGACGCCCAAACGCGTGCGCAGGCGCTGATCGACGATGCGCAGCAGCAAGCCGAGGCGATCCTCGACGATGCCCGGGACAAGGCCGAACGCAGCGCACGGTTGGGCTATGCCGCCGGGCTGCGCCGTCAGCTCGACACGTGGAACGAGCGCGGCGTGCGGCATGCCTTCGCGGCCGAGGATGCCGCACGGCGCGCACGCGAGCGTCTGGCCGGGATCGTCGCGCATGCCTGCGCACAGGTCCTGCACGGGCACGACCCCGCTGCGCTGTACGCACGCGCCGCCCAGGCGCTGGACGGCGCCCTGGACGAGGCCAGGGCCTTAAGGGTGAGCGTGCATCCGGATGCGCTGGACGACGCGCGGCGCGCCTTCGATACGGCCGCGGCGGCCGCAGGCTGGCCCATGCCGGTGGAACTGTGCGGCGACGCGGGTCTGGCCCTGGGCGCCTGCGTGTGCGAATGGGATACCGGCGTGTTCGAGGCCGATCTGCACGATCAGCTACGCAGCATCCAGCGGGTGATCCGCCGCGTCCTGGCCGCGCCACAGGCGGTGCCGGATGACTGCTGAGCTGCCGGTGCTGGAGGCAACGCTCGAGCGCGAATTGGCTGCGCTGGCCTTCGGTCGTCGCTACGGCAAGGTGGTCGAGGTGATCGGCACCATGCTCAAGGTCGCCGGGGTGCAGGTCAGCCTGGGCGAGGTGTGCGAGTTGCGCCAGCGCGACGGCACGCTGCTGCAGCGTGCCGAGGTGGTGGGTTTCAGCCGCAATCTCGCATTGCTGGCGCCGTTCGGCGAACTGGTGGGCTTGTCGCGCGAGACGCGCGTGATCGGATCGGGCCACCCATTGGCGGTGCCGGTCGGGTCGGCGTTGCTGGGACGCGTGCTCGATGGCCTGGGCGAGCCGGCGGACGGCCAGGGGCCGCTCGCCGACGACGGCTGGGTCCGGATCCAGGCGCAGGCGCCGGATCCGATGCGCCGGCGCCTGATCGAACAACCGATGCCGACCGGCGTGCGCATCGTCGATGGCCTGATGACGCTGGGCGAAGGCCAGCGCATGGGCATCTTCGCCGCAGCAGGCGTCGGCAAGAGCACCTTGATGGGAATGTTCGCGCGCGGCACGCAGTGCGATGTCAATGTGATCGTGCTGATCGGCGAACGCGGACGCGAAGTGCGTGAATTCATCGAGATGATTCTTGGCCAGGATGGTCTGGCGCGCAGCGTGGTGGTGTGCGCCACCTCCGATCGCTCCTCCATCGAGCGCGCCAAGGCCGCCTATGTCGGCACCGCCATCGCCGAGTATTTTCGCGATCAGGGCATGCGCGTTCTGCTGATGATGGACTCGCTGACGCGCTTTGCCCGCGCGCAACGCGAGATCGGTCTGGCCGCCGGCGAGCCGCCCACGCGTCGTGGATTTCCGCCATCGGTGTTCGCCGAGCTGCCCCGCCTGCTCGAACGTGCCGGCATGGGCGAGACCGGCTCGATCACCGCGTTTTACACCGTGCTGGCCGAGGACGATACCGGCAGCGATCCGATCGCCGAAGAAGTGCGCGGCATCCTGGATGGCCATCTGATTCTGTCGCGCGAGATCGCCGCCAAGAACCAGTACCCGGCCATCGATGTGCTGGGAAGCCTGAGCCGGGTGATGAGCCAGATCGTGTCTGCCGAGCAACGCCAGTACGCCGGCCAGCTGCGGCGTCTGCTGGCCAAGTACAACGAGGTGGAAACCTTGCTGCAGGTCGGCGAATACCGCCAGGGCAGCGACGCGGTCGCCGACGAGGCGATCGCCAGGATCGATGCCATTCGCGACTTCCTCAGCCAGCCCACCGATCAGCTCAGCGACTATGACACCACCCTGGAGCAGCTTGCCGGCGTGATCGACGATGCGTGAGCATGCCGGCACCTGGACCACGTTGCAGCAGCTGAAGACGCGCCGTCATGAACGGATGCAGGACCGTCTGAGCGACTGCAGGCGTGCGCTGGCGCAGTGCGACCGCGAATGCGCCAGTTGCAGTCAGGAGGCCAGCGCCTGCACCGCGCGTCTGGCCGCGTTCGATGCCACGCTGGCCGACAGGGCCGGCGCGGGCGAGCCGATCGGCATCGAGGCGATCCTGCAGCACCAGCGCTTCCGCGCCGTGCTGGAAGAGCGTTGCCGCGCCGCAGAGCAGGCGCTGGTCGCAGCGACGCAGGCGTTGCAGAACGCACGCGACGAGGCCGCAGTGGTGCAACAGGCCGTGAGCAAGCTGCAGGCGCAGGCGCAGATGTATGCGGAAAACGCCGCCAGCGCGCAGCGTGCCTGGCAAGCCCAACGCGAAGCGGCCGAGGAGGACGACGCGATCGAGGTGTTGGTCGGGCTGCGCTTGCATCGTGCCGCGCGCGGAGTGGGGCAATGAACGACACCGCCACCGCGCTGCTGGCGCTGTCATCCCAGGGCGTGTCGCTGCTGACCCTGCTGGCGTTGTGCGGAGTGCGTGTGTTCGTGATGTTCTTCGTGCTGCCGGCCACGGCGCAGGACAGTCTTCCGGGAATGGCGCGCAACGGCGTGATCTATGTGCTCAGTTCCTTCATCGCCTACGGACAGCCGGCCGATGCGCTGGCCAGGATCGAAGCGACCGGCCTGGTGGGCCTGGTATTCAAGGAAGCCTTCATCGGCCTGCTGATCGGGTTTGCCGCATCCACGGTGTTCTGGGTTGCCGAGAGCGTGGGCCTGCTCATCGACGATGTGTCCGGCTACAACAACGTCCAGATGACCAACCCGCTGAGCGGCGAGCAGAGTACGCCGGTGTCCACGGTGTTGATGCAGCTGGCGATCGTGTCCTTCTACGCGCTGGGCGGCATGCTGATGCTGCTCGGTGCGCTGTTCGAATCGTTCCGTTGGTGGCCGCTGAGCCAGCTCACGCCGGACATGGGAGCGGTCGCCGAGTCCTTCGTCATCCAGCAGACCGACGACATGATGACCGCAATGGTCAAGCTGTCTGCGCCGGTGATGTTGGTGCTGGTGCTGGTGGATCTGGCCATCGGCTTTGTGGCCCGCGCCGCCGACAAGCTGGAACCATCGAACCTGAGCCAGCCGATCCGTGGGGTACTGGCATTGCTGCTGCTCGCATTGCTGACCAGCGTGTTCATTACGCAATCCGGTGACGCACTCGGCTTCCTCCATTTCCAGCAGCAGTTGCACGATGCCGCCAACATCGGCGGCAAAGGGGGCGCCGCGAATTGATCATTGTTGAGACATCCACTGCCGTGCGCTGCCTACACTGACCGCACGCGCCACCGATGCACTGCCCGACGCCGTGTCTGCAGCCCGGCTGCACGCGGCACGCAATCCCGGCCGACGCCTGCCTGCCGGGCGCCACCCCATCGACTTCTTTCACTTGCCTCGCAGAGGGAACGCCATGGCATATGCCTGTCCTCCAGTTCACCGCCATCGACGTGCGCCATTGGCCGCCGCGTTGTTGCTCAGCCTGCTGCCGCTGCTGCCGCCGCGTGCCGATGCCGCGCAGGTGCCGTGGCATTCGCGCAGCTTCAAATACGTCGCCGACCACAAGGATCTCAAGGAAGTGCTGCGCGACCTGTCCGCCAGCCAATCCATCACCACCTGGATTTCACCGGAAGTGACCGGCACGCTCAGTGGCAAGTTCGAGGCCAGCCCGCAGAAATTCCTCGACGATTTGTCTGCGACATTCGGCTTCGTCTGGTATTACGACGGTGCGGTGCTCAGGATCTGGGGCGCCAATGAAACCAAGAATGCAACCTTGAATCTGGGCGCTGCGTCGACGACTGCCTTGCGCGATGCGCTTGCGCGCATGCGCCTGGACGATCCGCGCTTTCCGGTCCGTTACGACGAGGCGGCGCACGTGGCGGTGGTGTCCGGCCCGCCGGGGTATGTGGATACCGTCGCCGCGATCGCCAGACAGGTCGAGCAGGGCGCACGCCAACGCGACGCCACGGAGGTGCAGGTGTTCCAGCTGCATTATGCGCAGGCCGCCGATCACAGCACCCGCATCGGTGGGCAGGACGTCCAGGTGCCGGGCATGGCCAGCCTGTTGCGCAGCATGTACGGCGTGCGTGGCGCTCCCACCGCGGCGCTGCCCGGGCCGGGCGCCAATTTCGGGCGGGTGCAACCGATCGGCGGCGGCTCGTCCAATACGTTCGGCAACAGTGCTCAGGGCCAGAATGGCGGCGGCAGTGGTAACAACGGCATTCTCGGTTTGCCTGCGTCGTGGTTCGGCGGTGGCGCGCCGTCCGATCGGGTGCCGGTCAGCCCGCCGTTGCCGGGCACTGGCACCAATGCGCCGGCCAGCGTCTGGCCGGAGATGAGCCAGGCCCGGCGCGACACGCCGCTGGCGGTGGATGCAGGCAGCGGCGGCGAGCTGGCCTCCGACGCGCCGGTGATCGAGGCCGACCCGCGCACCAACGCCATTCTGATTCGCGACCGCCCCGAGCGGATGGCGGCCTATGGCACGTTGATCCAGCAGCTCGACAACCGCCCCAAGCTGCTGCAGATCGATGCCACCATCATCGAGATCCGCGATGGCGCCATGCAGGATCTCGGCGTGGACTGGCGTTTCCACAGCCGGCGTGTCGATGTGCAGACCGGCGACGGCCGTGGCGGCCAGCTTGGCTACGATGGCACCCTGAGCGGTGCGGCGGCGGCAGGGGCAAGTGCTCCGTTGGGCGGCACCTTGACGGCGGTCCTGGGAGATGCGGGACGTTACCTGATGACGCGTGTGTCGGCGCTGGAGCAGACCAACAAGGCCAAGATCGTCTCTACCCCGCAGGTGGCGACGCTGGACAACGTGGAAGCGGTGATGGATCACAAGCAGCAGGCATTCGTGCGTGTCAGCGGCTACGCATCCGCGGACCTCTACAACCTGTCCGCCGGCGTGTCGCTACGCGTTCTGCCAAGTGTGGTGCCGGGCTCGGCCAACGGACAGATGCGCCTGGATGTGCGCATCGAAGACGGGCAGCTGGGCGCCAACACCGTCGATGGCATTCCCGTCATCACCTCCAGCGAGATCACCACGCAGGCATTCGTCAACGAGGGGCAGAGCCTGCTGATCGCCGGTTATGCTTCCGATAGCGACCAGACCGATCTGAACAAGGTGCCCGGGTTGTCCAAGATTCCACTGGTCGGCAACCTGTTCAAGCACCGCCAGCAGAGCGGGTCGCGGCTGCAGCGCTTGTTCCTGCTGACCCCGCATATCGTCTCGCCCTGAGCAGCGCCTTGAGGGGCTGCCGATGCTGTTGAAACGTGCAGGCTGCCGCGTGGACCGGCAGCCTGCACGCATTGCCCATCAGGCCTGGCCGGTAATGCTCGACAGGTTGGCATTGAAACCGCCACCCAGACTGTTGCCGCCCAGGCTGCTGCCTAGCGAACCGCCACCGCCCATGCCGGCGCCGCCCTGGTTCTGCATCAGTTGCATCACGATCTGCATCAGCATCTGCGTCAACGGACTCAGGCCCTGCTGACCGTCCTGCGGCTGGTCGCTTCCGCATTCCTGATTGGCATCGCTGCCCTGGCTCTGTTGAAGCATCATCATGATGAACATGGCGAGCAATTGATCCAGCTGCTGCTCGGAGCCAGCCGAGGACGCGCGCTGACCGGAGTTCTGCGTTTGCTGGGGCCCGACGCCCATCGTCTGCACGTTGCTGAAATTCGAAAAGTTGGTTCCGATAGATGAGTCCATGGTGGTTCCCGTCTCATGTGGTTGACTGGGTACATCGCGGTTGCCGGAAAGCTGCAACGGCAGGCTCGCAACAGGGACGCTGTGTTGCCCCGTCGGCAAGGTAGAAGAGGCAAGCGCGATGCATCTGCCAGGACGCGAAAGTGCGCTTTTGCTTGCGAACGTGAGGATGGCGAAATCTCGGGAAATCAATGGAAAACAGCTGCCTTGCAACGCTGCACGCGGTGCTTTCGCTTATGTCATAGACGCTTCGTCCAGCATGTGCCGGCGTATGCACAGCACCGTTATGGTGGCGCGATCGAGCGGGGGACGTTGGATCAACCGGGGATGCGTATCCACTCCGCCGCGTTGCTGGAATCAACGACGATCAGGTGACAGAGATGACAGAGACCGATACGCCGACCACGTGTGCGTCTGCGCACGGCACGGGGACGTGGCATCCACAGCATTGGGCCACGCTCTCCAGCAACATGCCCGCAGACGAGCGATGGTGCGCGCTCCAGGCCAGCCGTGCTGTCGCGCCTCGGCGACGCGCGTGGCTTGCGGCGGCGTTGCTGTGCGCCGCGCCGCTCGCACGCGCAGACTGTTTTGAAGAAGCCGCCGGTTATCAACACGTCAATCCCTGGGTGTTGCGCGCCATTGCGTGGCAGGAATCCCGGGGCCGTGCAGACGCGATCCACCGCAACAACAACGGCACCATCGATTATGGAAAAATGCAGATCAATTCGATCCATCTGCGACGTCTTTCCAGCTACGGCATCTCCAGGGATGCGTTGATGCAGCCGTGCGTCAGCGTGTATGTGGCGGCCTGGCGGCTGCGCGAGATGACCAATAAATATGGAAATACCTGGGCTGCCGTCGGCGCCTATCATTCCGAAACGCCCGCCGAGCGCGACAAGTATGCGCATGCCATTCACGCGATTCTGACCAGGCGCGGGGTGATTGCCGAGTAACGCTATTGCACACGGCGGTGGCGCACTGCGTTGCTGGTCTGCCCGCATCGCGTGCCCAAAAGGAAGTACCGTGGGCATACACACCACGTCCGCCGAATGGCGAGCGCGGTGGTTTGATCGCCGTGCTTACCCGGCCTGCGAGCGAACCGCTTCGGCTGCGCGAACGGCCCCATCGGCCTGCCAGGTGGCGCCGATGGTCTTGTACTGCATGCCGGCGGCCACGCCGGACACCGTATTGGAGAGCAGGCCGCTGCGTGCGGGCGATAGCCCGACCCAGGCGCCAATCATGTTGATGGCGGTACCAAGCGCGATATTGGAATTGATGGCGGCCGTGCGTGCGACCGAGTGATCCATGACCCGCTCATAATCCTCGCGCTTGCCTTTCCATTCGGGCTCCCAGATCTGCTTCGTCCCGGCCTGGTCGGCTTCGTGCTGGGTGACATTGATCCAGTCCGCCGTTTCCAGGCCGACATTCAGGGCCGCCGTCATCGCCGATTGACGCAAGATGATGCTGGTCGCCTCGCCTTGGGTGAAAGGCGAGTTCAGGCCGGCCCAGCGCTGCCGGGCCGCTGCAAAGTCCGGCGACGCCAGCTCGTTCGATGCCAGGTTGGCCAGCACGTTGGCCATGCCGTAGAACCTGCCGGCGCTGGTGATGTGCGGATCGCTGATGCCACCATTGGAGCGGGCCGGGTGCTGCATTCCCACCATCTTGAAGGTGGCCTGGATGGTGTCGCGGGCTGCGGCATACGCGGCGATCTTCAGGTCGCTGGCCAGCAGCCTGGCCGCCATCTCCGGTTGGCCGGATGCCTTGCCGGCCGCACCCACGGCGATGTTGCTCAGGATGCCGCCCAGCGCGAGCCGGGTGACCAGATCCGAGTAATGTTGCTGCTCGGTTCTCTTGTTCTCCTGTTCGTCGCTGGATAAGGCATCCCACTGTTCGAGACTGAGATTGTGGAAGCCTCGCGCAGCCGCGTCGGGGTTGCGCTTCTCGCGGTTGCTCCGCAGCGTATGCAGCGCCATCTGCAGCGTGCCGGCGACGGCCTGCATGGCGACCACCGCCTCGGGTGGAAGCTGGCGAAGAGCGGCAAACAATCCCTCGCCCAGCAACTCACGCGCAAATGTGGTCGGTCCCACGGAGCTGGACTGGTGCACCAGATGCCCCAGCGCAGCACCCAGGTACTGTCCGTCGAATTTGATCGGGAGTATGCCGCGCGCTGCCGCCGCCACCGCGGTGGCGGTCGGTCCAAGGACGGTGCTTGCGCCACGCACTGCACCGGTCCCGATCGATGCAGCCAGCGCACCCAGGCGCTCGCTGCGTGTTGTTGCGGCGGTGGCTGCGGATGTGTGCTCCGGCGGATCGTGTGGTGCAGCCTGTTGGTGGGGGATGGAGGACGGGTCTGGTGGTGCAAAGGAGTCGTCGGCGTCGAAGAAGTGCTCGCTGGTGCTTTCTTCGCCATGCAGTATCGACGCGCTAGCGGCATGCAGCAGCGGGCTCTTGCCGGTGTGCTGGGTTCCGTCCGCAGCGCTGCCAGATCCGGTGCTGCGTTGCGAGTTGCTGCGTCGTCCAGACGGCCTGCGAGGCAGGCCCGCCAGTGCAGGGTCTGCCGTCGTTGCTGGCGTCTCGTTGCGCTGTTGCAGCGGCGGCATGTCAATCACAACGTCTTTATGCGTCGATTGCGATGGCTGGGAAGCACTGGCTGAGGGGATCTTCATCACGGCATGTCCTCGCTGTGGGGGGAAGGGCGGCGCGCTGCCGCCGGGCTTGCTGGGCTGCCGACGTGCGGCGTTGACAGCCAGCACATCATTCGACGGACGCATGGCGGTGCCGGCCTCGGTTGCAGCGCAGGCGGCGCCGGTGGTCGGCGACGCGTCGATCGAGGTGTCGCCCGGCCGACGCGCGGCACGCAGACACGGTCTGGCGCACGTGCTGTCATCAACGATCCGGTCAACGACAGTGCGAACTTTCCAGCGTGCAGTCGCAGTGCTTGGACGCGCCCCGGCATCCACGGCCACCGTGTGTGGCATGCGTCATCGTCGTCAGTGATTCGAAAATGACATCACACCGAAGATCGGGGACGCTTCAACTGCGAAATGATCATTCCGCAACGGAATAAAGCATTCCTTGTGCCGATGGAATGTGTCTGCCGTTGGCCGTGCCTTCGCCGACCCGAGCACATCGTCGTGCTCGCAGCGACGACCACCGTCGAATTGAATTCTCCAGAAAAAGGCCGGCGCGATTTGGATCGCCGCTCCTGCAGTGTCACGCATGTTGGTAAGACGCCAATGATGGGCCTTCGCGCCCATACCCATCGGTGCGGATGGCTCGGCAGTGCGGCAGATATCTTGAATGCTCACTGCAGGAGTGCGGCGACTGATGGGGTTGCTCCTGCATGTTCTCCAGTTGGTTATTCAAATCAGCAGGATGGAGATATCCCGAAGGACGCGCCGCAAATGCGAACGTGGGATCTGCGCCCGGGCTTGCCGCTCCTGTAGCGTTGGCTGACGCCGCCGAGCTCCATCCTTATGTCCGTATGCACCACTCGACGCCAGCTGCTGCGTGGCGCGGGCACACTTGCCTTGCTCGCGCGCATTCCCGCCGGCTGGGCATTGCCGGCCGGTCCGGCACGGCCGCCCGGCTTCATCGATGCATTGATCGCACGCATGAGCGTGGAGGAAAAAGCGGGCCAGCTCAGCCTGTTCAGTTCGGCGCAGCAGGATGGCAAGGCGATCGTCGCCAATCCACTCACGCGCACTGCCGATGGGAGCGCGCAACTGGCTGCCGCCCGCGCCGGACGGCTGACCGGAGTGTTCAACGGTTCCAACGTACGCTGGCATCAGCAACTTCAGCAGGCCGCGCTGCAGAGCCGGTTGCGGATTCCGCTGTTGTTCGCCGCCGATGTGATCCACGGCTACACCACCGTGTTCCCGGTGCCGTTGGCCGAAGCAGCCAGCTTCGAGCCGGCGCTGGCACAGCGCACTGCGCGTGCCGCGGCGAGGGAGGCCAGTGCGGTCGGTCTGGACTGGACCTTCGCGCCCATGGTGGATATCGCCCGCGATGCACGTTGGGGCCGTGGCGTGGAAGGCGCCGGCGAAGACGTGCTGCTGGCACGGCTGTTTGCGCAGGCACGGGTACGTGGCTTTCAGGGCGATGCGGGGCTGGCCCATCCCGAGGCGATGGCTGCCTGCCCCAAACACTTCGCCGCCTATGGTGCGGCCGAGGGTGGGCTGGATTACAACCGCGTGGATGTGTCCGAACGGACCCTGCGCGAGGTGTATTTCCCGCCGTTCCAGGCAGCGTTTGCCGCCGGCGCGGTCACGACCATGGCCGCCTTCAACGAACTGTCGGGCATTCCCGCCACGGCCAATGCGTGGCTGCTGGATACGACGTTGCGCCAGGAATGGGGCTATCCCGGCCTGGTGGTGTCCGACTTCCAGGCCGACCAGGAACTGATTGCGCACGGCGTTGCGGTCGATGGGCGTGACGCGGCAAGGCTGGCCTTTCTGGCCGGGGTGGATATCAGCATGGAAAGCGGCCTGTATCTGCAGCACCTGCCGGCCCTGGTTGCCGCAGGTGATGTGCCGATGGCACGGCTGGATGCGTCGGTAAGACGCGTGCTGGCGTTCAAGGCGGCGCTGGGGCTGTTCGACGACCCGTTCCGGCGCATCCGGCCCGCACGGGCGCAGTCATCGCAGCGCACCACCGACACCTTGGCACTGGCCCGCGAGGCCGCCTGCAAATCGGTGGTATTGCTGAAGAACGATGGCGAGCTGCTGCCATTGCGCCGCAGCGGGCAGCGCATTGCCTTGATCGGGCCGATGGCGCGCGACTGGATCAACCACGCCGGGCCATGGAGCCTGTTCGACGAGGAGGACAGGCGCAACACGCTGGCCGCCGCACTGGCGAATGCGCTGCAGGATCCGCAGTTACTGCAGGTGGTGGACGGCTGCGACTTTGATCAGGCACTGCCGGGCGGCGTGCAGGCCGCGGTGGCGGCCGCCAGCGGTGCCGATGTCGCGCTGCTGGCGATCGGCGAACCATTGAGCTACTCGGGCGAAGCGCAATCGCGCAGTGAGATCTGCATCCCCGAGCCGCAGCGACAGTTGCTGGCGGCAGTCGTCGCCACCGGCACGCCTGTCGTGGTCCTGCTGAGCACCGGTCGCGCGCTTGCGCTGGAGGGGCCGGTGCTTGGCTGCGCGGCGATCCTGGTGACCTGGTTTCTGGGCTCTGCCGCCGGCGTTGCACTGGCCGACATCCTGTTCGGTGCACAGGCACCGTCCGGCCGTTTGCCGGTGAGTTTCCCGCATGCGCTCGGGCAGGTGCCGTACACCTATGCCCACCCACCCACCGGCCGTCCCACTCCGCAGCCGGACGACCTGGAGCCTTACACCACGCATTACCGGACGGCGCCCAATGCGGCGCTGTTTCCGTTTGGCCACGGGCTCACCTATGGGCGCATCGCCTATGCCGAGCTGAGCTTGAGCGATGCGCGCCTGCCAGCCAACGGCAGCCTGCGCATCAGCGCACGCATCTACAACCACGGCACGCGCGATGCGGACGAAGTGGTGCAACTGTATGTCCGCGACCGCAGTGCCAGCGTCACCCGGCCGGTGCGCGAGCTGAAGGATTTCCGCAAGCTCACGGTGCCTGCAGGCGGCAGTGCGCCGGTGGAGTTCGTGCTGCGGCGTGCGGACCTGTTGTTCATCGGCCAGGCGTTGAAACCGACGGTGGAGCCGGGGGTGTTCGATGTGTGGGTGGCGCCGTCGGCCGAAGCTGCAGGCGTGACGGCGAGCTTCGAATTGGTGGGGTGAACCGGCGTGCGGTATCGCCTGCGCACCCAGGCAGACGTGGTCCGAGGAGCGCGGCCGGGGATATCTGCCGGAGCATGATGTCGCCGGGCCACGTTCCACGTTGGCGCAGGAGGATCCCTAACGAATGATGGCGCTGGAATCGGATGCGCGGGCGGTGAGGGCGCGGCAGGCACCTGAGACAGCGCCATCGCCGCCCTGCAGCTGCCTGCCGGTGCGTCCCCGCTCAGCTCAGCCAGCTGCTGCAGGTGCTGGTGGTCTTGCCGTCGCAGCTGGCCTGCATCTTCTGCTGCAGCCGCGCCAGCACCGCGCCGCCTTCCTGGCGATGCTGCCTGCTCCAGGTCTTGAGCGCGCTGCCCAGCGCCTGGATGCCCTGACGGTTACGCCGACCGTAGCGATCCGGTTGGCCTGCCACTTCGGCGATCACCTGCGCGCCGGCGGATTCGACGGCAGCGGTGTCCTGCGGGGTGAGCCGGAGCACTCCATCGGCATACCGCAACGCCGACTCCACACGCGTTGCAGGGCCTTGTGAACCTTCGTAGGACTTTTTCAACCACGTCACCGCCGTCTTCGGATCGTTGCGTTCCTCGGCGAGATAGGCCAGGAACTGCATGTAGTGATAAGGCGTCTTGCTACGCGTCAGTTCGCCCAGCAGCAGTTGTTCTGCACCGGCGTTGTCGCCTGTTGCGTCCAGCAGTTCGGCGGCTCCGGCGATGACGGACTCGCGTTCTTCGTCGGTCTTTGCCGCCTGCACAGCCCATTGCACGCGCTGGCGAACGGTGTCGAGCACCGCTGCCGGCAGCGGTGGTTGCGGCTTCTGTGGCGCGCTGTCGGATGTTTGACCTTGTGCCAGGCGAGCGAGATCGACCTGTGTGGAGGCCGTGATCATCCTGTCCGCGATCGGAAGCGTGGCGTCGGCGTAGACCGTGTCCAGCGCCTGATTCAGCGCCAGGGAGAGGGCAGCGCGCTCGCCAGGATCATTGGTGGACGCCACCACCAGGCGCGGCGCAAAGCGGCTCAGCTCACTGCGATTGGCGCGCACTTCCGCCGGGTCGGCCAGCACCGTCTTCAACAACGCCAGATGTGCCGGGCTGGTCACCGGCGGCGTTGGTGCAATGGACAGCGCCAGCAGCGCGAACCTGCGCTGCAATGCGGGCTGCGGCGCGGAGGCGGCCAAATGCTCAAGCACCTCGCTTGCACTGTGCGTTCTTGTCGGCTCGCGCGCCATGCCCCACCACTCGTAGCCGGCCAGCAGGGTCCAGTCGTCGGCGCTCAGTTCCTTCGGCGTCTGCAATGCCCGCTCGAGCAATTGCTCCGAGGTCGTGGTCCGTGTGGCAGCCACCCGCAGCGCGTCAGTCAGGCGGGCATTGTCGCTATAACCGGCCAGGCGCGTGATCTGGCTGCGATCCGGGCGCAGCACGATGATGGTGGGATATGCCTTGACGTTGTAGTGATCGCCCCACTTCTGGGCATCTGCAAGGTCCGCGTTCAGATGCACCACCACGAATTTACGCGTCAATGCGATGAAGGCAGGATCCTTGAACAAGGTGGCCTGCAGCCGGTTGCACGGTGGGCACCAGATGGCGCCCCAATAAAGCATCAGTGGTTTGCCGCTCTCCTTGGCCTCGGCAAAGGCACCCTCGACGTCCCCTTCGCGCCAGGCGATGCCGGCGCTGGCGGCAGGTGGGGCAGCGGTCCGGGTCTGCGCCGGCGGTGCTGGTGTGTCCGGCTTGCCGCAGGCGGTCAGGCTTGCCAGCACCGCCAACAGCGCGATCGATAGGGGCCAAGGGCGCTGGAATGACAGCAGCATGAGAAATCACCAGTGAGAGCGGGGAGGATCGAATGACTGAGCGCGCGGCATTGCGCCTGCGCTCGATGACGTCACGCCCTATTTAGCGCCGCCGGCAATCCGGCAGCGTCACTGGATGCGAAGTGGCGTTGGCGCCAGCGCAGTGATGCGAGTCAAGGTCTCGACGACGCACGGGGCATGGCGCCCGTCGTGCGCGAAGGTCCGATCAACGGAAATGAAAACGGGTACGATCGCCCAGCATTGCGCGCTCCTTCGCCGGCAGGTGCCGGTGCATCGCAGCGCTCGGCATCGCCTGCGTGGAGGGCCGCGGATTCATCGATAGGCCTGGTGCTGCAGGTGTGTTGACCGTCTCCGGATAGCCGCGATCGGGGTGTCACCGTCCAGTCATGGACGGTCAACGCATCAGCGATGCCCATGGCATCGCCGGCTCGGCGGCAGCGCTTGTTGCTTCAGCCAGCAACCTCACACGCAAGAGAGCCCGGATCACCGGGCCCTCCGGTTGCCTGAGGACTAAAATTCCCGCCAGTTGGCGGCATCCATGGCGGTGGGAGCGGTCGGCTTTTGTGGCGCAACCGCCCGGCGTGTCGACGTCTTGCCAGGTGCCGGGTTTTTCCCCTGGGCGACGTTATGGGCTACTGTTGCCCGCGCCGGGGCGTGCGCGGTGCGGACCTTGGCCTCTTCTATCTTGAACACCGCGACCGCCTGCGTGAGTTGCCCGGCCTGTTCTTCCATCGAACGTGCCGCGGCGGTGGCTTCTTCCACCAGTGCCGCGTTCTGCTGGGTGGTTTCGTCCATCTGGGTCACGGTGAGGTTGACCTGCTCGATGCCTGCGGACTGTTCCTGCGAGGCGGCGGAGATCTCGCCCATGATGTCGGTCACGCGCTGCACGCTGGCCACGATCTCCGCCATCGTGGAGCCCGCGGTATGCACCAGCGTCGAGCCTTCGGCAACGCGCTGCACCGAGTCGTCGATCAATCCCTTGATCTCCTTGGCCGCCGCGGTGGAGCGCTGGGCCAGGGTGCGCACTTCAGAGGCGACCACGGCGAAGCCACGGCCCTGTTCGCCGGCACGCGCCGCTTCCACGGCGGCATTGAGCGCCAGGATATTGGTTTGGAACGAGATGCCGTCGATGACCGAAATGATGTCGGCGATCTTCCTCGACGAGGCTTCGATGCCGGCCATGGTGCCGACGACCTTGCTGACGATCTCCCCGCCCTGCGATGCCACGCTTGCCGCGCCGATCGCCAGTTGGTTGGCCTGACGCGCGTGCTCGGCATTCTGCCTGACCGTGGACGTCAGCTCTTCCATCGAGGCGGCGGTTTCTTCCAGGTTGGCGGCCTGCTGTTCGGTGCGCTGCGACAGGTCCTGGTTGCCGGCGGCGATCTCGCTGGCGGCCGAGTTGATGGAGATCGCCGAGTGCTGGATGCGTCCGACGATGTCTGCAAGCTGCGCGGCGGTGGTGTTGGCGTCGTCGCGCATCTGCGCGAACACGCCATTGAAGTCGCCGCGCATGCGCGCGGTCAGGTTGCCGGCGGCGATGGATTGCAGCAGCGACGACAGCGACTGCAGGTTGCCATCGGCGGTGGCCATCAGCTGGTTCAGGCTGTCGACCATCACGTGGAAATCGTACTGGAAACGGTCGGCGTCGCCGCGCGCGGTGAAATCGCCACTGGCGGCGGCCTGCGCGAGCTGCTTGATCTGGTCATTCATCGCGGTCAGATTGGCCCTGACCTCGTCCATGGTCCGGGTAAGCACGGCCTTTTCGCCCGGCAGGCGGTCCATCTCGTCGGAGAGATCGCCAATGGCGTAGCGCCCGACGATCTGGGTCAGGCGCATCGTCACCGCGATGTGCGAACTCACCAGCGCGTTGGCATCGCGCACCATGTGGCCATACTCTCCGGGAAATGCGCCCTCGTCCATGCGGTAGCTCATTTCGCCAGCGTCGTGTCGACGGGCCATTTCCAGCTGCGCCGCGATGACCCCTTGCAGACGATCGCGGATGCGGTAGACCGCGCTGGCAAGTTGTACGGTTTCGTCCTTGCCGCTGACCTTGATATCGACATCCAGCACGCCGCGCGACAGCTGCTCAACGGCGGCCACCGCCCGCCGAATCGAGGCGGAGATCGCGTTGCCCAGGATCAGTGCGAGGCTGACGCCGGCCAGTGCAATCAGGCCCAGGGCGATCGCCGACAGGGTCATCGCGCGCGTGTTGGTGGCTTGCTGCTGCTGGTAACGCAGCTTGGCGGAGCTGGCCAGCTCATCGCGCAAGGTGGCCAGCCCGGCGAACGTGGCGTTCGCGTTGTCCTTGACCTGGGTGCGGTTGACTTCCGCGCCGCCCGCGATATCTCCTGCCTCGATCAACTCGATCTGGCGCTGCATGCCGGCCTGCATGGCCGCGTAGCTTGTCTTGATCTTCTGCAACTGGGCCGCGTGCTGCTTTTCGTTGTGCAGCATCTGCTCCAGTTCCACGATGCTGGCGGCCGCCTGGGTGAATCGCTTCTCGTTTTCCTGTTTCCACTGCGTGATCAGCTCCGGCGTGCCGATGGCAATCATGCGCAAGATGTTGATGTCGACGCGCGTCAGCTGGCCGTCGATGCTGCTGGCAAGCGCAGAGCCAATGAAGTCCCGGTTGTAGAGCGTGCCGACATTGTTCTTGGAGGTGTGCAGGCTGTTCAGTAGGAACAGGCAGAGCAGGATGCTCGGGATCAGCGTTCCCAACAATGCCAATAAAAATTTGCTCTTGATCGTGGTTAGCATGACGGGCCTGGTGATGCAGCTGAGGGGGCGGAAGAGCCAATTGGGGAGCAAGGCACGGCAAGGCGGCCTGACGCGACGCCTCGGCAGCGGGGTTGTTCAGAGCGGTAGAGATTGCTTGCCCTGCCCTTCCTTAGCGGCAGCCATCACACATCCTTGATGCAGCCAACGCCGCAGCAGGCGATGCCCGGGTGATCGCTACCGGCCCCCGGCTATTGCTGGATGCCAACGAGAAGGCCGGAACAACCGGTCCGGGATCCACCGACAAGGCCTCCTGGCGGCTGCGGGCATCGGGCAGATCGTGGAGGGGCGGTACCTCGAGGTACGCCCCACCGGGAGCAGGCCGTGGCGCTATCGGTACCGGATCGGCAGCACCGAAAACGTCTGTGCCAAGTTGCTTGCGACGCGGGCAGCGCTCAGCACAGGCCGATGCAACTCCGGCGCTGGATCGCAGGGTGGGTGCGCTGGGACGATGGATGCATGCCCATGAAGGGCGTCCCGAGCCACGGCGTGCGGCCTGGATGCAGCCCGGTTCGGCCCTCGGCCCGGCGGCGGCAAGTTGGTCGAGGCAGCGTCCGGGTGTGGCCTGTTTTCCGCGCCACCTTAACCTCATCTGTAACGAGAGGCCGAAACGGTGAGCCAACCCTGCTGCCGCTATTGTTGACGCGTCAATTAAATCCTATCCTCCTCCTCCTACCCGTCACCCAATGCGTCGCGTCTGTGGCGCGACCGTCATGGAGAGCAGGATGGACAAGCGCGGAAGCAGCAACATGGACCTGGATTTCGCAGGCAAGGTCGCACTCATCACCGGCGGCGCCTCGGGGATAGGCGCGGCGACCGTCCGCAGGCTTGCGTCCCTGGGCGCAGCGGTTGTGGTGGCGGACTTCAACCATGACGCGGCCGAAGCCATCGCCGCCGAGATCGGTGCAGATGCCCGTGCCTACCAGATCGATCTTGGTGACTTCAACGCCATCGAGCAGATGGTCACCTGGACCGTTACCACGTTCGGCCGGCTCGACCTGGCCGTGAACAATGCCGGGATCGGCGGCGATTCAAAGGGCGTGGTTGAGTACGACCCAGAGGTGTGGCGCCGGGTACAGGCCGTCAATCTCGACGCCATGTTCGGCTGCATGAAGTACCAGATTCCGGCGATGATCGCGTCCGGCGGCGGTGCCATCGTCAACATGGCCTCTGCCCTGGGGCTCGTCGGTCAACGCAACAACGCGGCCTACATCGCCTCCAAGCACGCCATCGTCGGCGCGACGAGATCCGCAGCGATGGATTATTCGGATCGCGGCGTTCGCGTGAATGCGATCGCGCCAGGCTATATCGACACGCCGCTCGTGCGCAGCGTCGTGAGCCAGGAGGACTTCGACAGGATCGTCTCGCTCCATCCGATCGGTCGCCTGGGAACGCCCGAAGAGATCGCCAATGCGGCGGCCTTCCTGTTGTCCGATCTCGCTTCGTTCGTTACCGGCGCCGTGCTGGCCGTGGACGGCGGATATACAGCGCAATAACCCTGCCTCTGCAAGAGAAGACCCCCATGAAAGCCGTCCAGCTTGTCCAGCCGACCAAACTCGTCATCGCCGAGCTTCCCGTCCCCGAACCCCGCTCGCACGAGGTACTGCTGCGCGTCACTGCGGCCGGGGTTTGTCATACCGACGTCAGCATCCGGCATGAGCAGAGCGACGCCTATCCGCCAGGCCTTGTGCTGGGCCACGAGATCGCCGGCCGTATCGAGCGGTTGGGTGCGGGAGTACACGGTTGGCACGTCGGGGAGGACGTCATCGTCTATCCCTGCTGGTCATGCGGCGCCTGTCGCGAATGCGTCGCGGGACGGCAGAACGCGTGTCGCCAGACGGGTGGAAGGCTGCAATCGCCGCCCACGCCCGGTGTCACGGTTGCGGGCGGCATGGCGGACTACGTCGCCGTGCCCGCATCGGCGCTGGTGCGCGCAGACGGCATAGACCCGGCAGTCGCGGCGATCCTTCCAGATGCGGCGCTTGTTCCCTATCACTCCATCCGGGCCGTCGAAGAGCAGCTGCGTCCAGGCTCGACGGCGGTGGTCATCGGTCTGGGCGGCCTTGGCCACCTGGCCATCCAGATGCTGCGTGCCCTGACGGCCACGCGGATCGTTGCGCTCGATGTAAATGCCGGCGCACTGGACGCCGTACGCGACCATGTCGACCTTGCGTTGAAGTCAGACGCAGAAGACGTCGCCGAGCAGATCCTCGCCTTCACTTCCGGCTACGGTGCCGACGTCGTACTGGATTTCGTGGGCAACGACGCAACCTTGCGCCTGGCAAGTGGTGTCATCGCCCGGTATGGCGCCATACGTGTGCCGGGGCTCGGCTGCGGGGTCCTGCCGTTCGAAACCGCGCAGACCTCGACGATCCTTCCTTGGGGCGCGTCGCTGGTCAGGCCCTACAGCGGCACCTATGACGACCTGCACCAGATCGTCGACCTGGCCCGATCCGGGCGCATCAGCCCGGTGATCCAACGCTACGATTTCGCGCGGGCGCTCGATGCGCTCGACGAACTGGAGGCGGGCAGGGTACGCGGTCGCGCGGTGCTGGTCATGAACGACGGCGGCGCGGAAAGGTTGGCCAACGCGCAAGGTTGAAGTCGCCATCGCCCCAGGTATGGCAAGAGATGGCTACCTCATGTGGATTGCCGGGGTGACTTCTCTGTCGGCACAGCGCAACCGACGTTGCGCACATCGTGGATGGAGTCCAGGCGGCAGACCGATCAATGCCGGAATGCCGCCCGGGCCAGCGCGGATCAGTCGAGCCGAATTCTCGGGTGCAGACGGGAGTTGAGCACGTCCACGAACCACATCAGGCTTCCTTTCCAGAACCCGTGCAGCCGCGATTGATGCTCCCGGTAGAGCAGTACGTGGCCAAGCTGGGCGATGCGGCCACGAATCGTGACTCCCTTGAAGAGCCCGGCCTTTCCCAACGAACCGTAGGCATCGTAGTCGCCCAACGACACCAGCGACCCCATGTCCCGATAACGAAAGGCCGGCAGGGCAGCGCCCTGCGTCATGATGGCGTCGATGTGGCGGACGAAGTGGTCGGCCTGCTGGTGAGCCACCTGAGCAGTCGGTGGCAAGGGGCGCTCGGCACCTTCCATGAGCAGGCTGGAACAATCGCCCAGCGCAAAGATGGCCGGGTCACGCGTCGTCTGCAGGCCAGCGTTCACGACCAACTGATTGGACCGCGTCGTCTCGAGGCCGTCCAGTTGCTTCAGGAACGCCGGCGCCATCACGCCGGCAGCCCAGACCACCGGGGAGGCAGGGATGTGGCTTCCATCGTCCAGCATCAAGCCCGCTGCATCGACCGAGGTCACGGTGGCATGCAGCTTGACGGTCACTCCCAGCGACTCCAGGCGTTGTTGCACGGCAGCTGCCACATCTGCCGGCAGCGCAGGCAATAGCCGTTCGCCGCTTTGGATCAGCAATACGCTGACGCGACTTTCGAGCTCGTCTGCGCCATATGCCACCGAGGTCTGCACGAGTTGAACCAGTTCGGCAGCGAGTTCCACGCCGGTCGCGCCACCTCCCACGATCGCGATGGTGACATCGTGCCTGGATGCGAGTGCCTGAAAGAGGCGGACGCGGACCTCGGCATTGAAGTGCACGGCCTGAGGACGCGAGTCGATCATGAAGCAATGCTCGGCGACGCCGGGCGTTCCGAAGTCATTGGCACGGCTTCCCACCGCCAGCACCAGTCGATCGTAGGCAAGCGTGCGCGCCGGAATCAGCTCCCGGCCGTCGGAGGCCAACAGCGGCGCAATGGAAATCGTGCGAGCCGCACGGTCCAATCCGCGCAACGCACCTGGCTGGTAGACAAACCCCGCGTTATGCGCCTGTGCCACGTAGGGGGTTTGTTGCTGCGAGATATCGCGGGTGCCCGCGGCAATCGTGTGCAGCATGGGTTTCCAGACATGTGCACTGTCGTGATCCACCAGCGTAATGCGGGGAGCATTGTTCTTTCGTTGCCACTTCCTGGCCAGCCGCGTGGCCACCTCCAGCCCGGCCACGCCGCCGCCGACAACGACCAGATGCGGTCTGCCCTGGACAGATGTTGACCTGCCCGGGGCGCCAGGCGCTGGTGCTTTCATCGCCGGATTGTCCGGCCCGGGGGCCTGCTCCAGTGGGTTGCTCTGAGTCAATGCATTGTCCTTTGGTTGGTGGAATTCACCACACGTGCGGGGCGGCGGCTGCGGACCGGCACAGGCAGGCCCAGACGTCTCGAGCCAGGCGGCCGGGTGTGAAACCCTCGACACCACTAATGCGGATCCGGAGAGGTGCGTTGCTGATGCGGCTGCAGCACTGGCGTGCCGGGCGGTCATGCTCGCGCACATCCTCTGCGCGCCTTCGGCATGGAACCGTTGAGCCACCCACCGAACCGCTGCGGTGCTGCGTGCGACCGTTTGTCCAGGCCGTCGGGCAGATGTCGCTTACCGGTGGTACTGGATGGGCCGGCTGTCTGGGAAGCAACGTTCGGCCGTGGCCAGTGGCTTGGCCCAGCGCAGGAAATTGATGCCGTCGCGCGCGCGGTGTCATGGAGCAGGACGGGTACGCATGAGATAGCGAATCCGGGTCACGTGCTGGTCCTAGTGCGACACGAACATCGGCAGGGCAACAGCCGAGAGCAGGGTCTTCGTCACTTCCTCGGCCGGTCCCTCGGCGATGTGGGCGTGGGCGCCGATCACCAGCATGTCGGCGTCGATCGAGGCTGCATAGGCCTGAATGGTTTCAGCAACGGACCTGCCACCGGAGGAGATGGCGGCGACGTCGACGGCAACCCGATGCTCCGCCAGAAACGCGACCATATCCACGCCGGGCGGATGACCGTGGCGTTCGGACGCCTTCTCCGGGTCGACCACGACAATCTTGACCACGTCTGCGGCCGCAAGCAGAGGCAGTGCATTGGTAATCGCACGTCCTGATTGCCGACTGCCGTTCCATACGACAAGGATCCTTGTCGCGACGGGCTTATCCGCCCATGTCCATGGGACCACCAGCAGCGACAGCCCTGACTCAAAAAGGATCGACTGTGTCGCCCAGCTCCGCGGGCTGCCCGAAAGCGCAGGGCTGGACAAGATCAGAAGATCGCAGCCCAGGGCATGCAGGGAGGATTCGCTGCTCGACTCGGCGAAGGAGATGATGCGAAGCTCGCCACTGTTGGCATGCCGCTGCACGGCGCTGCTCAGGCGCTGGCCCAAGGCAAGCAGACGTGAGGCAATGGTCGCTTGGCTGTGAGCCAGCACCTCGGCCACCGCACCGTTGATCGCGTGGCGATCGTGCACGGGGCGTGGAGCCCGATCCATCGCGGTTATCCCGATCAGGTGGCTTGCCTGCCGACCTGCCATCCGCGCAGCGGTCTCCAGCACGTGCAGCCCCTGCACGCTGGCATCGAACAGCACCGCGATGTTCTTCAAGGTAGACAAGCAGGCCCTTTGTACGTGCGCCGTGGCAGACTGCGCCTGTGCATTTAGAACGATCATTCTATTCTTTGCATCGTACTACAATCGAGCCAGCGACATAGTCTCGCCAAGCTTTGAGAGTCCCCCTCGATGATGTCAGTTGTCTCCGACCCCCTGGATGCTCAAAAGGGAGAGATGCGTCGCCAGCAGGTGCTTGATGCCGCCGCCATCTGCTTTCGTCGGCATGGCTTTCATGGCACCAGCATTGCGCGGATCTGCAGCGAAGCCGGCATGAGCCCCGGGCACATCTACCACTACTTCGCCAACAAGGACTCCATCGTCGAAGCCATCGCCAGGCGAGAGGAGCACGACATGGCACAACTGGCCCGCGAGGTGGAGCTCGACCCCCTGGGCGGGTCGGTCGCAGAGCGACTCACGCGCCTGGTCGATGCATCCCTGGCCAAGGTGCTTGAGCCGGAGCACGTGCAGCTGCGTCTCGAACTTGCAGCCGAAGGAGCGCGCAACACGGCTATCCATCGCATCCTCGCCCAGTCCGACGCCATCGTCCTGAAGCAATTCATCGATGCGGCGGAACGATGCGGCCTTCCGCCGGGAATGGATCGCACGCAGCTGACGACTGCGATGATGATGATCACGGCAGCCTTCAATGGCTTCATGGTGCGTGCGGCAACCGGTCAGCAGGCCGATAGGCAGGCGATTGCCAAATTCGTGAAGCAGCTTATCAACGCACTGCTGGAGCCTGCGCATGCCCCAACGTAGGGGCGAGTGAGTCCAGCGGATCAGATGTGGGCGGCGCTCTGGCGCGCTGTAGCTACGACAACGGCCTGGTGTCACGCCCTTCCATGTCGTCTATGCATCGTCAACGCCTCGGCCTGTTGCTTTGCCATGCAACGGGAAAAGGCGCCACGGGAGGCGTACGCAGGCAGGTCGAGGGGCCGCGAATGCGCCGTCAGAAATAGAAGCCGATATTGAGGTTGAAGCGCGAGTGCCAGCGCGACCGCTCGCCATCATCGATCCCTATGCCGTTTCCACCTGCAAACCACATGTTCTTGCCCGCAATCCAGTCCAGATAGGTCAGCATCGCCCCCTTCTTTACACTGCAGCCGGTGACGTTCTGCACGGACGAGCGCACGCCAGGTCCACCACCGTAGGGCATCGTCTTGCTGAGATTGTTGTAGCAAGTGACGTCTTCGAGCCACCCTGTCTTGCCGAAGGAATAGGCAATGTTCGCGGTGGGCACGTCGGCTTCGGCGGCGATCTCGAACGGGAACAGGAAGGCCGACATCGCGATCCGGTCTCCAGGCACGTCATAACGGTAACGCGCCCACTGCAGCTGGGTAGTCCAGCGGCCGGCGGTCCATTGCGCATGGACTGCTGCACTTCCATATCCGTGACGATTGCGGTCCGTGTTGTTCAGGATGTGGCCGTAGAACGCCGATACACCGAGGGCTGCGGTTCCATGGGTCATCGCATAGCGATGTTCATAGCGCAGATTGATGCGATGGCGTTCGCGATATGGATGCGCATCTGTATCAGCGACGTCGAACGAGTAGCGATCGTAACGGGCGCCGTCTCCATATTCATCGCCCAGGAACCATCCGATGTGCAGCGTATTGCTTTCGTCTGTCCGTGTCACAACAACACCCGGATCATAGTCATCCTCAATGCCGAGGTAATAACCCGATCCGAACCAGAAGCTGTTCGAGGCGGTCGGTAGCAAGCCGAATGGCACTTGCTGGATTCCCGCCTTGACGGTGATACGGTCGCTCACGTTCCAGCCGACAAATGCGTGGTGCACGGCATCGAACCCGTCGTACCAGCGATGCTGGATCGACACGAAGACCGGTCCGGTGCCTGCGTTCAGATCCACCCTGAGCAATTCTAGGTCCAGCGGTTGGGACGGCGCGTAGTCCAGCCACCCGTAGTTGAAGCGCACAGCGCCCCCGAGCTTGGCATAGGTTTCGTTAGCCGCTGCATCCTGGGCGGCCGCATTGCTGGATGCTGCGATAGGCGCAAGCAATAGCAATAGCTTGGATAGTCGTTTCATCGGGTGTGTGTGGCGGACATTGTTGGGCAGTCCTATATCGGCCGTAAGCGCTGCGGCCTGAGGACCGCGTGGCGCTCAAGTTCGGGTGTTGCATGTCGATATCCAGCGGAGCAGAGGTGCCCGAGCGCGGCGCGCCAACTTCATTTCGGGAGCATCGATGAGCAGGCGGTTGATTCGTCGCAACAGTGTGGCCAGTCGCTTGATGATTGGAACGGGGATCTTGGCGTTGCTGTGCTTCGGCTTGACGGCCGCTATCAGCTATTGGCGCAGTAGCGAGGCGTTACTCGGGTCATCCCGGGAGATGCTGCGCGAAGTGGCGCGTCATGAGGCCAGCGAAATCTCATCGGACGTTGGGTCCGCCTTCAACACGGGCGCGACCCTGGCCAATACGTTCCGCATCGAGCGCAAGGCCGATGGCGTGAGCCGCGCGTCGGCCGCGTCGGTGTTGCGCGAGCAATTGCGACTGCAAAAGAACTGGCTGGGCATCAGCACGCTCTGGGAGCCCGAGGCGTTCGATGGCCGCGACTCTGCCAATATCAACGCGCCATTTCATGACGCGACCGGACGCTTCATGGTGTATTGGTCGTACCAGAAGGACGCGTTGGTGCGGGAGGCCTTGCATAGCTATGACAAGCCGGGAGAAGGGGACTGGTACCTGGCCGCCCGCAAGAGCCATGCGCCGGTGGTACTTGAGCCGTATTACTATCCGGTGGCCGGCGTGGACACACTCATGACCACCTTGAGCACGCCGATCATGGAGGATGGCCATTTCCTCGGCACGGTCAACATCACCATCTCCCTGGATGCGTTGCAGAAACGGGTTGCGAGGCTTCGCCCGCTGGACGTCGGGCAGGCGATCCTGCTGTCGCCGACTGGCGCGGTGATGGCGAGCGCCGACACAAAGCAGGTCGGCAAGAAGATGACCGATGCTCATACGCAAGCCATGCTCGCTCAGGTGCGCTCGGGGAAAGTGAGTAGTGACGAGACACAGCTGGCTGGAGCTGATTGGCTGCGGGTGTTCGTGCCGTTGCGTCTGGGAGATGCGCCAGAGGTCTTTGCGCTCGGCATCATGGTTCCCAAGCACCACGTCATGGCGCAGGCCCGCTCCTTGCTTTGGGTGATCATCGTCGTGGGCCTGCTCTCGGCTGCCTTGCTCAGCGCCGCACTCTATGTCTTGTTGCGCCGCCAGGTGTTGGCGCCCCTGGCTGAGGCGGTGCGTGTATCTGCCGCAGTATCGTCCGGCGAACTCAATAGCCGGATCGCACCCCGTCGTCAGGATGAGATGGGCCAGCTGTTGCTGTCGATGGGCACGATGCAGGCGCAGCTACGCGCGGTCATCGAGGCCCAGGACGACATGGCGATGCGGCATGATGCCGGAGAGATGAGCTACCGCATGAATGCAGAGCGCTTTCCAGGCGAGTACGGCCGGATGGTGGCTGGCACCAACGACCTGGTGGATGCGCATGTACAGGTCCAGCGGCAACTCGTCGCGGTCATGTCGCGTTACGCCGTAGGAGACATGCAGGCGGATATGCCGCAACTGCCGGGTGAGAAGGCGGCGCTGAGCGACGCGATGGCAGCGACCAAGCGCAATCTCCAGGCGATCAACCGCCAGATTCTCGCGTTGGCGCAGGCTGCCGAGTCCGGAGACTTCTCGACGCGAGGCGATGCCGCTGCGTTCGATCACGATTTCCGCGGCATGGTGGAGGGGCTGAACAATCTGATGCAGACCACCGATGTCAACCTTGCGGAACTCTCCCGCCTGCTGCAGTCGATTGCCGCCGGCGATCTTACCGCGCGGATGACCGGCGACTTCCGCGGCGTCTTTGCTCAAATGCGCGACGATGCCAATGCCACTGCCAGCCAGTTGGCGATGATTGTGAGCAGCATCCAGACCTCGGCGGTTTCCATCAAGGGCGCCGCCAGCGAAATCGCTGCGGGCAATCAGGATCTGTCGCAACGAACCGAGCAGCAGGCCGCCAACCTTGAAGAGACAGCTGCATCGATGGAGGAGCTGACGTCCACCGTCAGGCAGAATGCCGAGGGCGCGCGCCAGGCGAACCAGCTCGCTATCGGCGCCGCCAGCGTCGCTGCCCAGGGGGGGCAGGTCGTGAACCAGGTGGTCGAGACGATGAGCGGTATCGAGGCTTCTTCCAGAAAGATTGCCGACATCATCTCTGTCATCGACGGAATAGCATTCCAGACCAACATCCTGGCATTGAATGCTGCAGTGGAGGCGGCACGCGCGGGCGAACAAGGCCGTGGCTTTGCGGTTGTCGCCTCCGAGGTGCGTACCCTCGCACAGCGCTCCTCCGGCGCGGCCAGGGAGATCAAGCATCTCATCGACGACTCGGTGCAGCGCGTCGGCGAAGGCTCCATTCTGGTGCACAACGCCGGCAAGACCATGAGTGAAGTGGTTGCGAGCGTACAGCGCGTGACCGACATCATGGGCGAGATTTCCGCCGCCTCGCAGGAACAATCGGCCGGCATCGAACAGGTCAACCAGACCGTCACCCAGATGGATGAGGCGACTCAGCAAAACGCAGCGCTGGTGGAAGAAGCCACGGCGGCTGCACGCTCGCTCGAAGATCAGGCGGTGCAGCTCACCGATGCGGTTGCCGTGTTCAAGATTGAAGGGAGCGCCGTCATTGCTGCCCGGCAACGTACGCCCGCTCCGGTGGCCCAGCACCTTGCAAATAAGAGCGGGAAGGTCGGTGCAGCAAAGCCTCGGCTGGTGAAGAGCACGTCGACCAGTGACGGTAGGTGGCAACAATTCTAGCGTTGGTGGTCTGGACACCGCCTGGAAGATGTTTCAGGTGCTGCAGCAGTGGCGGCCGCCAGAACATCGCAGCCAGTACAAGGCAGCCGACCGTCCAGTGTTCGTTGATACGTCGCACAAGGCCCGGCATCGTCCGGGCCTTGTGCGCTTGCGCCGTCGCCACACCCAGGTACCTGCCGGGCAGCTGACCTGCTGGCAGTCAATGCCTGCCTGGAACGTGGGCATCACGTCCGGATTGCATAACAAGCTGCGGATTTGGGTCGCCGACCGAACTGCAGCATGCCGACCAATCCCTATCCCTGCATTGTTCGATTCGGACCAACTTGCGCGTTGGAATGTTGCCGACCCACTCAGGACAAAATTTGCCCGGGGAGCATGATACCGGGCACAGCGGCAGGCTCATCGCGGCTCGTTCTATCAGAGAGATATCGAGCGGGAGGCTTACCAACCGCCTTGCGGAACATGGTGACGAACCCGCTGGCGTTTTCGTACCCCAGCTCCAACGCCACGGTCTGCACGCTTTCACCCTGGGTCAGGCGCTGAAGCGCAAGGATCACATGCAGCTGCCGACGCCAGCGTCCAAAGCTCATTCCTACTTCCTGCAGCAGGAGACGGCTGACACTTCGCTCACTCATGCCAATTCGGGTAGCCCAATCGCTTTTTGCGGTCTTGTCTGTGGGGTTGGCCAACAGCATGTCCGCGAGGCGACGTAATCGCGGATCGCGTGGCATTGGCAGGTGCAGATCCTCCACAGGAGCCGCCGCTAATTCATCCAGCAACGTGGCAATGAGCCTGTCTTCCCGGCTCCCAAACGCATACAACGCGGGGAAGCCAGCCGCTTTCAGAAGCAGCTCCCGCAGCAAGGGCGACACCGAGATCGTACAACAACGTCTGGGAAGATCCGGTGCGGCATTCGGTTCCACAAACAGGCAATAGCATTCCGTTTCCCCCGAGCCACGTGCCGCATGTGGCAAGTCTCCCGGGATCCATACAGCGCATTGTGGCGGCACGATCCAGACGCCATCTTCGATTTCGCAGTTCAGAACTCCGCGGACCGAGTAAATCAGTTGTGCCTTGCGGTGACGGTGCGTGGCATGTTCCCAGTCCTCGGTGACCGATGTGGTACTCAGTGAGACGACAGGGCGGGGGACATCATCAACATCCCCGGTCACAGCCAGGCCGGCGAGGGCGATGTTCGACATCATGCGTGTCAACCCACGGATCAAGGAGGGGCATTGGCCTAATCGAGAAATAGTATGGCTAGATTGCGCAATGACGTCTAGGTATCTCCCCAGCTATTGTGTATTCCATCATTTTTGGCTTGTTAAAGCTTTGCTGTCCGATGCAAGAGATGTCGCTTTCTTTTGGCGAGCCGAGCCGACGCCGCCAATGATGATCCATCTATTTTCGAAGGAATATTTGCATGCAAATCGATGCTTCGCAGTTTCCAATAACCTGGATGAGAAAAAGTATGTCAGCCGCAGGTTCTGCGATCTCTCCTTTCGTCGCATTTGAGGCGCTGCTCGCACGCAAGGAAGTCTTTCTTCTGATCAATGAGGATGGGCTTGATGGCGGTGAACATCCACATTCACCAGAAGAAAAGAAGCAGATGTCGCTATGGATGAAGCGTCACAAGAATGAGCTCCGCACCTATGTCAAGGCGGCTATCTATGTTGAGAAAAGTAGCGCCAAGCGACTAGCTTCCAGGGCGTTCGCGTCGATGTATGAGAAGTTCTGGGGCTATCCCATGCTCATGGTCGCCACCAAGGATGAAGCGCTGACCCTGGCGCGTACATTGTTGCCAGGCGATCCTTAGAGACATTGTGAGCATTCTCCTTTGCAGGATCGGCTTGCTTTGTGGAAGTCTTTTACGTCCAAGTCTGGCGTTTATCGGCGCAGCGCGTTACTAGCCCTCTCAGCCGCGTGGCATGTTTTGGTGTTCTGGAGTCACGAGATGACCTCTCTTTTTTCGCCAGCTCATGCGGCTGAAACGCCCTACCTGGCATTGGTGACACTTGTTCCGGCATTGGCGCTTTCTATTGGGATGCAGGTAGATCGCCCGAGCAAGGCGGATGCGATTGCGGCCGACTGCGATAGCGCGCGCTGTCCACCGCACGGCCGGTCGGTCTGTGATGGGTGGAACGGTTTGTGGCCTGAAACCAGTGCGGGTTAGCGAATGAGTCTGCCGTCGCTTGCAGGCGGCTACGGCGAGCACAGCTCCGCGCAGCCATGATCCCTCAGGCGGGGCCGACGGCCTTTAGGCAGCGTTTCGACGTCGCAGTTGGGCAATCAACCATCCAACCTTCTGCGAAGGGTGAGCAAGCAGCCCATTATCAGGGTCTTCGTCCGTGAAGCTGTCGGTAGCCCTCTTCTTGATTTTGCCGTGTGCCCTCTCATCGTGCGGTTCTTAGCAGGAAGTTCATCAGCTAGTTTTGATCTCCATAAGAAGGCGGTCATTGCTTATGTCGAGCGATCAAGCTATCCGAAGTTGCAGGGCGCTACAGAAGCGGACATGTCATTCAAAGAAGGCGGACAAGATCGAGGTCTTCGAGGGCATGTGCATGGAAAGTCCGCGCTATGAGGGGCGTGTCATTGCGGCCGTCTGGGGCGATCCGGAGATGATCAAGCTGGCAGGCAAGACGCTGATCGGAGCCGAATTGGGCAAGCGTTACGGCGTGTCGGATCTTCCTGGCTTCGACCCGAAATCGCTACGCGAGTATTACGGTTCTCCACATCCCCGGTTCGATCTCGACTGAAGCGTGGGATTTCCGTGGGCGTTGCTTTGTCAGGGCAGTCTGAGCGTGGCATCTTGAGGCCACGTTCACCAAATCAGGAATGCGCCAGTGCGTGACAGCGACGGGGTAGGTGCCCAATTATCGTTTGCCCTGTATGGAGCAGCCAACCTGGTCATGCGGCTGCACAAGCAGTTCCTGGATCCGCTGGGGCTGACTTTCCCTCAGTACCTGGTGATTCTCGAGCTGCTGCACAGCTCGCCGCGCACCGTGGGCGAGTTGTGTACGCGTCTTGGAATGGATACCGGAACGATGACCCCCGCTGCTCAAGCGGCTGCAGGCTGCGGACATGGTGACCCGCACGCGCGATGTGACCGACGAGCGCCGCGTGTTTGTCGACTTGACTGATGCGAGCCATGCCATCGGAGCCAAGGTCCGCGCCGTTAACGGCCAGATCAGAGCCGCTTGCCAGCTGGACGAAGCGGGCTTGGACAACCTTCGTCATACGCTGGAAGCGTTGGGGCATCCCGCAAGCGAGTGAGTCGGGATGCGGCGGCTTGCTCCCGACTGCAAAGTTGTGTTTTCGCCGAATCGTCAACCCCGTTGAAGAAACGACCTGCGGCGCTGCCGGTTGCTCACGCATCGCTTGCGCGTACGGCGCGGGTATCTGGTTGCGAAGGCCTTTCCAAGACGCCATGCAGGATGATGTCGAGCACCTTTCCCAGGTATTTGCGAATGGCAGCAGGCCTTGCGCTGGGTAGCGTCCCAATCAGGACCAGGCGTCTCGGGTGAGCAACCAGCGCGTCGTAGATGAACGGCGCCATCTCCGCAGCAAGCGGGGTGATGGGCTGGCCCTTGGAGGCCGCCTGCTCCAGCAGCGACTGGATCAGCAACGCCGGGGTGCGATGAAGCCAGGCAGCAAGTTGCGAATGGAGCCCTGGTCTGCGCTCGGAAATTCTTGCCACCAGCGCTTCCATGGCCACGACCTCGGCGCTGAGTGAGGCATCAAGCATGCGCTGCGCCACATACAGCAGCCGGTCCTTCAACAGTCCATCTGGAACCGACAAGGCAATCGGCTGCAGCAAGCGTGCCGCACCGTGCTCGATCGCCGCCACCACGAGAGCGTCGCGCGACCCGAAGCGGGCGTACAGCGTCCGTTTGGAGGCCTGGGCGGCAAGCGCTATGCCGTCCATGGTCACGTGCTCCTCTCCATGCTCGACTAACTGTGCCAGTGCGACCTCCAGAATGTGTCCGTTCATCCTGGCCGCCACGTCGCGTGTGGGGCGGCCACCTTGACTGGCGCGCGGTGGGATGAGCTTGTCGGGGCGAAGATGGGAATTGGACATGGACGGACTGAACGAAGGGGCTTCCCATTGTGCCGGTTTCGCGCCAGCTGAAAAAACGAAACTGCGTGGTATAGTTTTTTGAGGCAGGCATTGCGGCTCGGCTGCAGGCCTTCGCCACGCGCCTGGGCAATCCACCATCGACTGGAACATGGAGAACGCTATTCATGAGCGACGACTACAGCGCCAAATACAACGCGATCAAGCACTCGGAGGCACCGGTCACGCTCGCAGATGAGGCGACCCACTTCGAGGCGCTGGCGCTTCCGTCCAGCCAAACGGATATCTGGGAAGAGACTGCACTGGGAGTGGTCGCCGAGGCCGGCGAGTACGACGTACTGCTCTGGGCCGCCGGCTATGCGCTGTTCGGCAACGGCAAGGGCCTATGGGGCGAAGGCGCCTCTGCCGAGCGTGAAATCCAGTTGATCGTGGTCCCCAAGTCCCAGCGCGGGTCGATGTCCGACAACGATTTCGTGCGCGTGGGCTGGACGCCAAGCGAACGGCTCAAGGGAGACAAGTTCAAGGTGACCAGGAGCGAAGATGCGGTGACCTGGGATTTCGATGGCTTGCGCTTTGTCGCCCAGCCGCCTCAATGGCGGTTGGAGGGCCACGCAGGCGATGCGCAGTTCGACCTACGCTATGCGCAGAAGGGCGCACCGCTCTGGAACTGGGGTCCCTTCGATAAGGCGAGCGAGAACGACCGCGCGGGTTACGACGTGTTCGTTGGTGTGGAGGGCACCATCAAAACCCCGGCGTACCAGCTTGAACTCAGCGACGGCTATGGCGTGCGTGAGCACATCATCACCGGTCAGTCGAACGATCCGATCAAGAACCTACCTGCGCCCAACTGGATGTGGTGGCTGTACACAATCCAGGATGACGTCAAGATCAACTTCTTCCAGCCCCGGGACGGAATGCAGCTGGGCTTCGTCAAGTACGGTGACAACAAGCAGGTCAACATCAACGCCGCCAGCGGTGAGGGAGACATCGAGTTCGAGGTTCTGGAAAAGTGGGAGGACCCGCGCACCGGTATCAACCTGCCCGTCAAATGGCGGCTGAAGATGACCAACGGTGACACGGTGGTCGACGTGCACATTGCCGCGCACGGCCGCGCATATAGCCACTGGCCGGTTGCCAGCGGCACGCGCATCTATTGTTATCTGCTGTCGACGATGACCGGCCAGATCCGGCTACCGGACGGGCGTTCGGTGCAACTGAAGGAACACCTGACCGTCAATTCGTTCTGTCGCACCATCCTGACCGCGAGCGAGAGCAGCCAGGGGCCAACGTTCGAGCCTTTGGCCTGACCGCAGGTGCCCAGCGCCATGGCAGGATTACCGCATGGCGCTAGGTAGCGACGGACGCGCTAGCGCCGGCCCGGTGCTCTCCGGGCTGTGCAGGTCATCCGCATCCATCGGCGGCCACTGGGCCTGGATGCGCACCATGGCCCCCGCATACATCGACACGGCTGGGGTCACTGCGCACCAATTGGATTCGCACGCATCGGCGATAAGCGTGAGCGATCTGCTGGGGCCGCGCCGGTGGCCCATGTTCAGCATGCTGCGCAGCATCTGGTGCGCAGCGGAGCAGCTGCACACCAGGCATTTCGCCAGCCTGCCCGAGCCTGGGCGCATCGGCATCTGCTGCGCGCTTCGGGCCTGCCGAGGCTCATCTTTAAGCTGCGCAACCCTCAAGATCGCTTCCATGCTTTTTGTGCGCCCTGGCGAACGGCGGCAGGCTGGTGGACGGATATCGACCGGGCCGCAGGCGGGTGTCCAATGCTCGGCTGAGCGGATCATCAGCCGATAGGGAATCTGCCGCGTCCAACCTTGCCTGGCACCGCCCTTGTTGACGGTGACGTCGTTCCAGCGCCGGGTCGCCACCGGGGCCACCGTGCACCGGACTCGCCAGCGGAATGATCCGTTCGGGAAGCCGAGGGCAAGCCCGTGCGAAGATATGCCATGCGTGGTCCCTGTCGACCCCGGCACCTGGTGCATCAACCAAACAAGCGGGTATCGGAGCGGGTATCAGCAGTCTCATCGGGCACATGGCCCTTTTAAAACAGATAGATAGGCCAACTATGTTGCTGATGCTCGATAACTACGACAGCTTCACCTACAACCTCGTGCAGTACCTGCAGGCGCTGGGCGCCGAGGTCACGGTGGTGCGCAACGACGCGATGAGCGTGGATCAGATCGCCGCGCTCAGGCCCGAGCGCATCGTGATCTCGCCCGGCCCGTGCACCCCGAACGAGGCCGGCATCTCGCTGCAGCTGATCGAGCAGCTGGGTCAGACCACGCCGATCCTGGGCGTGTGTCTTGGGCATCAAAGCATCGGTCAGGTCTACGGCGGCGATGTGATCCGCGCCGACAACATCATGCATGGCAAGACCTCGCCGATCCGCCACCAGGGCAAGGGCGTGTTCGCCGGCCTGCCGGACAGCTACGAGGCCACCCGCTATCACTCGCTGGTGGTAGACAAGGCCACCTTGCCCGACGCGCTGGAAGTCACTGCCTGGACCGAGCATCCGGATGGCTCGATCGAAGAGATCATGGGCCTGCGTCATCGCCAGTTCCCGGTCGAAGGCGTGCAGTTCCATCCCGAGTCGATCCTGACCCAGCATGGTCACGCCCTGCTGAAGAACTTCCTGCAGCGTTGATCGCAATGCGTACCGCGTGCGTCGCAAGGGCCGCTGCAATCTGCGTCAGTCGTGATGCAGTCTTCGGCACCATCGATGCATCGGCGACCCATGCGCGCGCTGCCCGCAATCGGCTGCGCGCCAGCGTGCAGCGGGTTTCCCGCCTCGCTTCTTCCACACCTGCATCCGGATCCCGATGAGCACCGCCAGCGACAGTTTCCACTTCTACGAACCGAGCCAGGGCCACGGACTGCCACACGATCCGTTCAATGCCATCGTCGGTCCGCGACCGATCGGCTGGATCGGCTCGCGCAGTGCCGGGGGCATCGCCAATCTGGCGCCTTACAGCTTCTTCAACGCGTTCAACTACGTGCCGCCGATCGTCGGCTTTGCCAGCATCGGCCGCAAGGACAGCCTGCGCAACATCGAAGCCACCGGCGAATTCACATGGAACCTGGCCACGCGCCCCTTGGCCGAGGCGATGAATGCCAGCGCCGCGATGGTGCCGGCGGAGGTCGACGAGTTCGCATTGGCCGACCTGGAAATGGCGCCGTCGCGGCTGATCGCTGCCCCGCGTGTGGCGGCCAGCCCGGTCAGTTTCGAATGCCGGCTCAGCCAGCTGCTGCCGCTGCAGAGCGCAAGCGGGCAGGCCATCGAAACCTGGCTGGTCCTGGGCGAGGTGGTCGGTGTGCATCTGGCGCACGCGGCGCTGCAGGACGGTATCTACGATCCTGCTGCCGTACAGACGATTCTGCGTGCGGGCGGCGCCGCCGATTATTTCGAAGTGCAGGCGCAGGCGCGCTTCCGTATGCGGCGTCCGGGCCAATGAGCGCTGCGCATCGCAGTGCTGCGTGGCGTTGCCGCCGGGCGCGACTGCAGCGCCAGGATTGATCGATCACGCTCACTGCCGCACATCTTTCCCACGTTTTGCCACGGTCCTTGTCCATGCCCATCACCCCGCAAGAAGCCCTGCAGCGCACCATCGAACACCGCGAAATCTTCCATGACGAAATGGTCGAGCTGATGCGCCAGATCATGCGTGGCGAGGTCTCGGACATGATGGTCGCGGCCATCCTCACCGGGTTGCGGGTCAAGAAGGAAACCATCGGCGAGATCGCCGGCGCAGCCACGGTGATGCGCGAGTTCTCGCGTCGTGTGGAAGTGGATGATCGCCGGCACATGGTCGACATCGTCGGCACCGGTGGCGATGGTTCGCATACCTTCAACATCTCCACCTGCGCGATGTTCGTGGCTGCCGCCGGCGGCGCCAAGGTCGCCAAGCACGGCAACCGCAGCGTCTCGTCCAAGTCCGGCAGTGCCGACGCGCTGGAGGCACTGGGCGCGGCGATCGAGTTGCAGCCCGAGCAGGTCGCCGCCTCGCTGGCGCAGACCGGTATCGGCTTCATGTATGCGCCGGTGCATCATCCGGCCATGAAGGTGGTGGCGCCGGTGCGCCGCGAAATGGGCGTGCGCACCATCTTCAACATCCTCGGCCCGCTGACCAACCCGGCCGGCTCGCCGAACATCCTGATGGGCGTGTTCCATCCGGATCTGGTCGGCATCCAGGCGCGCGTGCTGCAGGAACTCGGTGCCGAGCGCGCGCTGGTGGTGTGGGGACGCGATGGCATGGACGAACTCTCGCTCGGTGCCGGCACCCTGGTCGGCGAGCTGCGCGATGGCCAGGTGCGCGAGTACGAGGTGCATCCGGAGGATTTCGGCATCGCCATGTCGGCCAGCCGCAACCTCAAGGTGGCCGATGCCGCGCAGTCGCGCACGATGCTGCTGCAGGTGCTGGACAACGTGCCCGGCCCGGCGCTGGACATCGTCGCCCTCAATGCCGGTGCGGCCCTTTACGTGGCAGGCGTGTCCGACAGCATCGCCGACGGCGTCGTGCGTGCGCGTGCGGTCCTGGCCGATGGCGCGGCGCGTGCAAAACTGGATGCCTATGTTGCCTTCACCCGGCAGACTGCCGCGCAGCGCTGACCCCTGCCACTGCACCGGCAGGCACGCGTCGGCACCCTCACGCCACCGCTGGCATGCTGCGCGCCGGCGCGTGGCCGCGGCCAGTTGCGGCCGTCTTGACCGATAATGCCCGCCCGCCAGGACCCGATACGATGAGCGACATCCTCAACACCATCCTTGCCCGCAAGGCCGAAGAAATCGCCGAGCGCAGTGCGCGCGTGCCGCTGGCCGAGCTGATCGCGCGCAGCGCCGACCTGCCGCTCACGCGCGGGTTTGCCGCCGCCATGCAGGCCAGCATCGCCGCCGGCGAGCCGGCGGTGATCGCCGAAGTGAAGAAGGCCAGTCCGTCCAAGGGCGTGATCCGCCCCGACTTCCACCCGGCCGACATCGCGGTGAGCTACGAATTCGGCGGCGCCAGTTGCCTGTCGGTGCTGACCGATGTGGACTTCTTCCAGGGCGCCGATGCCTATCTGCGCCAGGCGCGAGAGGCCTGCACGCTGCCGGTGCTGCGCAAGGATTTCACCGTCGACCCCTATCAGGTCTACGAAGCGCGCGTGCTCGGCGCCGATTGCATCCTGCTGATCGTCTCGGCACTGGAGGACGCGCAGCTGGCCGAGCTCTCCGGCCTGGCCATGCAGCTGGGCCTGGACGTGCTGGTGGAAGTGCATGACATCGACGAGCTCGAGCGCGCGGTGCAGGTGCCGGTGCCGCTGGTGGGCATCAACAACCGCAATCTGCGCACCTTCGAGGTGACGCTGCAGACCACCCTGGACATGCGCGCCGCCGTGCCGCGTGACCGCATCCTGGTGACCGAAAGCGGCATCGTGACGCCGGCCGATGTGCAGTTGATGCGCGGCCACGGCGTGAACGCGTTTCTGGTCGGCGAGACCTTCATGCGCGCGCCCGAACCCGGCGAGTCGCTGCGTCAGCTATTCTTCGCGCATGACTGAGGCGTATCCCGTACCGCGCGACGACGCACCGCTGGTGGTCTTCGATTTCGACCACACGCTGTATGACGGTGACTCCGGCAGCCACCTGTTCGCCTGGCTGATCAAGCGCAACCCGTTGCGTCTGCTGGTGGCGCTGTTGGCCTCGCCGATCCTCGGCCCGATGGTGGCGATGCTGCCGACCCGCCGCCGCGGCGTGTCCGGTTATGTGTGGATCGCCACCTTCGGCCTGCACCGCGCGCGCGAGTTCAATCGCTTCATCGATGCGTACGTGCTCAAGCATGAAGCGCAGATCCGGCAGCGCTTGTTGCCGCACGCCTTGAAGGTGTTCACCGACCACCGCGCCGCCGGCGACCGTGTGGTGGTGGCCACCGGCGCGCCGCCGGAACTGGCGCGCGCGATTCTCGGCTTTGTCGCCCATCAGGACGTGCCGGTGATCGGCAGCCTGGTCGGCCCACGCCTGGGTGCAGTCACCGCGCGACGTCACTGCCACAACGAAGAGAAGATGCGCATGCTGCGCGAACGCGGCTATGCCGACATTGCCATTGCCTATTCGGACAGCACCGCGGATCTGCCGCTGTTGAAGGCCGCGCGTGCGCCGGTGGTGGTCAATCCGAAGGCCAATCGCGAAGCGCTGTTCCGGCAGGTGCTGCCGGCCGGCACGCCGATCCTCAACTGGGGATGTCGCGATCGCGGTGGCAAGGCGCTGTAGCGCCTGGCGCCGGTAGCGGCGCGCAGCCCGGCGGGCACGGCAGGTATTCGAACTCGGCAGCTACCGCGCAGACGCACGGCTTGCTTCGCGCGCATCCGGTGGCTGTTCACCAAGATTTACTGGTCAAGCCAAGCCCGCCGAAGCAGCAGGGAAGGGTAAGCAGCTAGTAATGCACGGCACGCACGCAGCACGCGGCGGCGCAGCGCGCCTGACTGCATCAGTCCGCATACCGTGCGGCATGCGGTTCAAGCTGCGGCTGGTGCAGTGTTGCACCAGCCGCGACCACAACCGTTTAGCGGGTGCCGTAGAGCACGACGGTCTTGCCGCGTGCATGCAGCAGGCCATCGGCCTGCAGCTTCTTGAGCACGCGCCCGGCCATTTCACGCGAACAGCCCACCAGCCGTGCCAATTCCTGCCGCGATACGCGCAGCTGGGTGCCCTGCGGATGACTCATCGCTTCCGGCTCCTTGGACAGGTCGTGCAGGGTGCGCACGATGCGGTCGGTCACGTCCAGGAACGCCAGGCGGCTGGCTTTCCTTGTGGTGTCGAGCAACCGTTTGGACAGCTGGACGCCAATCGCATACAGGATGCGCGGCGCATCCGGCGACAGGCTGGTCTGGAACAGCTGCTGCAGCCGCTCGTAGCTGATCTCGGCCAGCTCGCACTGGGTGCGGGTGCGCAAGATCACCTCGCGGGTATCGGATTCGATGAACAACCCCATCTCGCCGACGAACTCGCCGCTACCGAAGTAGCCCAGCACCAACTCACGATCGTCATCTTCCTCGGCAATGATGCTCACCGAGCCACTGATCACGTAGTAGAGGGTGCCAGCCGGGTCTCCTGGCCGGAACACATCGGTCCGGGTCGGATAGCGCCTGCGATGGCTGTGCGCCAGGAAACGCTCGATCGTGCCCGCGTCCAGCGCCAGAGAAGGGGTAGCGTTACGTACCGTCGTAGTCACAACCGTCGTGTTTCCTGGGCTCATGGTAGTTCCGCGTGTAATTCCTGAAGCTTAACGGCATGAGTCATGCAAGGTAAACCATTCTTAACGTCGGCATTTCGTTGCTGGGATCTTTGGCTCATAATTGTTTCCTTTCCCGCCTTCCATAAGGACAGACCGACGTGGTCAAGCCGTTGCCTCGCCTGAGGCTACAGGGGTTCAACAACCTCACCAAGGCGTTGAGCTTCAACATCTACGACGTCTGTTATGCGCGTACCGAAGAGGAGCGTCAGCGCTACATCGAATATATCGATGAGCAATACGACGCCGATCGTCTGACGCAGATCCTGACCGATGTTGCCGAGATCATTGGCGCCAACATCCTCAATATCGCACGTCAGGACTACGATCCGCAGGGCGCATCGGTCACGATCCTGATCTCGGAAGAGCCCGTCATCGACAAGAAGCAGGCCGGCAAGGAGCTGATCTCCGATGCAGTGGTCGCTCATATGGACAAGAGTCATATCACTGTCCATACATACCCCGAGACGCATCCGCAGGAGGGTATCGCCACGTTCCGTGCCGATATCGACGTGGCCACCTGTGGCGTGATCTCGCCGCTGAAGGCGCTGAACTACCTGATCGAGAGTCTGGAATCGGACATCGTGATCATGGACTACCGCGTCCGTGGCTTCACCCGCGATGTGAAGGGCAAGAAGCATTACATCGACCACAAGATCAACTCGATCCAGCACTTCCTCGCCAAGAACGTGAAGTCGCGCTACGAGATGTTCGACGTGAACGTCTATCAGGAAAACATCTTCCACACCAAGATGCACCTGAAGGACTTCGACCTGGACCAGTACCTGTTCGAGGAACGCGCCAAGAACCTCTCGTTCAAAGAGCGCATGAAGATCGAAACGCTGCTCAAGCGCGAAATCGAAGAACTGTTCCACGGGCGCAACCTGAGCGAGTAAGCGCAGCGAGCGAGCTGTTGCGCGGCTGCCTGCAGGCGCGCGAAAGAACCAAGGCGGGACGGCCCGCCACGCGATGACCTCGCGTTCCACAGCCGACGGCGGCCCAGTGTGCAAGCACTGGGCCGCTTTTTTTTTGTGCGTTTTTCAACTGAGGAGTACTGCGATGCCCTGGATCTATCTGCTGCTGGCCGGCCTGTTCGAAATCGGTTTTGCCATGGGCCTGAAGTACAGCGACGGCTTCACCCGCCTGTGGCCGACGGTGCTGACCATCGGTCTGGCAGGCATCAGCCTGTGGTTTCTGACCCAGGCGCTGAAGACCATCCCGGTAGGCACCGGTTATGCGATCTGGACCGGGATCGGCGCGCTGGGCGTGACCATCGCCGGCATCGCGCTGTTCGGCGACAGCGCCTCATGGTCGCGTCTGGCCTGCATCGGCCTGATCGTGGCCGGGGTGATCGGATTGAAGTTGGTGGGGTAGGCGTGGTCAGTCCCGGTGGTCAGTCCCGGTGGTCAGTCCCACTGCGTGGGTCTGCCCCCCAAGGTTTGCTGCGCAAACCTCGGGCCCCACGCGTAGTCAGTCCCACTGCGTGGACCTGCCCCCCAAGGTTTGCTACGCAAACCTCGGGCCCCACTCCGTAGCATCCTATCCCCGCGCCTTCGGCGCGCCCCCTTACAAAGGGGGCTCTGCTCCAGTTGGTCTGCTGGGCGCCACCAGCCACCAGCCGCCAATCCCCAATCCCCAATCCCCAATCCCGCCGGTTACAGCCGGTACGCCACGGCTTTCATGAGTCTGGAGGCCAGGGCCATGGCGCTGGGGATCGGCGGCGGGAGGAGGCGGGCGCCGGCCTGTTCGGCCTGGTCGGCGTGGCGTGCCTCGTCGATCTTCATCACGCGCAGGATCGCGCGGCTGCGCTGGTCGATCTCCGGCAGGGTTTCCAGGTGTTCGTCCAGATGCGCTTCGACCTGGCGCTCGGTTTCGACCACGAAGCCCAGGCTCCAGTCGTCACCGCGCAAGCCGGCCAGGGCGCCGAGCGCGTAGCTGCCGGCATACCAGAGCGGGTTGAACAGGCTGGGGCGGCTGTCCAGCTCGTGCAGGCGGTCGGCACACCAGGCCAGATGGTCGGTTTCTTCCTGCGCCGCCTCCAGCAGATGCTGCTGGGTGTGGGCATCGCGGGCGACCGCGGCCTGGCCGAAATACAGGCCTTGCGCGCAGACCTCGCCGACGTGGTTGATCCGCATCAAGCCGGCGGCGTGGCGACGCTGGTCCGGTTCCAGTGCGACGTCGGGGGTGTCGGCGGCCGGGTTGGGCCGCTCGGCGGGCGGATTGCCGAATACCGTGTCCAGCGCGCGCTGGGCTTCGACCAGCAGCCGGTCGAGCGGGCCATGCAGTCGGAAAGAGGAGGTCTGGGTCATGCGCCGATTCTGGCCCCCGACCGAGCCGCTGCCAACCGCCAGCACTCCGGCCGGCCGGCGACTTGCGTGGCCTTGTATCGTCCCGTACAATCCCGCCTCTTCTGTTTCGCCTTCACAACGCGTGGCAAAGTTCCAGCGGCCATTGCCGCTGCAATCCGCCCGACCACTCAAGAGTTTTCTCATGACTACGTTCACCGCCAAGTCCGAGACCGTCCAGCGCGACTGGTATCTCGTTGACGCCGCCGGCAAGACGCTCGGCCGTCTGTCCACCGAACTGGCCCGCCGTCTGCGCGGCAAGCACAAGCCGGTTTATACCCCGCACGTCGATACCGGCGATTACCTCGTGGTGATCAATGCCGAGAAGATCGTGGTCACGGGCAACAAGCTGAAAGACAAGAAGTATCACCGCTTCACCGGCTACATCGGTAACCTGAAGACCGAGAGCCTGGAGCAGGCGCTGGAGCGCCACCCGGAGCGCGTGATCGAAATCGCCGTCAAGGGCATGCTGCCGAAGGGCCCACTGGGCCGCACCATGTACCGCAAGCTCAAGGTCTATTCGGGTGCCGAGCATCCGCACGCCGCCCAGCAGCCGCAAGTTCTGGATATCTAATCATGGCTATCACGCAAAACTACGGCACTGGCCGCCGCAAGTCCTCCACCGCTCGCGTGTTCCTGCGCAAGGGTACCGGCAACATCACCGTCAACGACCGTCCGCTGGACGAGTTCTTTGGCCGTGAGACTGCACGCATGATCGTGCGTCAGCCGCTGGAACTCACCAAGAACACCGAAAGCTTCGACATCCTGGTCACCGCCTCCGGCGGCGGCACCACCGGTCAGGCCGGTGCGATCCGTCTGGGCATCGCCCGTGCACTGGTCGAGTACGACGAAACCCTGAAGTCCGAGCTGCGCAAGGCTGGCTTCATGACCCGTGACGCCCGCGAAGTCGAGCGTAAGAAGGTCGGTCTGCACAAGGCCCGTCGCGCGACCCAGTTCTCCAAGCGCTGATCCATCGCGTTTGCTGCGTCCGGTTCGCCGGGGCGCCCGCTTCAAAAGCCCGGCCATGCCGGGCTTTTGTCGTTTCGGGGGTGCGCATCGTGACTCTGCGCTCGTGGCCTGGGCGTGCTGGGTCGCAGGGCAGGTCTTTCGGGGCCGGGTCTGGCAGCTTCGCAGGGGCGGCATGGCCCTCTTCTCGTGCCAACAACCTGGCGGCGGCCGCTGCGTCTGTGCACGGCCGCCCGGGGTGATGCCATGCGGGGTGGCCAGGTTCCGGCAGTGGTGCCTGTCTGCCTGTCTGCCTGGCCGACGCAGCACGCCCATTCCGGCAGGGTGGGGCACCTGCGGCCGATCCCTGTGCGCCCTTGGTGCGGCAGTGGTTGGTGCGGACCATTCCCGGTGGCTGCCGGGTCGGATCATCGGGCAACAAAAAAGGCCCGATCGTCAGATCGGACCTTCTGTGTTTGGCTGCCCCGGATGGATTCGAACCACCGATGCCTGAGTCAGAGTCAGGTGCCTTACCGCTTGGCGACGGGGCAATAAAACGTGTTGGGCCAAGATTATTGCATGCCTGTGAGCGCATGAACACCTTGGTGGCTATGGGTGGACTCGAACCACCGACCCCAGCATTATGAGTGCTGTGCTCTAACCGGCTGAGCTACATAGCCTAGGGAGCCGGCAATTCTTACCAAGCGCTCGCGTGTTGTCAAGCATTTCGTTTTCAGCTTGTGAGCCGGCCATCGCCGTGGCAGAGTCGGTGACAGTAGATTTTCAGGAGTCCGCATCGTGATCGATCCGGACGGTTTCCGGCCAAACGTCGGCATCGTGCTGATGCGAGAGGATGGTCAGGTGTTCTGGGCACGACGTGTGCGCAGGGACGGCTGGCAGTTTCCGCAAGGTGGCATGAATACCGACGAGACACCCGTGGAAGCCATGTACCGCGAGTTGCGCGAAGAAACCGGGTTGTTGCCCGAGCATGTCGAATTGCTCGGTGCCACCCCTGGATGGCTGCGCTATCGCCTGCCGAGCCGGGCAGTACGGCGCAATGAGCGCCAGGTCTGCATTGGCCAGAAGCAGGTGTGGTTCCTGCTGCAGTTCACCGGCCACGAATCCCATCTCAAGCTCGACCACACCGACACGCCCGAGTTCGATCACTGGCGCTGGGTGGATTTCTGGTACCCGGTCGAGCATGTGGTGATGTTCAAGCGCGGGGTCTATGCGCGCGCGCTGCGTCATCTGGCTCCACTGGCGCAGACCATCGCCGGCTCGGCGGCGGTCGGGGTGATGCCCGAGCGTGCGCTGGAGGCCTGGTTGCCGGGCAGCAGCGCGGCCGGGCACGACAGCCCGCGCAAGCGTCCACGCAAGCGGGGCGGGCCTCGTGCGGTCCGGATTAATAATGATTAACGTTTGGAATTGACACCTATTCTCGTTTGCGGTGGAATCAGTGCCGGTCCTCTCCGGATCGCCAGCACCCGACCGATACCGTGTACGTCTGCATCTGTAATGGGGTCACCGACCACCAGATCCGCGAAGCGGCCGAGAATGGCTGCGCCAGCCTGGCCGAGCTGACCATGCGCACCGGCTGTGGTTCAAACTGTGGGTCGTGCCTGGAGATGGCGGGCGATGTATTGAGCCAGGCCCATGCGAGCCGCGCGCTGCCGTTGCCCATGCTGGGGCTTGCCAGCGCTGCCTGAGCATTCCTCCGGCGCGTCCGCGCGTCGTCGATGACAGGTTGACGGGGCTGGTGGGCGCATTGACGCTTTCCTCGCGCCACTGGCGTCGACAGGTCGCCTTGCTGGCCTCCGGCCATGCGCTCGCTCCGGAACCGTTGCGGTCATCGGTCAGTCCGCCGCTGGTTCCCTCCACAGTCCGCAGCGACTGCTCGACGCAGATCGATAGAGCTCCGCTCCCGCGACAGGCCGTACGACGATCCAGCCGGGAGCGGGCAAGCGTCCCGCAACTGATCACGATTCGCGTTCCTTCATGCGCCGCGGCAACGCGCTACAGTGCGGCCGGCTCACTGTCTCGGAGACATCGCATGAAGGGCGATACCAAGGTCATCGAGTACCTCAACAAGGTGCTCTACAACGAACTCACTGCGATCAACCAGTACTTCCTGCACGCCAAGATGCTGAAGAACTGGGGCCTGAAGGAACTGGCCGAGCATGAGTACAAGGAATCCATCGACGAGATGAAGCATGCGGACAAGCTGTCCGACCGCATCCTGTTTCTCGAAGGACTTCCCAATTTCCAGGCGCTGGGCAAGCTGCGCATCGGCGAGAACCCCACCGAGATGTTCCGCTGCGATCTGGCGCTGGAGCGTGAGGCGGTTGCCGTGCTGCGCGAGGCCGTGGCCTATGCGGAGACCGTCAACGACTACGTGAGCCGCCAGCTGCTGGTGGACATCCTGGAGTCGGAAGAAGAGCACATCGACTGGCTGGAAACCCAGCTGGATCTGGTGGCGCGCATCGGCGAGCCGAACTACCTGCTGACCAAGCTGGACGACTGAGGGCCGCTGACCGGGCTGCAGCGCTGCCGGCAGGCGGCGCGTTGATGGGTGGCTTCGGCTCACTGCATCCTGGCTCTTTCTGCCGTCGGGCCTTCGGCCTCTTTCACCGCGAGATCAATGCCGGCGCGCATGAGGTCATGAGCGGTCGGCGTGGCTGTCGCTGCCCGGAAGCTGCATGTACCACGCGCACGCTCTTGCTGCGAGCGCGTCCTTGGCACCCGACTGACAGCCGCTGCCACGGTTTGTTGGCCGCCCTCAGTTGGCGGCGCGGGCCTTGGTCTGCAGGCGGGCGACCTGGCCGAGCAATGCCAGGCGAGCGCGTGCGTATTCGGCGATGACCAGGGCCACCATCACCGAGGGGCGTTCGATGGTGCCGGTACGCGCGGCCAGTTCGATCCGGCGCGCGGCATTGGCCAGCGCCTGGGCGCCGACGTTGGCGCTGGAGGATTTGAGCGTATGCGCCAGATCGCGCAGCTGCATGCTGTCGCGGTTGGTGGCCGCGGTTTCCAGGCGTTCGATCATGCCCGGCGCATCTTCCAGGAACAGCTGCAGGATGGTGATGGTGTCCGCGCCCGCCACCTCGTACAGCTCATCGATCACGCTGTTGTCCAGGATCGGCAAGGCGCGCGCCTGCGCGGCGCTGCTGGCGCTTTCGGGGGCGGCTGCGGCCTGGCTGCCATGGGGCGTGCCGGCTGGCAGCGGTTGACGCGGCAGCCAGCGTTGCAGGCAGGCGTCGAGCTGCTCGCGGGCGACCGGTTTGGACAGGTAGTCGTCCATGCCGGCAGCCAGGCAGCGCTCGCGATCGCCGGCCATGGCGTTGGCGGTCATCGCCACGATCGGGACCGGACGGCCGCCGCTCTCGGTCTCCATCGCGCGCCAGCGGCGGGTGGCGGCATAGCCGTCCAGCACCGGCATCTGGCAATCCATGAAGACCATGTCGTAGCGGGTGGACTCCATGCTGCTCAGCGCGGCGTCGCCATCGGTGGCGGTGTCGGCGTCGAAGCCGAGCACGGCCAGCAGCTTCTGCGCGACCAGCAGGTTCACCGGGTTGTCTTCCACCAGCAGGATGCGCACTTCGCGCGTACCGGCCAGCGCCGGTGCCATCGGCTCGGGAATCATCGCCGCGGCCAGCGTGGTGGCGGGGGCCGGCGTTGGATCGGGCGGCAGCACCAGCGAGCGCAGGGTCTCGTCCGGGCTCTGGCGCGGCACCAGGGTGGCATGGTCCTGCAGCTCGGCAGGCACCGGCTCGTCGCCATACAACCAGATCAGGCGCGCGCCACCGAGGTCGTCCGGGCGCGCAAGTGCGCGATGCACGGCGCGCGCGCTGTAGCGCAGCGTGTCGTGGTCGGCAATGACGCAGCGGAAGCCTTCGTCGTCGCTGTGGCGACGCACCCGTTCCAGCGCTTCCTGGGTGGTCTCCATCAGCACATGCGACACGCCCCAGCCGTCGAGCAGGCGCTTGAGACGTTGCGACAGGCGTGTGTCGGAGCTGATCACCATCACCCGGGCGGCATCGGCGCCGCTGTTCTGCTGCAGGTCGCCGATGACCTTGAGCAGCGGAATCTCGAACCAGAACGTGGCGCCGCGCCCGGGCTCGGACTCCACGCCGATGCGGCCGCCCATCAGGTCGATGATGCGCTTGCAGATCGCCAGTCCCAGGCCGGTGCCGCCATACAGGCGCGTGGTGGAGGCGTCGGCCTGGGCGAAGGAGCGGAACAGGCGCGCCTGCTGATCCGGGGCGATGCCGATGCCGGTATCGCGCACCTGGAAGCGCAGCAGGTGCTGGGCGCGGGTTTCGCCCAGGCGGCGCAACTGGATGTCGACGCTGCCGCGCTCGGTGAACTTGATCGCGTTGCCGATCAGGTTGCCCAGCACCTGGCGCAGGCGGATCGGGTCGCCGCGCACCAGCAGGCGCACCGATGGCTCGATATCCAGCGCCAGGCGCAGCTGCTTGCCTTCGGCGGTACGCTGCAACAGCTGCACGACGCCGTCGAGCAACTCGCGCAGGTTGAAGGTGGTGGTCTCCAGTTCGAGCTTGTTGGCTTCGAGTTTGGAGTAGTCGAGGATGTCGTCGACGATGCGCAGCAACTGCAGCGAGCTGCCGGTGGCGGTCTGCAGCATGTCGCGCTGGTCCAGGCTGAGCTGGCCGCTGGAAATGAGCTCCAGCATCGGGATGATGCCATTGAGCGGGGTGCGGATCTCGTGGCTCATGGTGGCCAGGAATTCGCCCTTGGCCAGCGTGGCGGCCTCGGCGGCCTGCTTGGCGCGCAGCAGTTCCTGTTCAAGCTCGCCGTGGCGCTGCAGCTCCTGCTGCAGGCGCTCACGGGCGACGTCGGCCTCTTCCAGGCGTTGCGTCAGGGCGTGCTGGGCGCGCGTGCTGCGGTAGCCGGCAGCTGCGGCGCACAGGCCGAACACCAACGCCAGCGCTGCAGCGGCGGCCGTCACCGTGCGCCACGGCCCGTCGATGGCCGACCACTGCAGGCCCGCACCCAGCGCTGCGACCAGCGCAGCCAACACGGCCAGGCCGCTCCAGGCGCGGAGGCCTCCTGCCCGCGCTGTCACTCAGAGCACCGCGTTCGTGAAGTCGAAGTCCAGTTCCTTGCCGACCGTCTGCACCAGGTTGCCCTGGATGAAGTCCACGCCACTCATCCACATCGCCGCGGCCGACTGCGGGTCCTCGATGCGTTGGCCGATGATCAGCAAGCCACGCTGATGGGCGATATCGATCACGCCGCGCAGTTCATCGCGGACTGCCGCATTGCCATGGGCATCGGCGAAGCGGTTGGCCATGCGCACGAAGCTCAGCGGCAGCTGGCTCAGCAGCGCGTTGGCTTCGTCGCCGGGCTCGAACTGGCTCAGGCAGAACTGCACGCCCGCCTGCATCAATCTGGCGCAGAACTGCTGCACGGTGACTGCGTGGATCAAGGCATCGTCCAGGCGCAGGTCGACGATCAGCGATTGCCCGGCCACGCCGCGCTCGACCAGCGCCTTGAGCAACCAGTCGGCGAAGGCATCGCGCGCCAGCGTGCGCGGCGACTGCGACACGAACAACCGCAGCGGCGGGTGGGCGTGCTGGTACAGATGCAGCAGGCCGAGCGCGTGGTCCATGACCTGCTGGTCGAGATCGGCGATGCGTCCGGCCGCTTCGGCGGCGGGAATCACCTGGCCGGCCGACAGCAGCGTGCCGTCGGCCTGGCGCAGCCGCAGCAGCACCTGGTATTGCGCCGTGTCGCCGCCGGCCACCGCCACGATCGGTTGATACGCCAGTTCGAGCTGGCCTTCGACCAGGCGCAGCTGCTCCTGCTGTTCGGCCTGGCTGGGGGCCAGGTAGGCCTGCACGCCGTCGCTGCGCAGGCGCGCCTGCAGCGCGGTGCGCTCGACCGCTTCCAGCGCGCTGCCGGTATCGTCGAAGCCCAGGCCCAGTGGTGCCACGCCGATGGCGCAGCGCACGTGCACCGATTCTTCCTCGCGCACCGGGAAGGCATGGGCCGACAGCCGCTGGCGGATTTCCAGTGCCTGCTGTTCCAGGCTGGCTTCGGGCATGTCCACGCCCAGCAGCAGGAAGCTGTTGTCGTTCAGGCGCGCCAGCGGATACGGCTGCGCGGCACTGGCCAGGCGATGCCCGGCCTGGGTCATCAGGCGCTCATAGGCGGCATAGCCATAGCGCTCGCGCAAGCCGAGCGCGCTGGCGATTTCAATGAAGAACAACCCGCCGGTCTGCCTGCGCGCCAGCGCATCGGCGAGCAGTTCCATCACATGGGCACGTGTCGGCAGGCCGGTCTCCGGATTGCTGCGCACGCTGACCTGTTCACCGGCCTGCTGCAGCGCCTGCTGGCGTGCGCGGCGGATGCGGTTGGACACCGCGGCGATCAGGTGACGCGGGCGGATCGGCTTGGTCAGGAAGTCGTCGGCGCCGCTGTCGAGCACTTCGAACTGACGCTCCGGATCCGGGTCGCCAGTGAGGAAGACGATCGGCAGCAGCTGCTGGCCGGGCTGCTGGCGGATCAGGGTGGTCAGGCGGATGCCGTCCAGCTCGGGCATGTGCAGATCCATCAAAATCAGATCCGGGTGGTAGTCCTGGATCGCCTGCGGCACGCTGGCGGCGGTCATTTCCACCTGCGCATGCATGCCGGCACCGTGCAGCACGCTCTGCGCGAACAGCGCCTGCGAGCGGTCGTCCTCGACGATCAGCACGCGGTACGGCGCATCGGCGGCCATGGTGTCGTCGCCCTCGCGCGACGCCGAGACAGTCGCCAGCGTCGGCGCTGCGGCAGCCGCGTGCGCGCTGCCGCCTGGCGCGACGGCCTGGGCTGGTGCCATCGGCAGGATCGATGCGGGTGCGGCAGCGGGCGCGGGAATGATGGCGGCACTCACCGGCTCTGCCGGGTTGGATGCCGCCGCGGCCTCGTCGGCCCAGCGGCGCCAGTAGTCGGCCGGCGGTGTCTCGGCGCGCAGTGGGCGATTACGCGTGGCGGTGTCGTCACGGGTGAAAGGAACCGGATCTCGGGCGGCCATCAATACTCCCTACAGTCGCGATGATTATGCGATGAACTTCACGATAGCGGGGAGCGACGTGCAGCCGGCGTGGTGGCAGGGCGCATCGGCGCAACCAGCCGCCGCATGCCCCGCCACAGCAATCGCCACACCCACCAGACCACCAGCGTAGCGAGCACGCTGGAGCCCACCGCAACACTGAGTGCCAGCCATGGGTGCGCCAGTGCCAGCGCCAGGGCGGTGGTGGCGATGGTGTCCTCGGCCAGCGAGGCGACCCAGTTGCTGGCCGGTTCGGGCGAGGTGTTGAGCAAGGCGCGGGTGCCGGCCTTGAGGGTGTGGCTGGTCAGCGCCACGCCGGCGCCTGCGGCCAGCACGCCGGTGCTCAGGTCACCGTCCGGCGACAGCGTGGCCGCGGCCAGGAAGGCGCCGGCCGGCACCCGTGCCAGCGTCTGCAGCAGGTCCCAGCCCGAATCCACGCCGGGGATCTTGTCGGCGAAGAACTCGGCCACCGCCAGTGCACCGGAGGTGCCCAGCACCCACCACGACTGCGCCGGATGCAGGGCCGGCGGCAGCTCGATCCAGCCGAGCAGGCCGGCCAGGCCGACACCGAAGACGGTGAGATAGACACGGATGCCGGCCAGCCAGGCCAGCAGGATGCCGATCACGAACAGATGGGCTTCGCTCATGGCGTTGCTTCCTGCGAACAATGCGGAACTATCGGATAACCGCCGGTCCAGCGCCAGCACGATGGTTGCCGACGCTCTGGCACACTACGCCGCCCATGACTGCGCCGGCCCGTCCGGACCCGATGCCCATGCGACCAGCCGCACGCGTTCAGATCGTCCAACGTGACTCCGGCGGTGGCCGTTCTGGCGGCCGCTGGCGGTGGCTGGTGATCGCGCTGGTGTGGCTGGCATCGCTGGGCGGGGCATGGTGGATGGCCAGCCGTACCGCTGCGCCGCGCCTGGTCGAGGCCGAGGCGGCGTTGCAGCAGGCGCAACGCAGTCAGGCCCAGCAGCGTCGGCAGATTGCGCAGTTGCAGCAGCGCCAGGTCAATCTGGAAATGTCCGACAAGATCAGCCGCGCCGCCAACACCGAAGTGCAGGCCTCGCTGGCCGAGCGTGACGAGCAGATCGCCGCACTGCGCGCGGATGTGGCGTTCTACGAGCGCCTGGTGGGCTCCACCGCGCAACGCAAGGGGCTCAACGCACACTCGGTGCAATTCAGCGCAGAGGCCGGCGGCACCTGGAACTACAGCGTGGTGCTGACCCAGAACCTCAACCGCGGCGCGATCAGCCAGGGCCAGCTGCGCTTTACGGTGGAAGGCGTGCGCGCCGGCAAGCTGGTCACGGTGAACTGGAACGAGCTGCACCAGAAGCCGGATGCGGCCGGGCAGGCCTACTCGTTCCGCTATTTCCAGCAATTGGACGGCAGCGTGATCCTGCCGAAGGATTTCACTCCGCAACGTGTCAGAATCACCCTGAGCGGCGACGGGGCGCCGGTCAATCAGACATTCGACTGGAAAGTCGCCGGGAGTGGCGCGGGGGAGTAGCTCATGTTCGGAAACAAATCCAACCGTGGTGCGCAGACCGTGGTCGATACCTTGATCGGGCCGCAGGTGGTCATCCGCGGCGACCTGGTGTTCAGCGGCGGGCTGTATGTGGAAGGCCGCATCCTGGGCAAGGTGATCGCCGAAGACGGCGCCGGCGCCATCTTGACGGTGGCCGAGCAGGGCAGCATCGAGGGCGAGGTGCGCGCGCCGGTGGTGATCATCAACGGCCAGCTGACCGGCGATGTGCATGCGGCCGAGCGGGTCGAACTGGCCGCCAACGCGCGGGTGCAGGGCAATGTGCATTACCAGGTGGTGGAGATGAGCGCCGGTGCGCAGCTCACCGGGCGCCTGATCCATGCCGCCACCGCCGGCGCGACCGCCGCGTTGCCGGCGCCGGACGCCGGCCGTGCCGAACCCGCCAAGGCCTTGCAGGCCGAGACTGCCGAGGCCTGAGTGCGTGGCCTGCGGCTGAAGCGGGGTGTCGGGTTTGGCAGGCAGTGCTTGAAGTGGGGCCGCCTGGCCCCCATGCTGACGCCATGAGCACGCTCGTTTCGCTTCCCACCGCCGCCCCGGCCCCGGACTACCAGTCCATCGACCGGCCGCTGAACTTTTCTGTTGCCGCCGCCAGCAAGGTGCGCGAGCTGATCCAGGAAGAAGGCAACGCCGAGCTGGCGTTGCGCGTCTATATCCAGGGGGGCGGCTGTTCCGGCTTCCAGTACGGCTTCGAGTTCGACGAGAACCGCGCCGAGGACGACCTGGCCGTGGCCACCGACGGGGTGACGCTGCTGGTCGACCCGCTGAGCCTGCAATACCTGATGGGCGCGGAAGTGGACTACACCGAAAGCCTGACCGGGGCGCAGTTCGTGATCCGCAATCCGAATGCCAAGACCACCTGCGGGTGCGGCAGCAGCTTCAGCGTCTGAATCGACGCGGTTGCCGGTGTTTGAGGCGCGGGCGATCTGCTGCGTGCAGCGTTTCCATGTTCAGCGCGGCGTGGTGAGTGCGGTAGCGGCATAAGTGCGGCGACAGGGCTGCATGCGGTACGTCGCTTGTGCATTGCGGGTCTTTTGGACGCGATGCATGTCGCGCGACACCAGCACCGATACCGATACCGTTCGCCGGGCGCAGTCAAAACGCCGAGCGATGTGCGCCACGTACCGCGCAGACGATCGCCACCGGGACGAATGCCACGGGGTGGTATGGCGCCACGCGCCATCGATATGCATGTCTAACGCGCTGTAAACATTTGCGTGCTGCGGGTTTCGCCATGCGCGCGCAAGCTTCGTGCGCGTGAGCTGGAGCGCGTGCGGCGATGGCCATACTGCACGCACGCCCAAGCGCCGGTGCCCGGACATGCTCGCTTCATTCATGCATCGCGTCTTGTCTTGCCTGACACACGCGGGCCTCGCCACTGCGGTGAGGAGCGTGCCGCGCGCGATGCCGATTCCACACCATGGCGCAGTAAGCGCATCGCCACGCGTGCGTACGTGGATCGGGCAGCTGATCCCGCTCCTTTGTCGCGCCGGCTCCCCCGCCCCTTGCATCCATCCATGAGAGAACGCCTCACCATGTTGCAGATCAGAACCCGATCGGCGTTTGGCCTGCTGGCCATGCTTGGCATCGCCAGCGCAGTGCTTGCACCCGGTGCGCAGGCGTCACCCGCGCGGGGCAGCTTGCTCAGCAGCAATTTCCTGACCAGCTACACCCGCGATGCGATTGCTGCATTGCTCACCGCCGAGCCGGCGGCCGAACAGCCCAGATGCAACGTGCGCGTGGCCGAGTTCACCTATGCCACCGTCGGCGTCGATGGCGAACCGGCCACGGCGTCGGGCGTGGTGCTGATTCCAGGTGGCGAGCGTTGCACCGGTCCGTATCCGTTGCTGGGCTGGGGGCGGTCGACCGCGACGCTCCGCAACGAGGAACAGGCCAAGGACATCCGTGATGCCAAGGGGAACGACCCGCTGGTCACTCGTCTGGCCAGCCAGGGCTATGTGGTGGTCAGCAGCGATTACCTGGGGCTGGGCAAATCCAGCTACGGTTTCCATCCCTACCTGCATAGCGCATCCGAGGCCAGTGCGACGATCGATGCGCTACGCGCGGCACGCAGCGTGCTGCAGCGGCTGAAGACGCCGTTGTCCGGCAAGGTGATGCTGTCGGGGTATTCGCAAGGCGGCCATGCCGCACTGGCAACCCAGCGGGAAATCGAGGCGCATCTGTCCAGCGAGTTCCATCTGGTGGCCAGCGCGCCGATCTCCGGGCCCTACGCGCTGGAGCAGACCTTCGTGGACAGCTGGAGCGGGAGCAACGCCGTCGGTGAAAGCAGCTTCGGCATCATTCTGGGCAGCTACGCGATCGTCGCGATGCAGCACACGTATCGCAATCTCTATCTGGCGGCCGGGCAGGTGTTTCAGGACCCATGGGCGGCCAGGGTCGAGGGGCTGTTCCCCGGCAAGCTGGGCCTGACCGATCTGGTGCTGGGCGATACGCTGCCCGGGATCGATCAGCTCAAGGCGTATTTCCAGCCCGGCTTCTACCGTGACTTCGCCAGCAACCCGGACAATCCGTTCCGCAAGGATCTGGCACGCAACGACGTGCTGGACTGGGCGCCGCAGACGCCGACGCTGCTGTGCGGTTCGTCCAACGACGCGACCATCCCGCTGAAGAATGCGGTGACCGCCATTGCCGGTTTCAAACGCCGCGGCAGCACCCAGGCAGCGCTGGTGGACATCGGCAGTGGCGACCCCAACGACAACTCGGCTTTCGTGCATCTGACCACCAATGAGCCGTGCATCGTTTCCGTACGGCATCAGCTGCTGGACAAGCAGCGCTGAGGCCTGGATGGCGGGGCGCCGCCAGCGCCGATGATCGGTCGCGTCCCGGGTCCGCCTGGACGCGTCACGATCCGATCGAGGCCTTGTCGCTGTTGCAGGCGACAAGGCTGAGCATGCCCGGATTCGACCTGGTTGCCGCAACGCCGTGCCGATCACGCGTGGCCTGCCGTGCGGCGCAGCGCGCAATGTGACGCAGTCAGCACCGCCGGCGAGCGCGGGCCCGTGGCACGTCTGAACGCGCGCCGCCAGCCGGGCCTGCATCCGTGGCGCGCCGGTTGCAGGCGATGCCGATTATCGGCAGGCTTGCGCCGATGTCAGAGCCTTACTTTTCCGCCTCCGGTTTTGCCTTCACCCACGCGCCGCTGGATCGCGGCGATCTGCTGCGTGACGATGCTGCTGCGCTGGCGCGTCTGTGGCCGCAAGGCCGCGTGCTGCTGCTCGATGCCAAGGGCACCGCGCTGGCCGATGCCGATGGCCAGCCGCTGCTGATGGACGGCGCCGCGCTTGGCGAAGCGCCGGACGGAGCGATCTTTCTGGGGCTGCGCGATGGGGTCGGCTGGTTCTGCCTGCCGTCCGATGTGCCGGGTGTGGAAGCGCCGCAGCGCATCGACCTGCGCCAGGCCGCCGCCGACTGGCCGGCAGACGTCTCCACCGCGTTCGCCTACGCGCGCGCGATGCTGCACTGGCAGTCGCGCACGCGCTTTTGCGGTGTCTGCGGCGGGGCGATCGCATTCCGGCGGGCCGGCTTCATCGCCCATTGCACGCAATGCCAGACCGAGCATTACCCGCGCGTGGATCCGGCCATCATCGTGGCGGTCAGCGATGGCGCGCGCTTGCTGCTGGGGCGGCAGGCGAGCTGGGCGCCTGGGCGCTACTCGGTGATTGCCGGCTTTGTCGAACCCGGCGAGTCGCTGGAGCAGACCGTGGCGCGCGAGGTGTTCGAGGAAACCCGCGTGCAGGTGCAGGACTGCTGCTACCTGGGCGCGCAGCCGTGGCCGTTCCCGGGCGCGTTGATGCTGGGCTTCAGCGCACGCGCTGCGGCAAGCGAAGTGCCGCAGGTCACCGGCGAGCTGGAAGACGCGCGCTGGGTCAGCCATGCCGAGGTCACCGCGGCACTGGCCGGCGACGGCGAGATCGGGTTGCCGCCGCGTATTTCCATCGCGCGCGCGCTGATCGAGCATTGGCATCGCGTCCATGGCTGAGCCGGGGCGAGCGGCGCAGCGCACGCAGATCGGGTGCGCGTGCAGCGGCTCGGCTAGACTCGGTTGAGGAGGCCCACCCATGTTCACCACCCTGGTTGCTGTCGTCGTCGCACTTGCGCTGGGCCACCTGGCGCCCGCCCAGGTGGCGCGGTTGCGGCGTTTCGAATGGTTCGGCCAGTGGCTACGCCGGCTGGACAGCCATGCGGCCGGGCGCGGAGCGTGGCAGGGGCGCTATGGCGTGCTGCTGGCACTGTTACCGGCCCTGCTGGTGGTGCTGCTGCTGCAATGGCTGCTGGACGATGTGTGGCGCGGGTTCTGGGCCTTGCTGTTCGGCGTGGCGGTGCTGGCCTGGACCTGGGGGCCGCGCGATCTGGACCGCGATGTGGAAGCGGTGATCGATGCCGACGAGCCGGGCGCGCGGCGCGATGCGATCGCGCAGCTGCAGGCCGCCGGTGGCAGCGTGCACGAGGATGCGCCGTCGCTGGTGGAAGCGGTGGTGGTCAACGGGCTGCGGCGCTGGTTCGCGGTGCTGTGGTGGTTTTTGCTGCTGGGGCCGTTCGGTGCGGTGCTGTACCGGCTGACGGCGCTGGCGGTGGAAAGCCCGCTGTCGGTGCTGCTGCCGCCGCGCAACCTGGCCGGCGCGCGTTGGCTGCTGGCCGCGCTGGAATGGCCGGTGGCGCAGTTGATCACCGTGTCGATGGCGCTGGTGGGCAATTTCGACACGGTGTTCCGTGCCTGGCGTGAAGCGCATGGCAATCGGTGGTCGCTGGAGCCGCATTTTCTCGGTGCGGTGGCGCGTGCCAGCGTTAGTGCCGAACTGCGCGAAGAAGCGCACGACTACACCGATGCAGGGCTGGTGCCGGTGTGGCGCCGCCTGCCGGAAGTGCGCGATGCGATGAGTCTGGTCTGGCGCGTGCTGCTGCTGTGGATGGTGGTGCTGGCGTTGCTGGTGATCGCCGGGTGGGTGCGTTAACACCAGGCCCGATTAGAGGCAGTTAATCACCTGTGCAATCGGTGATAGAAAGCTCAAGAGCATCGCCATTGACGTCCACGAAGAGCCGGCTTCCATCTTCGAACTGGATGACGACTTCGCCAGGTCGGTGACGTCTAACAGACTTAACAATCTTTCCGACTAGTAGCTCAGTGGCGTGCTCGGATTCTTGCTCTAAGTTCACAGATTTGATCCTTGCGGTCTAACCCGGCGCCAGCAAGGTAAACGGGTACCACGGCAAGTTTCTGGCAATCCAATACATCGGCAATGCCCATAACCAGAACTTCGGCTCGGACATGACGGCCACCACGGGTGCGAACCAGCGCGCGCGCCAGCCGGCCTTCCAGGCGATCAGGCCGGGCAGGGTGCACAGGCCGAGCACGGCGGCCGGGTTCATGGCGAAGGCGCCTGGGAGATCGAAGTGCACCAGCGCATACAGCGCGCGGGTCATGCCGCAACCGGGGCAATAGCAGCCGGTCACGGCACGGAAGACGCAGGGCGGGAACGGGCTGTTGCTCGCGTTCGGATCGAAGCGATACAGCAACGACACGCCGAGAGCGGCCACGCTGGTGGCCGCCCCGAGTCCAAGCCAATGGCGTGGACGCAATTCCATTACTGCATGTGCTGCAACTGCTGCATGTAGTCCATGTAGCCCTGCATGCCGCCGGTGGCGACCACACCGATGTTGATCAGCAGGCCGATCACGGCCAGCACGCTGGTCACGATGCACCAGGTCTTGGCGGTGTTGGAGGCACGCCGTGCGCCGTCGATGTCGCCCTGGTTGAGCAGGCCGTTGACCTTGCTGGAGAACACGATCGCCACGATGCCGGTGATCAGGGCCGGGCAGCACAGGCAGAAACCGAGCACGGTGGAGACGATCGCCCAGATCAGGTGATTGGGGACCGGGCCGGGTGCGGCGCTGGACGAGGGATGGATCGGCGGTGGGATGGCACTCATGGTGAAGCTCCTTGGGTGGTAAACAACAGCGAGATGTTGCAGCGCGTGGGGAAGGCAGCGATGGGCCGCGCAGGCAGCGTCCACCGGTCACGGCGAACGCGTCTGACACGGTGATGTGGCGTACGGCAACTTCCCCCGGTCCTTCTTGTCGCGCCCGCTAGGCGAGCGCGGCGGCAATACGTGCAATGGCGCACAGGCTACTCGCGGCGCGCGATGGACGCAAAGCCCACGCCGGCCGCACTCATGGCTGATCCTGGCGCAGTGCACGGACCTGCTGCTCGAGCAGCGCGGCGGTCGCCGCGTCGCCGGGAACCGCTGGGCCGGCGGCCACTTCGATATGCGCGCGGATCCGGCGCGGCACGCGCATGCGGCCCAGGCGGGTGTCGCGGCGGCTCCACATGCTCGACCACATGCCACGCAGCGCCATCGGAATCACCGGCACCTGGCGCCGTTGCAGGATCTTTTCCACGCCCGACTTGAACGCTGCGATCTCGCCATCCCGGGTCAAGGCACCTTCGGGGAAGATGCACACCAGTTCGCCGTCGGCCAGCGCCGCGTCGATACGGTCGAAGGCCTGCTGCATCAGCGCGGCATCTTCGCGCGCGCCGGCGATCGGGATCGCCTTGGCGGTGCGGAAGATCCAGCGCATCACCGGGATGCGGAAGATCTTGTAGTACATGACAAAGCGCACCGGGCGCGGGATCACCGCCGACAGGATCAGCGCGTCCATGTAGCTGACGTGGTTGCACACCAGCAGCGCGGCGCCTTCCTCGGGTACATGGCGGTCGATCTCGCGCGCGCGCAGCCGGTACAGCACGCTCACCAGCACCCAGCTGAGAAAGCGCATCAGGAACTCGGGCACCAGGGTGAAGATCCACAGCGCCACCAGCGTATTGGCCAGCGCCAACGCCAGGAACACCTGCGGAATGCTCAGGCCCGGCAGCGGAATGCGCACGCCCAACAGCACCAGCTGCGGCAACTGCAGCGCGATGCCGATGATGGCGGCGGTGACGATGAACAGCGAATTCTGAATGTTGAGCCCGGCGATCACGCGCGAGAGTTCGGCCTTGGGCGTGCGGCTCTGGATCAACGCGAACAACGGCACCACGAACAGACCGGTGAACAGGCCGATGCCGACCAGATCCACGATCAAGCGCACGCTGCCGGCCTGCTGCACAAACTGGCCGATCGACAGATCGGTGGCGGGCGCAGCGCCCGGGCGTGCGAAATACAGGTCCAGCAGGAAGGCGCTGATGCCGAACGCGCCCAGCGGTACCAGGCCGATTTCGACGGTGCGCCCGGACAGCCGCTCGCACAGCAGCGAACCGACACCGGTGCCGATCGAAAACAGCGCCAGCGCGAACACGTACAGATCCTGCTGCCCACCAAGATTGACCTGCGCATAGGTGGGCAGCTGCGCGGTCAGCACGGTGCCGACGAACCAGAACCACGACACCCCGAGCACGGCGTTGCGTACCGCCGGCGTGCGCCGGGTCAGGCGCATGATGGCGCGCGATTCGGGGATCGGGTTCCAGTTGATCTTCAGCTCTGGCGCGCCGGCGTCGACCTTGGGCACCAGCCGCGCGACCAGGTTGCCGGTGACGGCAATGGCAATCACCGCGGTGGCTGCGGCCTCCGGGCCGTGGCTGCCGGCGATCTGGAAGATCAGCCCGCCGAAGATCATGCCGCACAGGATCGAGATCGAGGTGCCCATCTCGACCAGGCCGTTGCCGCCGGTGAGTTCCTCGGGCTTGAGCACCGAAGGCAGGATGGAATACTTCACCGGCCCGAACAGCGTGGACTGCAGGCCGGTGCAGAACAGCGCAATCAGCAGGATCACCATGTTCTCGGTGAGAAAGCCCACCGCCGCCAGCGACATGATCGCGATCTCCATCGTGGTGGTGATCACGATGAGCTTCTGCTTCTCCAGCTTCTCGGCGATCTGCCCGGCCAGCGCGGAGAACAGGAAGTACGGCAGGATGAACAGTGCCGGCGCCAGATTGGTGTACAGCGTGCGCTGCGCCGCATCGATGCCCAGGTAGAACAACAGGCCGATGATGGCCTGCCGGTAGACGTTGTCGTTGAAGGCGCCCAACGCCTGCACGGCGAAGAACGGCAAGAAGCGGCGCTGCCTGAGCAGGGCGAACTGACTGTGACCGGACATGCAGTTTCCTTTGCGAACGCGCGCAGCCTAGCAGGCTTCCACGGCGGGCTGGTGCATGCCGCTACGCGCGGCGCGGCGTGCGTGCCGATGGCGCGCGCCGCGCGGCCTGGGCGCGCAGCAGCGCCACGAAGGCGCGTGCGGCCGGGGTGGGGTCGGGCCGCCACACCGCATAGGTCAAAAAGCCGAAGCGCTCCTTCAGTGCAACCGTCACCACCCCGCGCATGGCCGCGGCCATGGTCTGCGGCACGATACCCACGCCCAGGTCGGCGGCGACCAGTTCGCGCATCAGATCGGCGTGGGTGACCTCGTATTGCTGGCGTTGCCGCAAGCCGGCCTGCGCGAAGGCCGCATCGACGATGCCGCGCACGCCGGCGCCGGCGATCAGCCCGGCCATCGGTTCGTCGTCCAGCTCGGCCAGCGCCACCCGCTTGCGCGTGGCAAAGCGATGGCCGGGCGCCACGATCAGGGCCAGGGCCTCCTCGTGCAGCAGCAGCCGCTGGTCGGGCACCGCGACCTGCGGGCCGACGCCGACCAGCGCCACGTCCAGCCGGCCTTCGCCCAGGTCGTGCAGCAGGGCCTCGCTCATGGCGGTGCGCAGGTGCACGTCCACCCGCGCATGCGCGTTGCGAAACGCGCGCAGCAGCGCCGGCAGCTGCACGGTGGTGAGCGAGGAAATCTGCCCCAGCGTGAGCTGGCCACGCACCGTGCCCAGGGCCTGGGCCATTTCCTCGTGCAGGCGCTCGGCCGCGCGCAAGGTGGCGCGGGCGTTGTGCAGGAATACCTCGCCGGCGGCGGTGGGCCGCACCTGACGGGTGCCGCGCTCGAACAGGCGTGCGCCAAGGGTCTGCTCGATCTTGGCGACCTGGTGGCTGAGCGCCGATTGCACGGTGTTGCACCGGCGCGCGGCGGCGGTGAAGCCGCCCTCCTCGGCCACGGCCACGGCAAACTCCAGTTGGCGCAGGGTCAGCATGCGATCTCAAAACGCGATGGACACGGTGAAAACAATACATTGGAAAGATGCCGCGTCGCTGCCCACACTGCGCCCACTCCTTCAGCAGGCACCTGCCATGACCGTCGAACCGATTGCCCACCCGCCATTGCCGCGCCGGCTGGTGCTGCTGATGGCCGCCGCCACCGGCTTGGCGGTGGCGAGCAACTATTACGCCCAGCCCTTGCTGGAGACGCTGGCGCAGGCGTTCGGGATCCAGGTGCGCAGTGCCGGCGCGGTGGTGACTGCCGCGCAGCTGGCCTACGCGGCGGGGCTGCTGTTGCTGGTGCCGCTGGGCGACCGGCTGGAGCGGCGCGGGCTGATCGTCGGCCTGTTCGTGCTCAGTGCGCTGGGCCTGCTGGTGAGCGCCGTCTCGCACAGCTTCGGCATGTTGCTGGCCGGCACGATCGTCACCGGTGCCAGTTCGGTGGCGGCGCAGATCCTGGTGCCATTCGCCGCGACCCTGGCCGCCCCGCACGAGCGCGGGCGGGTGATCGGCACGGTGATGAGCGGCCTGTTGCTGGGCATCCTGCTGGCGCGCACCGCGGCCGGGGTGCTGGCCGGTGTCGGTGGCTGGCATACGGTGTACTGGATCGCCTCCGGCCTGTTGCTGGTCACCGCCTGGCTGCTGTGGCGCGGGCTGCCGCGGCATCCCGGCAATGCGCAGCTGTCGTATCCGCAGCTGGTGGGCTCGGTGCTGACGCTGCTGCGCGACGATGCGGTGCTGCGCGCGCGCGCGGTGCTGGGCGGGTTGATCTTTGCCGGCTTCAGCATGTTCTGGACCACGCTGGCGTTCCTGTTGTCCGGGCCCGCCTATGGCTATGGCACGGCGGTGATCGGGCTGTTCGGCCTGATCGGTGCGGCCGGCGCGCTGGCGGCCAACCGTTCCGGTCACTGGTCCGACCACGGCCATGGCGACCGTGTCAGCTGGGGCGGGCTGGTGATGCTGCTGCTGTCATGGGGATTGCTGGCGTTTGCGCCGCAGTCGATCGCGCTGCTGATCGTCGGCGTGTTGCTGCTGGATATCGCGGTGCAAGGCGTGCATATCGCCAACCAGAGCGTGATCTACCAGCGCAATCCGAACGCACGCAATCGCATCACCTCGGCCTACATCACCTGCTACTTCATCGGTGGTGCGGTGGGTTCCACGCTGGGCACGGCGGCCTATGCGCAGGCCGGCTGGAACGGTGTGGTGATCGGTGGGGCGGTACTGGCGGTGGCAGCGCTGGGCTGGGTGGGGCTGAGCGTGGCGCGCAAGCAGTGGAAGTAGGTGCGGCTGCCGGAACGGCGCCGCGGCCACTGGATCAAGTGGCCTGCGCGCGCATCGCGGTGCGTCGGCATCGCCGCTCACATCGATGCGGCAGTGGCTGGGCGGCGCGCATGCGCACCGTGCACGCGCACCGCCGACGACGCACTAGGCCTTGCTGCTCGCCAGGCGCGGTGCGCCCTCTGCCGGCGCGGTGGTGACCGCCAGGGCCGCGGCACGCAGCTTGGGCAACAGCCGCAGGGTCAGTGCCAGCTGGTCGCGCACCAGGCGCTGCTTGGGCGGCAATTGCACGGCGTGCTGTTCCAGCGCTTCGGCGGTGGCGATTTCCTGGCTTTCGTCGTGCACCGGCAGCGGCTGGCGTTCGCGCAGGGCAGTGGCGATTTCGCCCAGCGCGCGCTGCAGGTAGTCGCCGGCCTGCGCGATGGCGGGATCGTGTTCGCCATCGAGCGCGGCGCGATGCGCGCCAAGCGCGGACAGATAGCCGAGCAGGGTGTTGGACAGCGCCAGGAAGCGGAAGCCGGCGTCCAGGTTGCGCCGATAGCGGCCCGGTTCGCGCAGCATGTTGGACAAGGCCACCGACAACGCGGCATCGGCGTTGTGCATGTCGCGCCGGGCAATGCGGTAGGGTAGGTCGTCGCGCATGCCGCTGGCGTATTGCTCCAGCACCTGGGCCAGGTAGCGCGCGCAGCTGGCCAGCACCGTGGCCATCACCTGGTTGAGGCGGCGGCCCTGCCAGTCCGGCAGGATCAGGAACGAGGCGGCCGCGGCGATCGCGCAACCGATCAGCGTATCGATCAGGCGCGGCCAGATCAGCACGAAGCCATCGCCGAGCAGGTTGAAGCAGAACAGCGCCATCACGGTGATGCCGGCGGTGGCCAGCATGTAACGATCGGTGCGGGTGATGAAGAAGACCAGGGCGGCGGCCAGTGCCAGCAGCAGTTGCACTTCGGTGCCGGGAAACAGCTGCATCAACGCCCAGGTGGCGACCAGGCCGATCAGGGTGCCGGCGATGCGCTGCACCAGCCGCAGGCGGGTGGCGCCGTAATTGGGCCGGCACACGAAGGCAGTGGTGAGCAGGATCCAGTAGCCGTTGTCGGCATGGATGGACTGCATGATGGCGTAGCCGACCACCAGCGCGATGGCCATGCGCAGGCCGTGGCGGAACAGCACCGAACCGGGCGTGAGTTGCTGCATCAGACGCGCGCCCATTTCGCGCAAGGTATGCGGCGAGGAATCGCGCAGGCGGGTGTCGAGGTTGTCGCTGGTGGAGTCGGATTGCGCCGCTTCCGACAGCTTGCGTTCGATGCTCTGCAGGTTGGTCACCAGCAATTCCAGCGCGCCGAGCAGACGTGCGAGGGCGGGGTCGGCACGCGCGTGCAGGTAGTCCAGCGACTGGCGCAGGTCTTCGGTGGCCAGGCGGCTGTTGTCGCCGTAGTCGAACGGCTGGCGCAGGCGGATCGCCTCGCCCAGGGCCGCGCAGGCCTTGCCCTGCAGCGCGAGCAGGCGCTGGCAGCGGTACAGCACGTCGCTGTGGAAGAACGCGTCGGTCAGCGCTTCGTAGGGATAGTGCGAGGAACTGGCGCGCTCGTGGAATTCCTGCGCCATGTAGTACAGGCGGAAATACAGGCCCGACTGCACGCCCGGCCGTCCCGAGCGGCCGAAGCGGCTCATGATCGCGGTCTTGGCGGCGTTGAGCGCGCCGACCACCTTGGCGTTCTGCTCGGCCAGCGCCAGCCGGCGTGCATGCAGGTCGCTCTGCCGCACCGGTTCGAACAGGTCGGCCTTGAGCCTGAGATAGCGGCCCAGCTCGAAGAACAGCCGTGACAGCCGCTCGCGCACCGGGCGGTTGGCAAACAGCAGCGTCCACAGGATCGACAGCACGCCGTACCAGGTGGCGCCGATCAGCAGCAACGCCGCGCCGTGCCAGGCGATCGACGGATCGTGGCTGCCGTGCTGGTCCATGCCGATCATGGCGTAGATCGACAAGGCCACGGTGGCCTGCGCGATCGAGGCGTAGCGCTCGCCCAGCGCGCCGAGCAGGGTCAACGAAAACGTCGCCACCGCCATGCCGGTCACGAACGCCAGCGGATACGGAAACAGCAGCACCACCGACGCGGCGGCGGCCGCGAAACACAGCAGCGACAGCAGCACCGACTTGATGCGGCCCAGCCAGTTGTCGTCGGTCTCGGCGATGGCGCTGGCGATGGCGCCCAGGAACAGCGCCGGCACCGCCGTGAGCTGCTGCCAGTGCCAGCACACGCCCATCGCCACTGCCAGCGCGATGAACACGCGCAGGCCATAGCTGGCCTTTTCATGGGCCCACAGGCGGCTCAGGCGGGTTTCGAAGGAGGGAGTGGCCACGGTCTCTGCAAGGCAAGGTGCCCGGGCATTATTGCCGCAGGCACGCGCCATCGGGGTGGAGGGCGGCTAGTTCTTTGTCAGTAGGGCAGCGTTTGTGCGGATTGGAGCCGATTGCGCGACGACGGTGGCTGCGCCGCAGCCCAGCTGCACGTGCCTGCGCGCAGCCGCGTGAGCTGCGCGTCCGGCCAACTGCACGGGCATGTATCGCGCTTGACGACCTTGCAACGTGTGGTTGCGAGTGCTCAGCCCTGTGCGTCGCGCTCGCGGGCGATCGCACGCCAGCCGATGTCGCTGCGCTGGAAGGCGTTGGCCCAGTGGATCGGCTGCAGGCCGGCATAGGCGTTGCGCTGCGCCTCCTGCACGCTGTCCCCCAGGGCGGCAACGCACAGCACGCGGCCACCGGCGCTGACGACCTCACCGTTGGCATTTAGTGCAGTGCCGGCATGGAACACCTTGGCGGTGGCCGGCACGGCGTCCAGGCCGGTGATGACTTCGCCGGTGACCGGCGCCTCCGGGTAGGGCCGGGCAGCGATGACCACGCCCAGCGACGGGCGCGGGTCCCAGTGCGCCTGCGCCTGGTCGAGCTTGCCGTCGATGGCGGCGTCGAGCAGGTCCACCAGGTCCGATTGCAGGCGCAGCATCACCGGCTGGGTCTCCGGGTCGCCGAAGCGCACGTTGAATTCGATCACCTTGGGCGCGCCGTGCGCATCGATCATCAGCCCGGCGTACAGGAACCCGGTGAACGGCACGCCGTCGGCGATCATGCCCTGCACGGTCGGCTCGACCACCTCGCGCATGACGCGTGCATGCACCTCGGGCGTGACCACCGGGGCCGGCGAATACGCGCCCATGCCGCCGGTATTGGGGCCGGTGTCGCCATCGCCGACACGCTTGTGGTCCTGGCTGGTGGCCATCGGCAAGGCGTGGGTGCCGTCGACCATCGAGATGAAGCTGGCCTCTTCGCCATCGAGGAATTCCTCGATCACCACTCGCGCGCCGGCATCGCCGAACGCATTGCCCGAGAGCATGTCGCGCACCGCGTCTTCGGCCTCGGCCAGCGTCATCGCCACGATCACGCCCTTGCCGGCAGCCAGGCCATCGGCCTTGACCACGATCGGCGCGCCTTTCTCGCGCACATAGGCCAGCGCCGCGTCGACGTCAGTGTGCACGGCGTAGTACGCGGTGGGGATGCCATGACGGGCGAGAAAATCCTTGGCGAAGGCCTTGCTGCCCTCCAGCTGCGCGGCCTTGGCAGTGGGCCCGAAGATGCGCAGGCCGGCGGCGTGAAAGCGGTCGACCACGCCCAGCACCAGCGGCACTTCCGGGCCGACCACGGTCAGCGCCACGGCTTCGCGCTGGGCCAGGGCGAGCAGGCCATCCAGGTCATCGACCTTGATCGCGACATTGCGGCATTTGGTTTCGGTCGCGGTGCCGGCATTGCCGGGTGCCACCAGCACTTCGCTCACGCGTGCGGACTGCGCGATCTTCCAGGCCAGGGCATGTTCACGGCCGCCGGAGCCGATGACGAGGATTTTCATGTAAGTGCCGGGAATGGGGAATGGGGAATAGGAAAAGCAAAGTCTCTGGTTCTGCGGGCCGTACGGTGTGGAGTGGTATCTAGGGAACCGCTCTGCCGATTCCCGATTCCCAACTCCCCATTCCCGGCACGTCAGTGCCGGAAATGCCGTACGCCGGTGAACACCATCGCGATGCCGTGTTCGTCGGCGGCGGCGATCACTTCGCCGTCGCGCATCGACCCGCCAGGCTGGATCACTGCCTGGATGCCGGCAGCGGCGGCGGCATCGATGCCGTCGCGGAACGGGAAGAACGCGTCCGACGCCATTACCGAGCCGGCCACTGTGAGCTTGGCCTCCTCGGCCTTGAGCGCGGCGATCTTGGCGCTGACCACGCGGCTCATCTGCCCGGCGCCGACACCAATCGTGCGGTTGTCCTTGGCGTAGACGATCGCGTTGGATTTGACGTACTTGGCCACGCGCCAGGCGAACAGCAGATCGCCCAGCTCGGCCTCGCTGGGCGCGCGCTGGGTGACCACGCTCAGCTCGCCCAGCGACATGCCGCGGTTGTCGGACGACTGCATCAGCAGGCCCGAGCCGATCCGCTTGGTGTCGTAGTTGTTGAGGCCGTTGCCGTGCGGGATCTTGAGCACGCGCACGTTGGCCTTCTTGGTCGCGTAGTCGAGCGCGCCGGGCTCGTAGTCCGGGGCGATCAACACCTCGACGAACTGGCGGTCCAGGATGGCTTTCGCGGTCGCCGCATCGAGGGTCTTGTTGAAGGCCAGGATGCCGCCGAAGGCGCTGGTCGGGTCGGTCGCATAGGCCAGCTCGTAGGCATCGCCGCAGGCCGCGCCCACCGCCACGCCGCAGGGATTGGCATGCTTGACGATCACGCAGGCCGGCGCATCGAACTGGCGCACGCATTCCCATGCCGCATCCGCATCGGCCAGGTTGTTGTAGCTCAGCTCCTTGCCCTGCAACTGCTGGAAAGTGGCCAGCGTGCCCGGCACCGGATACAGGTCGCGGTAGAACGCGCCGGCCTGGTGCGGGTTCTCGCCGTAGCGCAGGTCCATCACCTTGACGAAGTTGGAATTGATCTGCGCCGGGAACGGGCTGCGCGTGGGCACCGCTTCGGCGCTGTCGGCCACCGCCGACAGGTAGTTGCTGATCGCCGCGTCGTACTGCGCCACGCGGTTGAACGCGGCCACCGACAGCGCAAAGCGCTTGGCCGCCGACAGCTGGCCGTCGTTGGCATCGAGTTCGGCCAGCAATTCCGCGTACTGCGCCGGGTCGGTGGCCACCGCCACGCGGGCGAAGTTCTTCGCCGCCGAGCGCAGCATCGCCGGGCCGCCGATGTCGATGTTCTCCACCGCGTCGGCCAGCGTGCAGTCGGCCCTGGCGGTCACCGACTCGAACGGATACAGGTTCAGCACCAGCAGGTCGATCGGCACGATGCCGTGTTCGGCCATCACTGCTTCATCGACGCCGGCGCGGCCGAGCAGGCCGCCGTGCACCAGCGGGTGCAGGGTCTTGACGCGGCCGTCCATCATCTCCGGGAACCCGGTCAGCTCGGCAACGTCGGTGACCGGCAGGCCCGCCTCGCGCAGCGCCTTGGCGGTGCCGCCGGTGGACAGCAGCGCGACGTTGCGCGCTGCCAGCGCGCGGGCCAGATCGACCAGGCCGGTCTTGTCGGAAACGGAGAGCAGGGCCCGGCGCACGGGCAGGAAATCAGAGGCCATTGGTGGGGGCTATCAAGGCGGGGCAGCCGATATTGTAGGCCGCACCGGCGCTCGAATGGGCTCGACAGCCCGTGATGGCGTCGATCCATGCCCTGGCAGGACGCTCCCGGGCGCTGCTGCGGCCGATGCCGGGCACGCTGTCTCGCGGCGGCATCGGCGCCAGCCAGGTGATGCCCGCTGCGGCTGCAGCGTCGTTGCTGGTGGCCGCGCTGGCCGGTCGCGCAGGCCATGGCGGCGTGCGCGACCAGCTGGCCTCGGTCTGCGTCGCTGCCAAAGGTGGCGTTCCCTGTGATCCGCGACAGCGGGGCGCGAGTGCGTGGCGCACCTCGGTGCCCGGCTTGCAGCGATGCCGGGCACCCGATGACGCAGACGACGCGCTCCGGCCACAGGCGTGCCAGGCTTCGATCATCAGGTGATGCGTCGCAACGGGCGATACGTTCGACGCTGCGGCGCCCGTTGCATCTGCCAGGCAGACGGTCGCAACAGTGCCTGCTGCGCGCGTTGCTGACGCGTTGCCTGACGCCCGTCACCGCTGCGGGCAGTCATCCCCACGATGAAACTGCCAACCGTGCATCGCCTGCAGGCGCGAATGGATCACGCACCTTGAATACACTGCATCTCAGTTGCAGCCTCGCACGGCATTGCCACGCGACGCGGGGGGCGCTGTTTTCATGGGCGATGGCGCTTCATCTGATGCCGGCATGCGTTCGCGACGCGATGCGGTGAGTGCGCGACACGTTCCTCGATTCGGCTTGTGCACTGACGAACACAATCCGGAGCCGGTCGCAGATTGATCAAAAAAACCGGTCCCCGTGCGTGGCGCACCCGGCTGTCCTTCGGGAATGCGCACCTGTCTTCCGCTGCGGCGACAGTGGCCACGCCGGGCTGACCGACGATCTGTGCTCGCTGACCGATTCGCTCAACCGGTTCACCAGCAACGACGCTCTCGGCGAGGCGTCCCGTCGCTAATTGCTGCAACGGCTGTCGCGCAGGAGCCAGCCTTGCCGTCACTCCCCGCTGCGTCTTGCCGTCACGGCCGTCCATGACCCTGCGATTCAAGCAAGACACCGCAGCGCGCGTGCGCCTGGTGGCGCTCGTCGATGACCAACCGCCGCAGTACCGCGACTGCCCTTGCCAATGGGCGGATCCGTCTCGCCATGACGGCGGGATGACCCGCATCCCTCGATTGGCCAGGGCATGCACGCCGGTTTGCGCAGCTGCCCGGAACATCCTCATGAGAGCAAGCCTATGAATCGCGAAAAAGTCCTGGCCTTACGCACCTGCACGAACAACATGTCCGATCATTGCGGACTGATCTGGCCGCAGTCCGGTAGTGTCGAGTGCCGGCATTGGCAACCCACCATCAAGCAGGAAAACGGTTTGACCGGCCTGTTGTGGGGGCAGGGCACCAATGCGCATCTGAACATGCATGCCGATGCGCATTGGGTGGTCTGCATGGTGGATACCGCCGACATCATCTGGTTGGGCGAGGAGGGAATGATCAAGTTCCCCCGCGCCGAGGTGGTCTACGCCGGCAACCGTGCCGGCGCGATGCAGTGCATTGCCGCGGGCATTGCGCAGCACACCCCGCCCCAGCCGGAGCCGCCTGCAGTCGTTGCCGCGGACTTCATTCCCAAGGCAGCGCAGGCGCAGTTCACTGCGCCGGCCGTCGACAGCGGCGCGCCTTCCACCGCGCCACGTCCAGCAGCGGCCAGTGGCATCGACCCACAGGCCGCACAGCCTTCGAATGCGATCTTGCGCACCCGCGAAATCGCCACCTATGGCAGCACGCTCACGGGCGCCGATCAGAGCCAGCTGATCGCCGGCTATGGAAGTACCGAGACTGCCGGTGACGGCAGCGAGTTGATCGCAGGCTACGGCAGCACCGGCGTGGCCGGATCCGACAGCACCATCGTTGCCGGCTACGGCAGTTCCCAGACCGCCGGCGGGGGCAGCACGCTGACGGCCGGCTATGGCAGCACCCAGACCGCGCGGCATGGCAGCGACCTGACCGCCGGTTACGGCAGCACGGAAACCGCAGGGGCAGACAGCTCGCTGATCGCAGGCTATGGCAGTACGCAAACCTCCGGCGGCGACAGCTCGTTGACGGCCGGTTACGGCAGCACCCAGACCGCGCAGAACGGCAGCGACCTCACTGCAGGCTACGGCAGCACCAGCACGGCGGGCACCGACAGCTCGCTGATCGCCGGCTACGGCAGCACCCAGACCTCCGGCGGGGAAAGCTCGCTGACCGCCGGCTACGGCAGCACGCAGACAGCGCAGGACGGCAGTGACCTCACTGCCGGCTATGGCAGCACCGGTACCGCCGGTGCCGACAGCTCGCTGATTGCCGGTTATGGCAGTACACAGACCTCGGGCAACGCCAGCTCGCTGACCGCCGGCTACGGCAGCACGCAAACTGCCCGCACCGGCAGCGACCTCACGGCCGGTTACGGCAGCACCTCCACGGCCGGCGCGGACAGCACCTTGATCGCAGGGTACGGCAGCACGCAAACCTCCGGCGGCGACAGCTCGCTCACTGCCGGCTACGGCAGTACCCAGACCGCGCGCAAGGGCAGCGACCTGACTGCCGGCTATGGCAGCACCGCAACCGCCGGTGCAGACAGCACCTTGATCGCAGGCTATGGCAGCACCCAGACCTCGGGCGGGGACAGTTCGCTCACTGCCGGCTATGGCAGCACTCAGACCGCGCGCAAGGGCAGCGACCTGACCACCGGTTACGGCAGTACTTCCACCGCGGGCGCGGACAGCACCTTGATCGCCGGGTATGGCAGCACGCAAACGTCAGGTGGGGAAAGTTCGCTCACTGCCGGCTACGGCAGTACGCAGACCGCACGCAGCGGCAGCGACCTCACCACCGGCTACGGCAGCACCTCCACCGCCGGTGCCGACAGCACGCTGATTGCAGGCTATGGCAGCACGCAAACGTCCGGCGGCGACAGTTCACTCACTGCCGGCTATGGCAGCACGCAGACCGCACGCAAAGGCAGCGACCTCACCACCGGCTACGGCAGCACATCCACCGCCGGTGCCGACAGCACGCTGATTGCAGGCTACGGCAGCACGCAAACGTCCGGCGGCGACAGTTCACTCACTGCCGGCTACGGCAGTACGCAGACCGCACGCAGCGGCAGCGACCTGACCACCGGCTATGGCAGCACCTCCACCGCCGGTGGCGACAGCACGCTGATTGCAGGCTATGGCAGCACGCAAACGTCCGGCGGCGACAGTTCACTCACTGCCGGATATGGCAGCACGCAGACCGCACGCAGCGGCAGCGACCTGACCACCGGCTACGGCAGTACCTCCACCGCCGGTGCCGACAGCACGCTGATTGCAGGCTACGGCAGCACGCAGACGTCGGGCGGCGACAGTTCGCTGACCGCAGGGTATGGCAGCACGCAGACCGCACGCAGCGGCAGCGACCTGACCACCGGCTATGGCAGCACCTCCACCGCCGGTGCCGACAGCACCTTGATCGCCGGGTATGGCAGCACGCAGACGTCAGGCGGCGACAGTTCACTCACTGCCGGCTATGGCAGCACGCAGACCGCGCGCAAAGGCAGCGACCTGACCACCGGCTACGGCAGCACGTCCACCGCCGGTGCCGACAGCACCTTGATCGCCGGGTATGGCAGCACGCAGACGTCAGGCGGCGACAGTTCACTCACTGCCGGCTATGGCAGCACGCAGACCGCGCGCAAAGGCAGCGACCTGACCACCGGCTACGGCAGCACGTCCACCGCCGGTGCCGACAGCACGCTGATCGCCGGCTATGGCAGCACGCAGACCGCCGGCTTCAAAAGCATCCTGACCACCGGTTACGGCAGCACCCAGACCGCGCAAGAGGGCAGCATGCTCACTGCCGGCTATGGCAGTTCTTCCACCGCCGGCTCGGACAGCTCGCTGATTGCCGGCTACGGCAGCACGCAGACCGCCGGTTTCAAGAGCATCCTCACCGCCGGCTACGGCAGCACGCAAACCGCGCAGGAGCGCAGCTCGCTCACCACCGGTTACGGCAGCACATCGACGGCAGGGCATGACAGTACGCTGATTGCCGGCTATGGCAGTACGCAGACCGCCGGTTACAAGAGCATTCTCACCACTGGCTATGGCAGTACCCAGACCGCGCAGGAAAGCAGTTCGCTGATTGCCGGCTACGGCAGTTCCTCCATGGCCGGCCCGGACAGCTCGCTGATCGCCGGCTATGGCAGCACCCAGACCGCCGGTTACGACAGCTTCCTGACGGCCGGTTACGGCAGTACCCAGACCGCGCAGAGCAGCAGCTGGTTGATCACCGGTTACGGAAGCACGTCCACCGCCAGCTTCCAGAGCTCGTTGATTGCCGGCTATGGCAGCACCCAGACGGCCGGCTACGAAAGTACCTTGACCGCCGGCTACGGCAGCACCCAGACCGCGCAGGAAATCAGCTGGCTCACCACCGGCTACGGCAGCACGCAAACCGCCGGCCATGGCAGCATCCTGACCGCCGGTTACGGCAGCAATTCCACGGCAGGTTACGAAAGTACCCTGATCGCGGGCTACGGCAGCACCCAGACCGCGGGTTACGAAAGCACCCTGACCGCCGGTTATGGCAGCACGCTGACCGCGCTGGAAAACAGCTCGCTCACCGCCGGCTACGGCAGTACCGAAATCGCCGGGTTCTCCAGCACGCTGATCGCCGGTTACGGCAGCAGCCAGACCGCCGGTGGCGACAGTACCCTGACCGCCGGCTACGGCAGCACGTTGATCGCGCAGGACAACAGCTCGTTGACCGCGGGCTACGGCAGCACCGAGACCGCCGGGCAGGACAGCTCGTTGATTGCCGGCTATGGCAGCAGCTTGACCAGCGGCGTGCGCAGCTATCTGACGGCCGGCTACGGCAGCAACCAGATCGCCAGCTATGGCAGCTCGTTGATCGCAGGGCACGAAAGCACCCAGATTGCCGGCCATCGCAGCATGCTGATCGCCGGCAAGCTGAGCTCGCAGACGGCCGGTTCGCGCAGCACGCTGATCGCCGGCATGGGCAGCGTGCAGACGGCGGGCGACCGCAGCAAGCTGATCGCTGGCGCCGACAGTACCCAGATCGCCGGCGACCGCAGCAAGTTGCTGGCCGGCAGCAACAGCTTCCTCACCGCCGGGGACCGCAGCAGGCTCACCGCAGGCGACGACTGCACGCTGATGGCGGGCGACCGCAGCAAGTTGACCGCCGGAAAGAACAGCATCCTGACGGCCGGCGCCAACAGCAGATTGATCGGCAGCCTGGGCTCCACCCTGACCGGTGGCGAAGACTCGGTGCTGATCTTCCGCTGCTGGGACGGCAAGCGCTATACCAACATCATCGCCAAGACCGGAGAAGAGGGCGTCGAGGCCGACACCGCCTACCAGGTGGACGAAGACAAGAACGTGGTCGAGAAGTTCGACGATCCGTTCGACACCATCGCCACCATCGTGCTGGAACAGGGTAGCGGGCCGGCGTCCGCAGGCGACCATGCAGCGGTGACGCACTTGCCGAACTGAGCAATCCCCTCGACCAGGCGATCGGCGTTGCCGATCCAGCACTGCGGCCAACCGCCGAAGACGCGGCGGTTGGCCCAGTCAGATGAAGAGGGCGCGCCATGCGCGGCACGCTGGGCGCGACGGAAGTCCTGCGCCAAGGCGTGGGATCAAGAGCGAACACTTTGGGCAGCCCGACCCGACATCAACACGCTGCGCATTCCGCAACACGCAACGAGATCGTCCATCGGCCGCGTCATCACCAAGCGTGCCAGCGCAGCGCACTGCCAGCCCGCAGCACACCCCAACGCTCTAACGATTCCCCAATCCCATTCCCGATTCCCGATTCCCGTCCTACGTCAACCCGTACTCTTTGAGCTTCTTGCGCAGCGTGGCACGGTGAATGCCCAGCATCGCCGCCGCGCGGCTCTGGTTGCCTTCGCAGTGGTTGAGCACTTCCACGAACAACGGGATCTCCATCTCGCGCAACACGATTTCGTACACATCGTCGGCGTCGCTGCCGTCCAGGTCACGCAGGTAACGGCGGACGGACTGGGCCACGTGTTCGCGCAGCGGCGACTTCGGGGCGCCACGACCGGGGTCAGGGCGAGAGGGGGCTGCGTTCAAAGGAGGGTTCCCAGTGTCACGAAGCCGGGACGCGTGGCCGGCGAGGGGGAGTGAGTCTAGCGCGTGACCTCACCGCTCGCCACGCCCGTGTGGCCATCGGCGCAGGTCGCGTCCGCTCAGCGGAAGTCGAAACTGAAGGCGGCGGTGCTCGCGGCCGGCTCGCGTACGGCAAACGCCACCTGCACCGCCTGGCCCGGCGCGAGCGTGTCCTGCGCGGCCGGCGGCTGGCCCAGATATTCCTGCGGCGCCAGCACGCGCGTGCCGATCACCCGCCCGTCGGCGTCGGACAACGACAGCTGCAGCCACGGCCAGGCCTGCGCCCAGCGCGCCTCGTTGCGGAAGCTGGCCTGGACCTGCAGCACGCCCGGCACCCCGGGCAGCGGGCGCACATCGCGATGGAGCAAGGTCAGCGCGGCCGGCTCGCGCCAGGCCGGCAGCGTGCAGCGCGCCACCGCACAGGCCGCGCTGGCCAGCGGACGCCAGCGCGCATCGGCGGCCAGCTGCGCGCGGTCGGCGATGACGATCTGCAGCGCCAGCAGGCCAACCAGCCCGACCAGCAAGGCCCACTGGCGGCCGCTGGCGCGCAGCCGTGGCCGGGCCAGCCCGCGGCGTGCGAAGGCGGGCGCGGCCTGGGCTGCGAGGGGCTGGAACCGGTCAGGTGCCGCTGCGCCGGCAGGGCCTGCGGCGCTGTCGCCTGGCTCGGCGCCCGTATCTGGATCGGCACCGGACGCTGGCTCGGCGTCCGGCACGGATGCAACGCCGGACGCAGCGGAGTGCGCGCGCTGCTGGTCTGCGCCGGCAATGCCGCCGGCCGCCACGCCAACTGGATGTGCGGCAGTCTGCTGTGCAGCGGGAGTGCCGGCGATCGCGGTGCGGGTGTCGCTGGCGCCGGCCGCTGAGCCTTCGGCAGGATCGCCGGGCAGCGGGCGCGCAGTTGCCGTGGTCCAGGCCGGCCGGTCCGGCGCGGTGGCATCCGCTGCGGCCTGGCCGGCACCGCTGCCTGGCAGGGGGATGTCCACCGGCGCAGGCTCGCTGCGCGGCGCGGTCACCAGCGGCTCGAAGGGCGGCGACGCGCTCGGTGCCACCGGTGCGGCCACCGGCTCGGTTGACGGCGCCAGTTCGCTGGCCGGCACCGGCGGCGCGGGCAGCGGCGGTTCGGCAGCAGGCACCACCGGGGTCGGCAGCAGCGATGGAGCCGCCGGCGTCGCACGCAGGAACGTGGCCAGGGGGCGGCGCGGTGGCGGAGTCTCGGACATCGGCAGGCGTGCAGCGGGAAGGGCTCTATTCAACCACGCGCACGCCAGCGGGCGAACCCGGGTGCGTCATGCGTGCGTGCGACACGCACCACAGGCACCGATACCGCTTTTATCGACTGCGGGCATGCAGCCATCCGGTGCCAACCGTCGCGCCGCTGTTGCCGCCCTGTCTCGGCCAAGGCCTGCATTCCAGCAAAGCCCGCATTCCAGCCGACGTGCAAACGAAGTTGCCGGCGCCACGTCATCCGAATCCGCTCGGGTCAGCTGCCAACTCGGAGCGCGCCCACGCAGTTGCGGCCAAAGGCGGCATTCCAGCCAGCAAACAGGCGGAAGTCCTGGCACCGCATCATCCACATCCGGCTGGGCGCCCAGTCAGCTCGGAGCTTGCCGTGCGAATGACACCCCGAGCAGTCTGCCCCCGATTCCCGATTCCCGATTCCCGATTCCCGATTCCCGAATCCCGAATCCCGAATCCCGAATCCCGACTCAACGCCTGCGCCGCGTCTTGCCCTCGGCCAGCAGCAGATCGAGCAGGCCGCTGCGCTGGCGCGGGGCCAGCGTGTCGAAGCGGTTCAGCAGCACGCGTTGCTGGTCGTCCAGGTGGCGGTACTGCGCCGGCTCTTCGGCGATCGCCGGCACCGGCGGGCCGAAGGTCCGCTCGCCGCGGCCGGTGGCCAGGTATTCGAAGGCCATGCCGCTGCGCCTGGCCAGGCCGATCAGGTTTTCCACCGAGGGCGCGGTGCCTTCGGCCATCTCCCACTGCGCCACCGCGCTGCGGGTCACGCCCAGTTCGCCGGCCAGCGCTTCCTGGGTCAGCTTGGTCAGCGCGCGGGCTTCGCGGACGCGTTCGTACAACTTGCTCACACGGCACCGTGAGTGGGAACGGGCCGGGAGATATAGCCCTAGCAGCAAACAGGGATAGTTCGTATAACTTTCATATGCCGATATGTTTGCGATACTGTCGTCACGTCAATGATGACGGGATCACAGCGAACTCAAGGAGGATGTCCATGGTCGAGCCAGCCGCTCCCGACACCGCCCGCCCCAGCATGCCGGCAACGCCGCCAGCCAGGCCGCCAGCCGCTCCGCCAACTGCCGCATGGCCGGCACATTCGCCACTGGATCCGGCGATCAATCACTTTCGTGGCGCACCGTGCTACCAGGTCTGGCGGCGCCATGACGCGTGGACCGCCGTCGCCGACGGCACGCAGTGGTCGGCCGGGCTGGCGCCACGGTGGTGGGCGCTGCGCCAGCGGCACTGGCGGCTGCTGGCGACGGGGATGGGCTTGTTGGCGCTGGCCGGCGGCGTGGCGAGCCTGGGCCTGCAGGCGTGGTCGCTCCCGGCCTGGGCGGCATTGCTGCTGGCCGAGCTGGTCTTGCGTGTCCGTGTGGCCCGGCAGGCCGGGCCGTGGCGCAGCGCGGCGCTGCAGCGCGCCGGCTGGCAAGCGGTGACCCGGCTGCGCGCCATAAGCGTGGCCGATGCAGTGACCACCGCGCAGATCCGCGCCGGCCGGCCGCCGCGCTGACGCGAGGCGGCGTCAGTGGCGGCGCACGCCGTCGATGCGCATCCAGTCTTCGTCGCGTTCGCAGCGCAGTTGCTCGAACCAGGGCGCGTAGCGTTGCAGCAGCTCCTCTTCCTGGCCGTGCAGGATGCCCGACAAGGCGATCCGCCCGCCCGGCGCCACGCGTGCGGACAAGGTGTCGGCCAGCGCATCCAGTGCCGACGCCAGGATGTTGGCAACCACCACCGGATAGGTCTGCACCGGCTCGTCCTGCGGCAGGTACACCGCCAGCTGCGCCTGCAGGGCGTTGCGCTCGGCATTGTCGGCGGTGGCCAGCAGCGCCTGCGGGTCGTTGTCCACGCCCACCGCGCTGGCGGCGCCCAGCTTCAACGCGGCGACGGCGAGAATGCCCGAGCCGCAGCCGAAATCCAGCACGCTGCGGCCCTGCAGCTCGCCACTGCCGGCCAGGCTGTCCAGCCAGCGCAGGCACAGCGCGGTGGTCTGATGCGTGCCCGAGCCGAACGCCAGGCCCGGATCCAGGCGGATCACCGCCGCGTCGGGCGCTTGCGCGGCCTCGGGCAGCGCGTGATTCCACGGCACGATGAAGGTGCGCGCGCCGAACTGCATCGGCTTGAACTGATCCATCCAGGCGCGTTCCCAGTCGCTGTCGTCGACCGTGCGGAACGCGACCTGGCTCCAGTCCAGCCCGGGATCGAACGCCTCCAGCGCGGCGAGCAGCACCAGCGCATCGCTGTCGCCGTCGAACAGCGCATTCAGCACCATCGTGTTCCACAGCGGCGTTTCGCCGACGCCGGGTTCGAGAATGGCGCGCTCGTTGCTGGTGTCGGCATTGGCGTCGAGCAGCGTCACCGCCAGCGCGCCGATATCGTCCAGCGCATTCTGGTAACGGGGCTGGGTGGCATCGGAGCAGGGCAGGGTCAGTTCAAGAAACGGCATCGTGGCGGTCGGGCGATTCGAAAGCGTGCATCGTAGACCATTCGTGCGGGCCGACCCTTGTGCAACGGTGCCTGGGTGCCTGGATGCGTCGAGCGCACGATCACGCCGACGCCGGACGCCGGACGCCGCCGCCCCGGCGCTGCAATCTGCGGCCGCAGCGCAGTGCCGCCGGCAGCTGCCGGCGGCTGAGGCGAACGCGCCGGCAACCAAACTGCCGCTGCGCGCCACTTACACCACACACGCGCAGATCTGCCTCCTCATGCACTCCCTCCTTCGCAACCCGCACCGGCAGCGTCCGCTTGCGCGCCAGCGCGTGCGAATGCGGGTGCTAGACTCCGCGCCGTCGCTGCGGGGCTTTCCGCAGCAGGGTCGCCGCCGTCCATGCCGTTTGCTCGTTCCCGCCATCTGTGGCTGTTGCTGGCTCCCGTCGCGCTCGCGGCGGCGTGGTGGCATGTGCGCGCGCAACCGGACGATCTGCCCGCCGCGGCGCCGTCAGCGGCGGCAGTCACTGCCCGCGCAGGCGCGCTTGTATCGACGGCGCACGCGCCTGCCGAACGCGGCACTGCCCTGCAGCTGCCCTACCGCGATGCGGTGGACGCGCAGCCGGACCTGTACCGCTATGCACAGCAATTGCAGCAGCAGGTGCGCGCCGGTGATGCGCAGGCGGGGTGGCGCCTGAGCCGTGTCTACGATTACTGCGCCCCGTATGCGTCCAGCCCGGCCGGCTATGCCGCCGACAGCGCATGGATCGCCGCCCAACACATGCCGGGGGTGGTGGCGATGCACGCCGCGCGCACGCGCGTGGCGCAACGCTGCGCCGGCTTTGCGCCCAGCGATGGCCTGAGCCCACGGCTGGTGGCGCAGCAACGCCAGGCAGCCGCGCGTGCGGGCAGCCTGGCGGCCGAGGCGGCATTGCTGGCGCTGGGCGAGCCGCTGCAGCGCGCGCCCAGCTACAGGCGCGCGCTGGTGCAGCGCGTGCTGGCCTCGCGTGATCCGGAGGCCTACCTGGCGCTGGCGCCGGCGATGGGCGCGCGCGCCAGTGGCGATGACAGCCTGGCCGGCTATGTGGCCGGCGATCAGTTCGCCGAGCTGGCCTGGCAGGTGGCCGCCTGCCGGCTGGGGCTGGACTGCAGCGCAGACAGCACCCTGGTCACCAGTTATTGCGCCAACGCGGGCATCTGCTCGCGCGACAGCGCACAGGATTTCGTGTCGTTCGTATTCGATGCCGCGGTGCCGCGGCAGGGAGCAGACAGAGTGGATGTGATGGTCGATGCCTTGGTCTCCGAGCCGGGAGCGCAGTCATGAATTACCGTCGCCTGGCGCACGGCGCCAAGTTCTGGTTCTGGGTCGCGTTGTTCGTGGCGTATTCGGCCGCGGCCGTGGGCATCGTGATGATCGACACCGCCGATCACCGCTACCAGCCGCTGTCGGTCAAGTCGACCACGGTCACCGCCGACGAGCAGCAGCGACGGCATGGCGCCAGCCAGGTGGCCGCGGTGTACCGCGCCAGCAGCGCGATGCCGTTTTCGACCTTGCCGGCCGGCTCCACGTTCCAGGTGGTATGGCCGGATGGTTCCACCGAAACCATGACCGTGGTCGACCCGGCCTCCTCCAGCGGCATCGTGCCGGTGCCGGGCAGCCAGCAGCCGGCGCCGCGGCGCTGAGCGATGCAGCGCATCGCGCTCCGATGCGGGTGCGATGCGCATCCGCGCGGACGACCGAAGATCTGCGCAGCGATCCGGTCGCATCCCGGATCCCGTAGGAGCGCACCTGGGCGCGACGAGGTTCCACTGATAAGGCGCGGTCGCGCCCGGGTGCGCTCCTACGCATAGGTCGGCTGGCCTGCGTGAGGCACTGCCGGCGCGATGCACCGGACAACAACGCAACAAGCCCGGTTTCCCGGGCTTGTTGCGCGGTGCACTGGCCAGTGCGATCAGACCAGCGCGATCGACTTGTTCTTGCGCTCGGCCAGGCGCTTTTCCAGGTAGTGGATGTTCTGCCCACCGGCCTGGAAGCCCTTGTCGCGCATGATGCGCTGCTGCAGCGGGATGTTGGTCTTGATGCCGTCCACCACCATCTCGCTCAGCGCCACGCGCATGCGCGCGATCGCGGTCTCGCGATCGGGGCCGTGCACGATCAGCTTGCCGATCATCGAATCGTAGTTCGGCGGCACCTTGTAGCCGGCATAGATGTGCGTATCCACCCGCACGCCGGGGCCGCCGGGCGGATGGAAGGCGGTGATCAGGCCCGGATTGGGCATGAAGGTTTCCGGGTCCTCGGCGTTGATGCGGCACTCGATCGCATGCCCGCGCAGCACGATGTCGCTCTGCTTGATGGTCAGCTTGCGGCCGGCGGCGATGCGTAGCTGCTCGCAGACCAGGTCGATGCCGGTGATGCGCTCGGTGACCGGATGCTCCACCTGGATGCGCGTGTTCATTTCGATGAAGTAGAAGCGCCCGTTTTCGAACAGGAACTCGAAGGTGCCGGCGCCGCGGTAGCCGATGCGGATGCAGGCATCCACGCAGACCTTGCCGATCTCGTTGCGCAGCTCTTCGGTGATGCCCGGCGCCGGCGCTTCTTCCACCACCTTCTGGTGGCGGCGCTGCATCGAGCAATCGCGTTCGCCCAGATGGATCGCACCACCCTGGCCGTCGGCCAGCACCTGGATCTCCACGTGACGCGGATTCTCCAGGAACTTCTCCATGTAGACTTGGTCGTTGCTGAAAGCGGCCTTGGCTTCGGACTTGGTGGTTTCGATGGCGGCCTTCAGCGCCGCCTCCGAATGCACCACGCGCATGCCGCGTCCACCGCCGCCGCCGGCGGCCTTGATGATCACCGGGTAGCCGATTTCGCGCGCCACCTTGGTGTTGGCGACGATGTCATCGCCCAGCGGGCCGCCCGAACCGGGCACGCACGGCACGCCGGCGGCCTTCATCGCGCGGATCGCCTCGACCTTGTCGCCCATCAGGCGGATGGTGTCGGCCCTGGGGCCGATGAAGATGAAGCCCGATTCCTCCACGCGCTCGGCAAAGTCGGCGTTTTCCGACAAAAAGCCGTAGCCGGGATGGATGGCCTGCGCATCTGTCACCTCGGCCGCGGCGATCAACGCCGGGATGTTGAGGTAACTGTCGCTGGAGGCGGCCGGGCCGATACACACCGACTCGTCGGCCATGGCCACGTGCTTGAGGTTGCGGTCGACCGTGGAATGCACCGCGACCGTGCGGATGCCGAGCGTGTGGCACGCGCGCAGGATGCGCAGCGCGATTTCACCTCGGTTGGCGATGACGACTTTATCGAGCATGGGAATAGGGAGTCGGGAATGGGGAATGGGTAGATGCGGGCATCATGGTGCGGCTCCACGTCTGCGTAAGGCATTCATCAATGCGGTGAGCTTGGCGAAGACCTGGTCGACCTGCTGGCTGACGATGTCTTCGTCTTCGGTGTTGCTGTAGCCCAGTCGGACGGCGATCTGGACCTGTGTATCCAGTTCGGAGAGCGATCCGCGCGCAATCGAGAGAAACCGCGCGTAATCGGGAGTTGAGCGCCGCGCCGCACCTTCGGCGATGTTCGACGGGACGCTGACGGCTGCACGGCGCAATTGCGCCGTCAGGCCGTAGCGTTCCTGCTCGGGAAAGATTTCGGTGAACCGATAGATCATTTCCACAAGCTCCATGGAATCGCGCCACGCCTCCAGGCGTTCATGAGGCCGCTTTGCCGATTCCCGATTCTCCACTCCCGATTCCCCGGCGCTTCAGCCAATCACAAACAGCGGCTGATCGAATTCCACTGGCTGGCCGGTTTCGCCGAGGATGGCCACGATGGTGCCGGAGACGTCTGCTTCGATCGGGTTGAACATCTTCATTGCCTCGATGATCGCCAGCGTTTCGCCGGCCTTGACCTGCTGGCCGACGGTGACGAAGGCCGGCTTGTCCGGCGAGGGCGAGGTGTAGAACGTGCCGACCATCGGTGCGCGCAGCACGTGGCCGTCCGGCAAGGCGGCAGCCTGCTTGGCGCCGCCGGTGGAGGCCTCGGTGGGCGACTGCATCGGCATGCTGGGCGCCGCCGCCGGGGCCTGCGCGAGCGGGGCGGGTGCGTACTGCTGCACCGGCGCGCTCATCACGGTCGTGCCCTTGGGCACGCGCGCCAGACGCACGCTTTCCTCGCCTTCCTTGATCTCGATTTCGGCGAGATTGGATTCTTCGAGCAGGTCGATCAGTTTCTTGATTTTGCGGAGATCCATACGGGCCTCATGAGGTGAATCGGTGGAGGTTGCCGGCGGCTGCCGGCGGAATGGGGTCAGGCGGCCGGCGCAGGCGCCGGCGATACGGGTGTCATGCGTCGCGCTCCAGCCGCGCGATCACCGCTTCCAGCGCCAGCCGGTAGCTGTCGGCGCCAAAGCCGCAGATCACGCCATCGGCCTTGTCGCTGAGATGGCTGTGGTGGCGAAACGGCTCGCGCGCATGCGGATTGGACAGATGGATTTCCACGAACGGCAACCCCACGCCCAGCAGCGCGTCGCGCAGCGCCACCGAGGTGTGGGTGAAGGCGGCCGGGTTGATCAGGATGTAGACGGTGCCGTCCTCGCGCGCGGCGTGGATGCGCTCCACCAGCACGTGCTCGGCATTGGACTGCAGGCAGGCCAACGTATGCCCGGCCGCCTGCGCGCGGTCCACCAGGGCCGCATCGATCTGCGCCAGCGTGGTGCGCCCGTAGACATCCGGCTCGCGGGTACCGAGCAGGTTGAGGTTGGGGCCATGCAACAGCAGCAGGTGGGCCATGACATCCGGGAGAGCGGAAAGGCCGGAAGTCTGCGCGATGTGGCCGATGCTGTCCAGATAGGCGAAGTTAGGCTTGTTTTAAACGTTTGTTTCAAATTTGGACGTGGCAGGCAGTGGTGCTGCTGCGTGGAACCTTGCGGGGCCGCCGTTTCGCGGCCGGCCCCTGGCGCGGCCGGTCGGTCGATCGCAGGCCGACCACGCGCTGAATTGCCGCCGGGGCGTTTGCCGTGTCCGCTCGCGCGGCAGTGGGGCTGATTGCCGGCGCAACGATGAGGGCGTTATGTCGATCCACGCCTGGTGTCCGCCGCGCTGCCGATCAACATGGCCGGCAGCGACGTCCTGCCCGTGAGTACCGACATCCAGCGGTGTCAGCGCTGGCGCTGCCGTTGTCATCAGCCTGCGCCGTTGCCGGATCAGGCCGCCATGCTCGCCGGGGCGACGGCTAACTCAGCGCGCCGCGCGCAGCAACGCATCCTCGGTGATGGCACTGGTCAGCACGGTCGGCAGCACCGCCGGCGGGGCACCGGGGCCATAGACCACGTACAGCGGCACGCCGACGGCCTGGTGCTGGTCCAGGAAGGCGCTGATCCTGGGGTCGACGTTGGTCCAGTCGCCTTTCATGTAGACCGCGTCGACGCGGCGCAGCGCGTCGCGGAAGTCGGCGCTGCTCAGCACGTTCTTTTCGTTGGCCTTGCAGGTCACGCACCAGTCCGCGGTCATGTTGACGAACACCACGCGGTTGTCGGCGCGCAGGCGGTCCAGCAGCTGCGGTGAGTACGCCACCACACCCTCGGCGGCGGTGGCCGCCGGCAGGCGCAGGCGGGTGACCCCGACCACCGGCACGATCGCCAGCACCAGCATCACCGCCGCCAAACCCATGCCGATGCGGTGGCTTTTCCAGCGGCTGCGCTCGAAGCAGAACAGGCCCAGTGCCAGCAGGGTGGCACCGACCAGCATCAGCGCCAGCGCGTCCACGCCGCGCTGCTTGCCCAGCACCCACAGCAGCCAGATCGCGGTGAGATACATCGGGAACGCCAGCACCTGCTTGAGCGTTTCCATCCACGCGCCAGGCGTGGGCAGGCGCCGCGCCAGCGAGGGGATGAAGCCGATCAGCAGGAATGGCAGCGCCAGGCCCAGGCCCAGCGCCAGGAACACCAGCATCGCCAGCAGCGCCGGGGCGGTGAACGCATATGCCAGTGCGGTGCCCATGAACGGGGCGATGCACGGGCTGGCTACCACGCAGGCCAGCACGCCGGTGAAGAAGTCGCCCAGCGGGCCATTGCGCGACGCCAGCGACTGGCCGATGCCGCCCAGGTTGCCGCCCAGCGTGAACACGCCCGACAGGCTCAGGCCCACCGCAAACATCAGGTACGCCAGCGCCGCGACGAACCACGGCTGCTGCAGCTGGAAGCCCCAGCCGGCCGCCTGCCCGGCCGCACGCAGGCCGATCACCAGCGCGCCGATCGCCGCGAACGACACCAGCACGCCCAGCGAATACCAGATCGCATGGCTGCGCGCGTGGCTGCGGCTCTCGCCGCTGTGGGCCAGGCCCAGCACCTTCAGCGACAGGATCGGCAGCACGCAGGGCATCAGGTTCAGCACCAGCCCGCCGAGCAGGGCCAGCACCAGCATCGCCAGCAGGCCCTTGTCGGTATGCGGCGGCTGGGTGCGTTGCGGATTGTCGGCCGAGGCATCTGCGGCCGGTGCCGCAGTCGCCGCGGGCGTCGGTGCCGGCGCCGGCTCGGCAGGCAGTTGCCCGGCGGGCAGCGGCGAAATCATCAGCGGTGCCGCCTGCGCCTGGTTCTGCGGCGACACGGTGCCGGCGGGCAGCTCCAGCGCCACGCGGCGGGTCATCGGCGGGTAGCAGATGCCGTCGGTCTGGCAGCCCTGGAAGGTCGCCACCAGCGTCGTCCTGACCGGCTCGGCGTGCTCGCGCAGCAACGGCAAGGTGACTTCGGCCTGGTCGAAATACACCACCACGTCGCCGAAATGCTCGTCGCGGTGCGCGCTGCCCTGCGGCCAGCGCGGCAGCCCGGGACGCACGCCGCCGGCGCCTTCCAGCGCCAGCGAGGTGCGGTCGCGATAGATGTAGTAGCCGGGCGCGGGGGTGAAGCGCAGCAGCAGGCTGTTGCCGTCGCCAACGATCGCCTCGAAGCGGAAGGCCTGCTCGGCCGGCAGCGGCAGTGCGTCCACGCCGGCCGCCTGGCCGGTGCTGCCGAACAGGCGCGGGCCCGCCGGTGCGCGCGGCACCAGTGCGCCCAGGTTCTCGCGCTGGGTGGTGGCGGTGGCGGCGGGCGCCGAGGCCGTCGAGGCCGTCGCGGCCTCGGGCAAGCTCACGCGCAGTTCGCGACGTTGCGGCGGGTAGCACACGCCGGCATCGGCGCAGCCCTGGTATTGCACCTGCAGCACCGCGGTCCGCAGCCCGGCATCGGCCTTGCCGGCCAGCCTGGCCTGCAGTTGCTTGCGGTAGGTCTGCACCTGGCCGAAGAACTCGTCGTGCTTGCTCTGGCCTTCCGGCAGCGCCAGCTCGCCGGCGGCAAAGCCTTGCCCGGATTTGACGCTGATGCGGTGGCGATACAGGTAGTAGCCCGGCGCGATCTTCCAGCGCAGCGCGATGCTGTCGCGGCTGTCGGCGGTGGCGCTGAGCATGAAGGCCTGGTCCACCGGCAGCAGGTCGGCCTCGCTGACCGCGGCCTGCGCGGGCAGGGGCGCCACCAGCGCCAGCGGCGCGGCGAGCAACGGTACGGCCAGCAGTGCGCAGCGGGCGATCCAGCGGGACAGAGACTTCATGGACGTCAGGATTCCTTGCGGGTTTCGGCCCGGACCCAATCGAGATACGCCGGCAGCCCGGCGCTGGCTTGGACCGCGATCGCCTCCGGCAGTTCATACGGATGCAGCGCTCGCAGCCGCGCGATGGCGTCCGGCACGCGGTCTTCCCAGGTCTTGATCAACAGCTGCACTTCCTGGCTGCGCTCGATCGCCCCGTTCCAGCGATACAGCGACTGCACGCCGGGCAACTGGGTGACGCAGGCGGCCAGGCGTTCGTCCAGCAGCGCGCGCGCAATGCGCTCGGCGCTGTCGGCGTCCGGGCAGGTGCTGAACAATAGATGGAGGGAAGCGGCGCTCATGTGACCGCGCAGTGTAATCCCCTGTCTGCAGGGGATCGACCGCAGATTCCGGAACAGGGCGTCAACTTCGCCAGGCCTGACGGCCGGGTGGCCGGGCGGCGGTGCCCGCGCGCCGGCGGCTCGCGCATGCAAGGACGCGATGGCGATGTGCCGGATGAAGGGCACAACGTCGGACGTCGCGGGCCGGCGGCCGCGCACGTTCGCCGCGCGGGCGATGGTGTGGGTTGCCGCCGCAGGCCGACGCCCGGCCCGACGCCTTGCGCGCCGGGCCGGGCTGGATCACTCGGCCAGCTGGCAGCTGGCCGGCTTGGCCGAGGTGAACAGGCTCGACGTCGCCCATTCGGGGTGGTCCACGAACGGATTGCGGTTGCCCTGGAAGCTGAAGATCACCTGGTTGCGGGCGCGTTCGGCATCGTCCGGCGGGTCGGCCTGGTGCCAGGCCAGCAGCGTGGACAGCAGGCCCATGTAGGCCGGCGAGGCCGAGGTCTGCACGATCTTGCTGCGGTCGTCGGTGAGCTCCAGGTCCGGCTCGGACTGCCCGGTGGCTGCGTCGGTGCCACCTTCATAGCGGATCGCCATGTACATCACCGCACGCGCCATGTCGCCCTTGCGCTTGCCCCACACCTCGAAGGTGCCGCCGTTGCCGTCGGGGGTGCGCACCCAGTTGGAATTGCCCGGATAGCGACCGCTGCCGCCGCCACTGCCGTCGTTGACCTCGGTGACCCGCTCGCCGCAGCTGCTGGTGCAGGCCGCATAGGGCTTGTTGCCGCGGTCGGCGTTGAAGGCGGTGTCGGTCAGATACAGCATGTGGGTATCGGTGTAGGGCGCATACGGCAGGCCCTTGTCGCCGCTGGCACTGCCAAAGCCCAGCGAGTTGGGCCAGGTGTGCTCGCGGTTGTAGGTCAGCCCGCTGCCGGTGCCGGCACGGTCGCTGCCCTTGGCGTAGCTGCGGTTGCGGTAGGCGTCCAGGATCCGGCCGCTGTTGTTGGGATCCTCGTCGGCCATTTCCAGGATGGTCCAGGTGCTGGTGCCCGAGCCGCTGTACGGATAGACCGTGTGGCCCTTGATCACGGTGTGCAGCGAGCAGCGCAACTGGCTGGCATTGGCGGTGTTGACCCGCCCGTAATAGCCGGTACCGCCGCCGCTGGCGGTGGCCACGGTGAAGGCGATGGACTGGTTGGCGGCCGGGCTCAGCCCGCTGGCATCGCGGATGGCGCTGGCGGTGATCGCCAGGGTGCAGCGCTCGCCACCCACCAGCGCGGTGTTGGTGGACAGGCTGAAGCGGGTGCCGCTGGTCGGGTAGCTCAGCGCCACCGTGCCGGAACTGGCGCAGCTGAGCGCGAAGGCGCCGCTGCCCAGCGTCACCGCCTCGCTGAAGCCCACGCTCAGGTCGCCTGCGGCGGGGAAGCCGGTCGCGCCCTGGGTCGGGGTGGTGCTGGTGATCGTCGGTGCGCCGCCGGTCTCGCCGCCACCGCCGCTGCCATTGAAGCTCTGGCCGCGGTTGCACGCGCCGAAGGTCTGCGCCGACGAGCCGGCCCAGCTGAAGTTGGCCGCGCTGCTGCCGGTGCCGGTCAGTTGCAGCGAGCTGCCGACCGCGCTGCTGTTGCTCTCGCTGACCGGCAGGGTCTGGCTGGTCACGCCCGCGGCAGGGCCGCCACTGCCGGTGATGGCGCCTTCGTAGCTGAGGAACTGCACCAGCTGCCCGTTGGGATCGACCAGCGTCACCCCGTCGTTGGGCCCGTTCTGCACGCCGTTGCTGGCGTAGCCGACCGTGGCCACGCGCACCTGGCTGCCGCAGCTGGCCAGGCTGCCGGCCGGCACCGCGGTGTTGGCGTAGACCGTGGCCGCACCCGGCGTGCTGCCGTTGTACAGATAGATGCGGTAGCCGCTCAGCGATTCGCCGGCGGTGGCCACCACCTCCACGCCTTCGCCGCTGTCGCCGGAGGCGCCCGCGTCGTCGTAATGCAGTTCGTTGATGAACACCGCCGCGTGGGCGGCAGGGGCGGTCAGCGCGAAGGCACAGGCCAGGGGAAGCGCGCAGCGCAGGGACCAGCGCAAGGGGGAAACACGGGCACGGGACAGCAACCTCATCGACAGCTCCTTGTGATCGGGGAATGCGTTGCCGACTGTAAGACGTGCGCATGACAATCGGTGGAACCTGGTTCCATTTTTAGTGCAGCTCGCCCGGTGACTCGGCTAACCCGCTTACCGCTTACCGCCCAGTGCCCAGTGCCCAGTGCCCAGTGCCAAGTGCCAAGTGCCAGTGCCAGTGCCAGTGCCAAGTGCCCAGTGCCCAGTGCCCAGTGCCCAGTGCCGCCAGGCGCCGCAGCCCGTTGCGCAGTCCGGTGGCAAACCCGCCCGCTCGCAGCCACCTGGCGAACTGCCCGCCGGCTCCCGCCAGCGGCCCTGCCAGCTGTGGACCGGGACTGCCCGGCGAAAAAATTTTTGCCCCCAGCCCTTGAAAGCTGCCCACACAGCACAATCTCTGGCCCGCACCCGCTCTGTCGGGTTTTTTCCGCGCGCTGTGCTGGCAGTCGTCACATGCGAGTGCTAACATCGCCGATAATTTCCAGACCAATCAATCACTTAAGAGGGTCTTTCTCTATGAGCATCAAGCCGCTTCACGACCGCGTTGTAGTCAAGCCGATCGAAGCCGACGAAGTTTCCGCCGGCGGCATCGTGATCCCGGACTCCGCCAAGGAAAAGTCCACCAAGGGTGAAGTCGTCGCCATCGGCGCCGGCAAGCCCCTGGACAACGGCAGCCTGCGCGCGCCGGTGGTCAAGGTCGGCGACAAGGTCATCTACGGCCAGTACGCCGGCAGCAGCTACAAGTCCGAAGGCGTCGAGTACAAGGTGCTGCGCGAAGACGACATCCTGGCGGTCATCGGCTGATCAGGCGCTATGCGCCGGGAATCGGGAGTTGGGAATCGGGAATAGGCAAAGCGGCTAGCGCCCTTCGCCATCCCACCCAGGCCCGATTCACGCTGTTGATCTACCGATTCCCCATTCCCAATTCCCCATTTCCGGAGTTACATACCAATGGCTGCTAAAGACATTCGTTTCGGTGAAGACGCACGTACCCGCATGGTCCGTGGCGTCAACGTGCTTGCCAATGCCGTCAAGGCCACCCTGGGCCCGAAGGGCCGCAACGTCGTGCTCGAGAAGAGCTTCGGCGCGCCGACCATCACCAAGGACGGCGTTTCCGTCGCCAAGGAAATCGAACTGGCTGACAAGTTCGAGAACATGGGCGCGCAGATGGTCAAGGAAGTCGCTTCCAAGACCAACGACAACGCTGGCGACGGCACCACCACCGCCACCGTGCTGGCCCAGGCCCTGATCCGCGAAGGCGCCAAGGCCGTGGCCGCCGGCATGAACCCGATGGACCTCAAGCGCGGTATCGACCAGGCCGTCAAGGCTGCCGTCATCGAGCTGAAGAACATCTCCAAGCCCACCACCGACGACAAGGCGATTGCCCAGGTCGGCACCATCTCGGCCAACTCGGACGAGTCGATCGGCAACATCATTGCCGAAGCGATGCAGAAGGTCGGCAAGGAAGGCGTGATCACCGTTGAAGAAGGCTCGGGCCTGGAAAACGAGCTGGACGTGGTCGAGGGCATGCAGTTCGATCGCGGCTACCTGTCCCCGTACTTCATCAACAACCAGCAGAGCCAGTCGGCCGACCTGGACGACCCGTTCATCCTGCTGCACGACAAGAAGATCTCCAACGTGCGCGACCTGCTGCCCGTGCTGGAAGGCGTGGCCAAGGCCGGCAAGCCGCTGCTGATCGTGGCTGAGGAAGTCGAAGGCGAAGCGCTGGCGACCCTGGTGGTCAACACCATCCGTGGCATCGTCAAGGTCGTGGCCGTCAAGGCACCGGGCTTCGGCGACCGTCGCAAGGCGATGCTGGAAGACATGGCGGTGCTGACCGGCGGTACCGTGATCTCCGAGGAAGTGGGTCTGGCGCTGGAGAAGGCCACGATCAAGGATCTCGGCCGTGCGAAGAAGGTGCAGGTCTCCAAGGAGAACACCACCATCATCGACGGCGCCGGCGACTCGGCCACGATCGAAGCCCGCGTTGGCCAGATCAAGACCCAGATCGAGGACACCTCGTCCGATTACGACCGCGAGAAGCTGCAGGAGCGCGTGGCCAAGCTGGCCGGTGGCGTTGCAGTAATCAAGGTCGGCGCTTCGACCGAAATCGAAATGAAGGAAAAGAAGGCCCGCGTCGAAGATGCCCTGCACGCCACCCGTGCAGCCGTCGAAGAAGGCGTGGTCCCGGGCGGCGGTGTGGCCCTGGTGCGTGCGCTGGTGGCCGTCGGTAACCTGACCGGTGCCAACGAAGACCAGACCCACGGCATCCAGATCGCCCTGCGCGCGATGGAAGCCCCGTTGCGCGAGATCGTGGCCAATGCCGGCGAAGAGCCGTCCGTGATCCTGAACAAGGTCAAGGAAGGCACCGGCAACTACGGTTACAACGCGGCCAACGGCGAGTTCGGCGACATGGTCGAGTTCGGCATCCTGGATCCGACCAAGGTCACCCGTTCGGCGCTGCAGAACGCAGCCTCGATCGCCGGCCTGATGATCACCACCGAAGCCATGGTGGCCGATGCACCGAAGAAGGACGAGCCGGCGATGCCGGCCGGCGGTGGCATGGGCGGCATGGGCGGCATGGATTTCTGATCCAGCCCCATCGGTTGTTGCAGCAAAAAAGGACCCCGCCGAAAGGCGGGGTTTTTTTGTGGCCGGTCGTGGATGCCGCAAGAGGCGATCGTCGATTGGTCGTGCCTGGTCCACGCAACCCCCATGAGCCACGACCCCATGACCCCATGACCCGTAGGAGCGCACCTGGGCGCGACGAGGCTTCACCGGTAGCGCCCCAATCGCGCCCGGGTGCGCTCCTACGCCGCGCCGATGCACCACCGGCCCGCGCAACCGGCTCGCGGCCCCAACCGTGTGCACCATCGCAAAACCGCGCAGATCGCGACGTCAATCACACTTGCATGACAAGGTGTTGACACCGATGTCATCACAACCCTAGCGTCGCTGGGCAGGCGCTTGCGCCGAACGGTCGGGGGGCCATCGGACAGGGGGCGGCGATGCAGTGCATCGCTCGCAGGCGTCGTTGCAGTGGAACGCCACGCCGGCCATGCCGGCCTCTCCCGGGGATCTTATGAACTGCCGCAGTCATCGCCTTGCCTTGTCGATTTCCTTGTCCCTTGCCCTGACCGCCGCCGTCGCACCGTCGGCCACTGCCCAGCAGGCCGAGCCGGATCAACCGCGTGCCACCTCCACGCTGGACGCGGTCAGCGTCACCGGCTCGCGCATCAAGCGCGCGCAGGTCGAAGGCGCGCAGCCGGTGGTCACCATCTCCGCGCAGCAGATCCAGCAAGAGGGCTTTGCCACCGTCTACGACGTGCTCAACAGCATGAACCAGCAGGGCTCGGTGGAGGCCGATACGCAGTGGGGCTCGCACACGCCCAATGCCTCACCGATCAACCTGCGCGACCTGGGGCCGGGCCGTACGCTGCTGCTGGTCAACGGCCACCGCGTGGCCGATTACCCGCTGCCGTACGGCGGCGAAAGCAACTTTTCCAACTACAGCAACATCCCCTCCGCGGCGGTGGAGCGCATCGACATCCTGACCGGCGGCGCCTCGGCGATCTACGGCTCGGACGCGGTGGCCGGCGTGGTCAACGTGATCCTCAAGCGCGACTACCAGGGCGACCAGGTGCGCCTGCGCGGCGGCACTGCGACCGAAGGCGGCCGCGACAGTTTCGACGTGTCATGGGCGGGCGGGCGCACCGGCGAGAACTGGAGCCTGACCTACGCGCTGCAGGCCACCCGGCGCGACCCGCTGAACGGGCGCGATCGCCCGCAGATGGACGACTCCGACGACATGTCCTATTCCAACTGGACCGGGCAGAACCGCCGCTACGGCTTCAATCCGTTCACCGGCCTGAGCCTGGTCGATGCCAACACCAGCGAACGCCTGGCGCCACCTGCTGGCACCTGCGCGCGCTTCGGCGGCGAGTTCATCGACGGGCAACGGCTGAGCTACGACCAGAACACCGGGGTGGTCACCAATGCCGGCGATTACTGCGGCGTGGCGCGCGACTACGGCGACTGGGGGCTGGTCACCGGCAGCGAGGATTATTCGGCCTATCTCTACGGCACCTGGAAATTCGGCGAGCACACCGAAGCCTGGGCCACGCTGTCGGCCAACCGCAGCATCGGCCGCTGGACCTACGACCCGCCGTACGCGTATCTGGGCCCGTTTCAGGACGCCGACACCGGGCGCTCGTTGAACCTGATCCGTCAGCTCACCCGGCGCGAAGCCGGCGGCTGGGACCGGCTGGCCAACTACAACAAGGAGCAGTCCTGGGACCTGAGTGCCGGCTTGCGCGGTGCGTGGGCGGACCGCTTCGACTGGGAACTGAGCGTGGGCCGCTCGCGCTACACGGTGGACGAATACGTGCGCACCGTGGATACCGCGCGCGCCACCGCGTATTTCCTCGGCAGCCCCATCGGCACCGCTGCCGATGGCGCGCCGATCCATGCGATCAACCAGGCGCGCCTGTATGCGCCGCTGTCCTCGAGCGAGTACGACGACCTGGTCGCCAAATCGCACAACTCGGCGTATTCGTGGGTGAACCAGGCCAGTTTCAGCCTCAGCGGCGATCTGGTGCAGGGCTGGGCCGGGCCGATCCGCTTCGCCACCGTGGCCGAAGTCGCCAAGCAGGGCTACCAGCTGTCGCCCGACCCCTGCGCCAACGAATGCTACCCGGTGGACGTGGTGGACAGTGGTGGTGGCGAACGCCTGCGCAGTTCGGCCGGGCTGGAATTCCAGATCCCGCTGCTGTCGACGTTGAGCGCCAACATCGCCGGTCGCTACGATCGCTACGGCAATTACCGTTCCTCGGCTGCGATTGCGACCGATGTCGGCACCCAGAGCGACACCACCTGGAGCGCGGGTCTGGAATGGCGCCCGGTCGAGAGCCTGTTGTTGCGCAGCACGCTGGCCACCAGCTTCCGCGCGCCTGACATGCACTACGTGCTCGGCGAACCCAGCTCCACCAACCAGACCGTGATCGACCAGTACCGCTGCATCGCCTCTGGCGCGTATCAGACCGGCGGCTGCAACGACGAGAACAGCAACATCTACTACACCGTGGATGTGAATCGGCGCGGCACCCCGGATCTGCGCTCGGAAACCGGCCGCTCGTTCACTGGCGGGGTGGTGTGGGACATCGCGCAGGGCCTGTCGCTGAGCGTGGATTACTACCGCATCCAGCTGGAGGAAATGATCAAGGATCTGGACCGCGACGAGATCCTGTCGGCCGAAGCTGGCTGCCGCACCGGCACCACCATCAGCGGCGGTGCCTGGAACAATCCCGGCGGTGCCGGCTATTGCGACACCATCACCTCGCGGGTGACGCGCAACGCCGACGGCACCATCGCCAGCATCGAGCGCGGCCCGATCAATCTGGCGCAGATGGAAACCTCCGGCATTGACGCCTCGCTGAAATACCGGCTTGCCACCGCGGGTTGGGGCAACTTCCAGCTGTCGCTGGACTACAACAGCCTGCTGGCCTACCGCGAACAGATCTACCGCACCGACAGCGATGAAAACCGCCGCGACGAACGCGTGCGCAGCCGTGTACGTGGCAGCGTGCACTGGGATAACGGCGGCGCCTGGGACTGGACGGTGTACTTCCGCCGGCTCGGTTCCATGCGCGCGGTCAACTGGGGCACCTGCGCGCGTTTCGACGATGGCTACCAACCCAGTGCCGCGGACGCATGCGTGGTCACCGACACCGCCAACGTGCATCTGGGCGAGAGCAGCAAGCGTTATTTTGGCCGCGTCGGCCCGGCGATCTACTGGAACCTCAGCACCGGCTACAAGATCACCGACCACGCCAAGGTCAACTTCTACGTCAACAACGTGTTCAACGAAGTGGGCTACGAGAACAAGGAGCGCTTCTACGGCTACGGCTTCTACAACACCACGCTGTTCAATCCGATCGGCCGCGAAGTGGCGGCGGAATATGTGTTCACCTTCTGATTGAGCGTGGCGGCCGCACCACACGTCACGGCATAGCGCCGTGGCGTGTGGTGCAGGCAAAAACGGGCGCGCCGTTTGTCATCCACCCTGCAGCAGGTGGGGTTGCGTGGTCACCGACGATGGTCGACACGAAACGTTTCTGCCGCAGGGCCTGACTGGATCTTGGCAGCGCGGGAGTTACCGCTACTTGTCGCTGGGTGCGTTGTCCGAGTACGCAGCGCAGTGACCCAACATCGAAGCCGGCGCTGGTTGAAGCCATGTAAGGGAGAGAGGGCTGGTCGGGTGTACCGCGCCCAGTCCTGACCTCCGCGGAGTTGGTGATCGATTGTTCGCATCATCATGATCGGCCGTGCTTATGCCCGCGGCGTATCGGCGTTGCATCCCTGCGCAGGTTGCGTTTGAGACGCTGCAATTGCAGGGGGTTGGACACGATGAAGCGCGGGTCAGGCCATCGACCCGGATGGCGCCGGCAGCGCGCTGCAACGTTCCGTTGCCGATGAAACAGTGGCACGGCCGAAACGTGCGTGGTATCAATGCACTCAATGAACGCACCCCGCAGCCAGTTTTACTTTTGGTACTACGGTTTTCCGATGCCGCTGGCGGAGGACGGATTGCGCTCACCCTGAAGAAATCTTCAGCAGCATTCCCGAAAAGCCGCCAGCGCACACTGGCGGCTTTTTTTGTTGCCGCCGCGCCTGGCCCCCCTGATGCAACACCGCCCACCGAGACACTGTTATGCCGCCCGTGACCGATGACCTGCGTATCCGCAAGATCGAAGCCCTTGCCCCGCCTTCGCAGCTGCTGTCGCTGCTGCCCTGCGACGAGCGCGCTTCCGAAACCGTGACCAACTCGCGCGCCGCGCTGCACGCCATCCTGCATGGCCACGACGACCGCCTGGCGGTGGTGATCGGGCCCTGCTCGATCCACGATCCGGTCGCGGCGATGGACTATGCGCACCGCCTGCGCCCGCTGCGCGAGCAGTTCGGTGATGCGCTGGAGATCGTGATGCGGGTGTACTTCGAAAAGCCGCGCACCACCATCGGCTGGAAGGGCCTGATCAACGACCCGGATCTGGATGGCAGCTTCCAGATCAACAAGGGCCTGCGGGTGGCGCGCGGTCTGCTGCGCGACATCAACAACCTCGGCCTGCCGGCCGGTGTGGAATTCCTCGACATCATCTCGCCGCAGTACATCGCCGACCTGGTGGCCTGGGGCGCGATCGGCGCGCGCACCACCGAAAGCCAGGTGCACCGCGAAATGGCCTCGGGCCTGTCGTGCCCGGTGGGCTTCAAGAACGGCACCGGTGGCGACGTCAAGATCGCGGTGGATGCGGTGGGCGCGGCCTCGCACCCGCATCATTTCCTGGCCGTGACCAAGGACGGCCACACTGCGGTGGCCGCAACCGCAGGCAATCCGGATTGCCATGTGATCCTGCGCGGCGGCAAGCAGCCCAACTTCGATGCGGCCAATGTGGAAGCGGCCAGCCAGGTGCTCAACAAATCCGGGTTGCCGGCACGCCTGATGATCGATGCCAGCCATGCCAACAGCGGCAAGAACCCCGAGAACCAGCCCAAGGTCATCGACGACATCGCCACGCAGCTGGAAGGCGGCGAGACGCGCATCGTCGGCGTCATGGTGGAGAGCCACCTGGTCGGCGGACGCCAGGAGCTGGTGCCCGGCTGCGAGCTGACCTACGGCCAGAGCATCACCGACGGCTGCCTGGGCTGGGACGCCTCGGTGCAGGTGCTGGAGCGCCTGGCGACGGCCGTGCGTGCGCGGCGTGCCAGGCGGGTTGCCGAAGCGGCGTGATCGTCGGGGCAGCCGGGTGAGGGGATTCGGCTTCGCCCGCACCCTCATCCGGCGCTGCGCGCCACCTTCTCCCGCAGGGAGAAGGGAGAAGCCCCTTTCACTGCGGCGCGCCAAGGCACGGTTTGCGCGTCACGGGCGCGCGTGCCTTGGCGCGCCCGCGCCGCAAGCGCGGGCCGGGGCGCGGAGCGGGGGATGGGGTGACGGTACGGCGGAAGGCAGCCATCCAAGGCTGCATGCTTGTAACGGCGCGGCGCACTTGCGCTCGCGCAATGGCAACAGATTCAACGCGCATTCCATCGAAACTGTAGTACCTCAACACGCAGCGTATTCAACGCACTGCGCATTCAACGCGGCGCACATTCCATTCAATGTTCGGCATCTTCAAAGTGCAAAGCGCCCAAAACGCAGCACATCCGCAACAGCGCTAGCTTGCGGCGACCAGCGGCCAACAAGCCTGTCGAGCAGCCTGGCAATGAACACAAGCGTGCTCGTGCTAATGGCCGCTTCAGAACGCCAACGCCGGGCCGCTGCACGGAGCCGCCTGGCGGATTTGGCACCACCCGGTAATGACCCGTCGCGCCCAGCGGCAGGAGGGGGAGAGAGCCGTCCTGCCGCCGAATGCGAGCGGGCAGGAACGTTATCCGCCACCTGCATGACGTGGCGATGTCACGCAGGTCGGCACCGGCAATGCAGTTCGGCCAGCGTCAAACGCCAGCATGACAACTGCGCTCTGACCTCTGCAACGGCGGCCAAAGCACCATCCAGCATCGAAGTTCTTCCAAACCACCTATCGCGCCGAGGCGATGGGCTACAACCGCCGATTCCCGATTCCCGATTCCCGATTCCCGATTCCCGATTCCAGATTCCCGATTCCAGATTCCAGATTCCCCACTCACCCCAACATATCCCCGGTCTCCAACCAGCGCTGATGCCACGACAGTGCCTCGGTCAGCAGATGCGGGGTGTGCTTGCCATAGCTGTCGCGATTGGCGCGCGCCACATACTCTTCCAATGCATCGCGGTAGCGCGGGTGCACGCAGTGATCGAGCAACTGGCGTGCGCGTTGCTTGGGCGTGAGGCCGCGCAGATCGGCCAGGCCTTGTTCGGTGACGATCACCGAGACGTCGTGTTCGGTGTGGTCGACATGGCTGACCATCGGCACGATCGACGAGATGCTGCCGGCCTTGGCGATGCTGGGGCTCAGGAAGATCGACAGGAAGCCATTGCGCGCGAAGTCGCCGGAGCCGCCGATGCCGTTCATGATGCGGCTGCCCATCACGTGGGTGGAATTGACGTTGCCGTACAGATCGGCCTCGATCATGCCGTTCATGCCGATGCAGCCGAGCCGGCGCACCAGTTCCGGGTGATTGGAAATCTCCTGCGTGCGCATGATGATGCGCTGCCGGTAGAAATCGATATTGCGCTTGAATTCCTCGTTGCCCTCCGGGCTGAGCGCAAAACCGGTACACGAGGCGTAGCGCAGCACGCCATCGCGCAGCAGCGCGAGCATGCCGTCCTGGATCACTTCGGTGAAGGCCTCCAGATCGCGGAAGCCGCTGCGTGCAAGCCCGGCCAGCACCGCATTGGGAATATTGCCCACGCCCGATTGCAGCGGCAGCAGGCTGGCCGGTAGCCGGCCCTTGCTTACTTCATGGCGCAGGAACGCGATCAAGTGTTCGGCGATGCGTTCGCTGCTGGCGTCGGCAGCGGCGAACGGGCTGTTGCGGTCCGGGCCATGCGTGCGCACCACTGCCACGATCTTGTCCGGATCGCAGCGCAGGCTGGGCTCGCCGATGCGGTCGTCGCCGTGGATCAGCGGAATCGGCTTGCGCTGCGGCGGCAGCGCGGTGCCGTAGTAGACATCGTGCATGCCATCCAGGCCGGCCGGCTGCCAGTCGTTGACCTCGATGATCACCTTGCTGGCCAGGTCCAGCCAGGTCTTGTTGTTGCCGATCGAGGTGGACGGCACCAGGCTGCCGTCGGCGCGGATCGCCGAGACTTCCACCACGGCGGTGTCGATCTGCCCGTAGAAACCGAACCAGACATGCTGGGCGACGTGGCTGAGATGGATGTCGATATAGTCCAGCGTGCCGGCGTTGATGCGTTGGCGCGCGTCCGGGTCGGACTGGAACGGCATGCGCATGGCGATGCCGTCGGCCTTGGCCAGTGCGCCGTCCAGTTCCGGCGCGGTGGACGCGCCGGTCATCAACTTGATCTGGAACGGCTGGCCCTGCAGATGCGCCGCTTCGATGCGCTGCGCCAGCGCCATCGGCACCGCCTTGGGGTAACCGGAGCCGGTGAAGCCGCTCATCGCCACGGTCTCGCCGGGCTGGATCAATGCGGCAGCGGCCTCGGCAGAAACCAGGCGCTCGCGCAGCGGCGCGTACAGGATGCGTTCGTCGGACATGGGCGGCACAGCAGGCAGGAGACGTCCCATTATCGCCGCTGCGTGCGTCGGCCGCGCTGCGACCATGGTGCAATGCGCCTCGCGGGCCGCGTCGGCCGCGTGCGAAGCGACCTGTTGCGTGGCAGGAGCACGGCACGGGCGAGGCTTCATCCACTCCCGTTGCGCATCTGGGACGCTGCCATATGTGGCGTTGGCGTCGCCGCTGGCCGGCGTGCAGTCACCTGGCGGACCTGGCCGGCCGTCTCGCGCACCACCCGCGCTGCAGCCGGCCGTCATGCAGCCCCGGCTGGCATGCAGCGTGTGCGGTAACGGGCCACCGGCCACGTTCACGCCTCGCCGCCAGCGCAACCGCGATAGTGGCGGCAGACTCGACTTGTGCCTGCGCCCATGCCCTCTCTTCGCGACCGCTTCCAGCGCTGGCCCCGGCCATGGCGCATCGCAGTGGTCGTGCTGGTGGCGCTGTATGTGCTGTATCTGCTGGCCGGCAACCTGTTTCTCAACACGCCGCTGTTCGATGCCGTCACCAATCGGCAGCCGCATAAATTCACCATGCAGACCGGCCCGGCACTGACGGTGTTTCCGGGGCAGGTGATGGCCTGGAACGTGCGCATGCGCGGGCAGGCCAACCGCACCGTGTACGTGTTTCATGCCGATCGCGCCAATGCGCGCGTGGCCTTGCTGGCACTGTTGCGACGCGAGGTACGCCTGCCGTGGTTGCACGCCACCGGCCTGAGCGCGGAGGTGGAAACCTCCGACACCCCGATTCCGCCACCGCCACGCGGCGACCAGGGCTGGACGCTGCGCTTCGATGCGATCACCAGCAACAGCATCCGCAGCGCGCGCCTGGGCAAGCTGCTGATCGCCGGGCAGGGCCATGGCAGCGTCGGCTTCCTCAAGCAGCTCAAGGGTGGCCCGTCGGAGCTGTTTCCCTCCGAGGCAGGCTTCAGCGATGCGGTGGTCAGCTATGACGGGGTGCAGGTGTTCAATGGCGCGCAGCTGGATGCGCAATTCCAGTTTCCGCGTCACTACCGCGATGAAGCGCCGGGCCTGCGCAAGCTCGGCATCACCCACGCGCGCCTGCAGCTGAAGGCCGCTACGGTGGCGTTGAAGATCGACACCGGTGCGCCGCATGTGGACATCCGCAGCGGCCCGTCGGCGGCGCGGGTGGAGGCGGACATCACGCTGGACCGCGGCACGCTGCAGGAAGGCAGCCATGCGGTCTGGCGCCTGCCGTTGATGGCCGGCGTCGGGGCGACCGACCGCGGCATGCTGGCGCTGCAGCTGGACGTGGCGCGCGACATCCGCGTGCAGGCACGGCTGCCGCGCGACGCAAAGACGGGCAGCGAGCTGCAGGCCGATCTGCGCGTTGCCGGACGCAGCATCCCCTTCCAGGATCCTGCGCAGGTGCTGCCGCGCCTGTCCGGGCAGGTGCGTGGGCGCTGGCAGTTCGAGTCGCTGAACTGGATTGCCGAGCTGTTCGTGCGCAAGCCGTGGTTCCAGCTCGAAGGCGGTGGCCTGGTCGAGGCCGATCTGCGCCTGGCGCAAGGCCGGCTCGCCAGCGGCAGCAGCCTGGAGATTCCGCGGGTGGAGGCAGTGGCGCAGGTGTTCGACACGCGGCTGGCCGGTGTCGCCAAGGCGCATGGACGCATCGACGATGCCGCCACGCCGCAGGCGCATCTGGACGTGAGCATCCCCGTCTTCAAGGCCGCGCCGCGCGCTGCACCCAAACAGATCCTGCTGGACGGCCGCGATCTGCAGCTGGCCATGCATGGCGACGCCGAACTGGCGCGCCTGCGCGACACGCTCAAGGCGCAGCTGCGTTTCAGCGATGCACGCGTGCCCGATCTCACCGTCTACAACCGTTACCTGCCGGGCAACAACGTGCGCCTGCTCGGCGGCAGCGGCAGCCTGACCGGCGATGTGGCGCTCAATGCCGCCGGCGATGTGGGCAGCGGCCATGCCAACCTGCGCGGGCAGGGCGCGCATCTGGCGCTGGCCGGCGTGCAGATGCGCGGCGATGCCGAATTGCAGGCGCAGCTGCAGCGCGCCGATTTCAAGAACAAGTTCTTCGACCTCAGCGGCACGCGCGTGCGCCTGCGCAATATGCGGGTGGGCGAGGACAGCGCCGATGCCAACTGGTGGGGGCAGATGCAGGTCGGTGCCGGCACCATCCAGGCCAGCGCACCGTTCCAGGTGGATGCCGACGCGGCGATCCGCATGCGCGATATCGCGCCGCTGCTGTCGGTGTTCGCGCAACGCGCCGACTACCCGCGTTGGGTATTGGGCTTGCTGGATTCGGGCGAACTCGACGCCACCGGCAGGGTGCGTTGGCGCAAGCAGCAACTGCTGATCGACGACCTGCATGCGGAGAATGCACGCCTGTCGCTGCGTGCGCGGCTGGCCTTGAACGACGAGCAGCGGCGCGGCGACCTGTATCTGCGCTGGGGCGTGCTGGGCGCCGGGATCGAACTCGATGGCAAGCAACGCCAGTGGCACCTGGCCGGTGCACGCGAATGGTACGACGCGCAGCCGGGATTGCTGCCGGCGGTGTCGAAGGCGAAGTAAGCGGCTCCTTGTTTGAGGCTTGCGTAACGCGGCCAGCTTTGCCGTCTTCGAAGAGGTAGTGCGCGCATTGCCGCGCGTGCAGGACATCGACTGCACACCGGGCAACCTGCCGGTGTCCCGCCGCACTCGCCGCTGCGCACCGCGCTCACGGTTTCCTTGGCACACTGCGTCATGCCGCGTGCGCGGTCTTCAGGAGCCTTGCCGTCATGACGATGCCTGTTCGCGCCCGCTGGCAAAGATTGCCCCGCCTGGTGCGTTGGCCGTTGCTGGCGTTACTGGTGGTGTACGCAAGCTATCTGCTGCTCGGCAACCTGTTGCTCAACACGCCACTCGGGCCGGCCGCGCTCAATCGCAAGCCGGACAGGTTCACCATGCACTGGGGCCCGGCAGTGACCTGGTGGCCAGGCCGGCTGACGCTGTGGAGGGTGGAGTTGCAAGGCCGCTCGGCACGCACCCGCTGGAACGTCAGCGCGCAGCGCATGAGCGGGCAAGTACAGCTGCTGCCGTTGCTGCACCGGCAGTTGCTGGTGCCGGAGGTGCATGCGCACCGGGTGCGTGGCGGCATGCAGGCGGCTGTGCCCACGGCCGGTACCGTGGCGATGCCAGCACCGGCGACAGCGCCGAATACGCCGGTGGTAGCCGCGGCGCTGGCTGACGCAGCCAGTACGACGACGCCAACGACCGCGCAGGACAAGCCACCCACACGCACCCCAGACGTCGCGGCGAGCACGCCGCCGCCCGCACGCACGACCGGCGCATCCACCGGTGTGCCGCAATCCGCCGGGGGCGCCAAGACCGCTGGCGTACCCGCAGGTCCCGCATCGACCGCTCCGGCCTGGACCCTGCAATTCGACCGCATCGTCGCCGACCAGGTGCAGGAAGTGACGCTGCGTCAGCTGCAGATCGAAGGCGATGGTCAGTTGGAGCTGGGCCTGTTCAAGCAATTGCGCGGCGGGCCGATGGAACTGTTTCCCTCGCGGGCGCGCTTCGACAATGCACGGATGCGCTGGGGTGGTAGCGAGGTGCTGCGCAACGGGCAGCTGCGCATCGACGCCAGCATCGCGCGCCATGCGCCGGATCAGGCGCGCGGGCTGGCGATGCTGCAGCTTGCCGATGCGCAGCTGACCGTGCATGGCGACACCGCAGCACTGGATGTCACACGCAATGCGCAAGGACGCCATACGCTCGCCACACGTGCCGGCAAGGGGCGTGCGGATGGGCAGTTGCGCTGGACGCGTGGCAGCCTGCAGCCCGGCAGCCAACTGCAATGGCGCGCACCGCTGCACGATGGCACGCGCACGCCGGCTGCCCTGCTGGGCGAGCTTGCAGCGCAACTGCAGGTGGATCAGGACATGCGTCTGCAAGTCAGCATGCCCGAGCCGGCCGATGCCGGGCTGACCCTGGATGCGGATCTGCGCGTGCAAGGCCGGCAACTGCCGCTGCAATCGATGCGCAGCCTGCTGCCGCGCACCTCCGGGCATGCGCGCCTGCATTGGCAACTGTCTTCGCTGAGCTGGATTCCGGCGCTGTTTCCCGATGTGGACTGGCTGACGCTGGAAGGCGAGGGCCTGGTGGATGCGGATCTGCGCATCGATCGCGGCCAGCTCGGCGCCGGCAGCCGCCTGCAGGTGCCGCACGTGCGTGCGCATGTCGGCGTGATGGGGCATGCGATCGATGGCCAGGCCAGTGCCGATCTGCGTGTGAGCGCCGATGCGCGCGGACAGCTGCTGCCGGCACTTGCCTTGCAGATGCAGCAGTTCTCGATTGCGCACGACGAGGCGCCCACGCGTCCATTCGTGCAGGGCCGCGACCTGCGTCTGGAGCTGCAGACGCGCGCCGACGCGCGCAACCTGGCCACGTTGCGCGACGCCACGCGCGCGCACCTGCGGTTCGCCAATGCGCGCGTGCCGGATCTGCGTGCCTACAACCGCTATCTCCCGCAGCAGCAGTTGCGCTTCGATGGCGGCAACGGTGTATTGAGCGGCGATCTGCAGATCGAACCCGGCGGCCGCATCGGCAAGGGCGGCCTGCGGATCGGCGCACGTGCGGCGCGGCTGCAGTTTGCCGGCCTGGCACTGCGTGGCGACGTGGATGCGGACCTGCGCCTGCAGCGCGGCGATCTGCGTGCAGAAAACTTCCGCCTCGATGCCAGCACCATCCAGCTGCGCAATGTCGGATTCACCGGGCCCGATGGCCGGCGCCGCGATGGCTGGTGGGCGCGCATCGTGCTGGAAGACACCCGCATGCAATGGCGCCAGCCGGTCGGTGTGGATGGACGCGTGCGCATCCAGGTGCGTGACCTGGCATTCCTGATGTCGCTATACGCGCGCGATCGTTCGATTCCGAACTGGATGCTGCGGCTGGTGGATGCAGGCCAGGCGCAGGTGACCGGGCGTGTGCATTGGCAGGGCGAGACCGTCATCGTCGACCGGCTGCAGGCACGCAACGAACGCTTTCAGGTGGATGCACGCCTGCGCTTGCAGGGCAGCCAGCGCAGCGGCAGCCTGCTCGCGCGCTGGGGCATGTTGAGCGCAGCGGTGGGGTTGCGCGGCCAGACCCCGCAATGGCATCTGCTGCGTGCACCGGAGTGGTATCAGGCCCAGCCCGATCTGCTGCGTTGAGGCTGCCGCGCGCCAACGCGACGTGAAGAAGAAAGCGCCAGTTCTGTACTGCCTGGTGTTGTTTTGCAGTGCAGCGTGCAAGTGGCGTTCGGGGCGCGCACTATGATCCTGCATCCCGACGTGGGGGAGGGAGCAAAGCCCGCTGGCAGTTCGCTGCAAGCGGGCTTTTTTATTGCCCGACGCCTGGCGAGTCAAGCCACCGCACCGCCGCTCGCCTGCCAGACACCCAGCTGTCGAAGGGCTGGCCAGGCCACTGCCGGCTGACGCAGGGGCGCCAATTGCCCACACGTCGCCCACCCGCGTTGACGGATCGGCCGGTGGCTGCGGCTGCAGGCTCGGCCGGCTTCCGCTAGAATGAGATCAATTCTCATTTGTCGCCGGACGCCTTGCCGTCCGGATCAGCCGTTCAGGAGGTCATCGTGTCGGTCACGCAAGGCGCGCTTCATCAGCAGGTGGAGCGCCTGTATACCGACCACCACGGCTGGCTGCAGGGCTGGCTGCGGCGCAAGCTGGGCGATGCGTTCGTGGCTGCCGACCTGGCGCAGGACACCTTCATCAGCGTGATCAGCGCAGGGGCGGCCGACCAGATCCGCGAACCGCGCCCGTTCCTGGCCACCATCGCGCGCCGCTTGATGGCGCACCGGCAGCGGCGCAAGTTGCTGGAAACCAGCTACCTGGAACTGCTGGCTGCGCTGCCGGAAGAACTGGCGCCGTCGCCGGAGCTGCAATTGCTGGCGCTGGAAGCGGTGCAGCAGGTGGACCAGGCGCTGGATGGGCTGCCGCCCAAGGTGAAGGAAGCCTTTCTGCTGGCGCATCTGCAGGAGCTGAGCTACGCGCAGATCGCGCAGCGGCTGGGCGTGTCCAGCAGCTCGGTCAAGCAATATCTCACGCGTGCCAACCGGCATTGCCTGTTCGCCCTGTCGGCGTGAGCCGCACGGATGGCTGATGCCGCCTCACGCCGCGCGCGCGCCGCCGATGACCAGCGAGCACCGCTGGCCGGCGGGCAACCGATCAGTGCGCAGGTCGCCGATCAGGCTGCCGAGTGGCTGACGGTGCTGATGTCCGGCACCGCGAGCCAGGCGCAGCTGCAGCGCTGGCAACAATGGCGCGATGCGCATCCGGACCATGCGCGGGCGTGGGCGCATATCGAGGCGGTGACCGGGCGGCTGAAGACGCTGACCCCGCAGGCGGCCTATCGCAGCCTGTCGCCGTATGCCGGCAGCAATGGCCAGGCATCGCCGGGCCGGCGCAAGGCGCTGAATCTGCTGCTATGGGGTGGGGTGGCCGGAGCCACCGGCGTGCTGGCCTCGCGCACCGAACGCTGGCAGCGCGCCACCGCCGATTACGCCACTGCGACGGGGCAGCGCCGCGAGGTGCAGTTGCAGGATGGCAGCCGCATCACCCTCAACACCCGCAGCGCCATCGATGTGCGGTTCGACGCGCAGCAACGGCTGCTGCAGTTGCTGGCCGGCGAGATCATGGTGACCACCGCGCAGGCGCTGGGCGCGGGCCACGATGCGCGGCCCTTGCTGGTGCGCACCGCGCAGGGCGATATCCGCGCATTGGGCACGCGCTTTTGCGTGCGCCAGGACGAACACGACACCCGGCTGAGCGTGCTGGAAAGCGCGGTGGAGGTGCGGCCACATGCGGCCGCGCAGGCCGTCGGGCGCGTGCAGGCGGGGGAACAGTGCCGTTTTACCGCCGACGCGCTCGGCGCCATCGCGCCGGTCGATGTGCAGGGCTCCGCCTGGGTGCGCGGGCAGCTGATTGCCGACGAGTGGCGCCTGGATGCGTTTGTCGCCGAACTGGGCCGTTATCGCTCCGGGCTGTTGCGCTGCGACCCGCTGGTAGGCGGCCTGCGCGTCTCCGGCGTGTTCCCGCTGGACGACACCGACCGCATCCTGGCGATGCTGCCCAGCGTGCTGCCGGTGCGGGTGAGCCGGCGCAGCCGTTACTGGGTGACGGTGCAGGCAGCCGGGCAGGGCTGAGGCGCCGCCAGCTGGCACGTCGCCAAAAAAAGTGTGCACCCGGGCTGCCCGATCGCCGCCGTTGTGGCACCTCCCCAATGACGGTGTCAGTGCGACACCAAACCTTTGTGGGAACAGCATGTCGATCACTGCCCGCCGCCGCGGCCAACTTTCTTCTTCCTCGTCTCAGCGCACCGCCGTGGTGCAGGCCGTGCAGCGCCCACTCGGCACGGCCGTGGCGCTTGCGCTCTGCAGCCTGGCTTTGTGTGCGGGCATGCCCGAGGCAATCGCCCAGACCGCGCCTGCCGCGCAGGATGCCCGCCAGGCGTATCGCATCCCCGCCGGCCCGTTGGCGCCGGCGCTGCGTGAACTGGCCGGTTCGGCCAACCTGTTGCTGAGCTTCACCGCCGCGCAGACCGACGGCAAGACCACCGCCGGGCTGGAGGGCAGCTATACCGCACCGGCCGCCCTGGCTGCGCTGCTGGCCGGCAGCGGCTTGCAGGCCGTGCCGTTGCAGACCGGCGGCTACGTGCTGCGCGCCGCGCCGCAGCCCAGCGCGACCAGGAGCGAGGTGGATGCGTGGCTGCTGCCCACCGTCAAGGTGACCGCGCAGGCCAACCGCAGTGCGGCCACCAGCGGCACCGGTAGCTATACCGCGCGCGCGGTCAGCATCGGCCGCGGCGAGCAGTCGCTCAAGGACATTCCGCAGTCGATCAGCGTGGTCACCCGCCAGTTGATGGACGAGCAGAACATCACCTCGGTCTACGACGCGCTGGCCAGCACCACCGGCATCACCATCGTGCAGAGCCCGCAGGGCGGCAAGTACATCTATTCGCGCGGGTTCGACATCACCACGGTGCAGTACGACGGCGTGCCGCTCAATCGCGGCATGTATGGCCGGGCGAGCAACTACAGCGCCAACATGGGCATCTACGATCGCGCCGAAGTGCTGCGCGGTGCGGCCGGCCTGCTGCAGGGCGCGGGCAATCCCGGTGGCGCGGTGAACCTGGTGCGCAAGCGCCCGCTGGATGTGCCGGGCGTGAGCGTGATGGTGCAGGGCGGCAGCTGGGATCGCTACGGTGCGCTGATCGATGCCAGCGCCAACCTGAGCGCCGATGGCGCCTTGCGCGCGCGCGGGGTGATCGATTACCAGGACCAGCGCTCATTCGTGGATGGCGTCACGCGCCGCACGCCTACCTACTACGGCACGCTCGACTACGCGTTTTCGCCGCAGACCCAGCTCAGCCTGGGCGTGAGCTACGAACAGGTGGAAGGCCGGCCGTTCTTCGGCGGTCTGCCCAGTTTCAGCGATGGCCGCGATATCGGCCTGCCGCGCCAGACCAATCTGGGTGCGGCATGGAACCGGCAGTCCTCGTCCAATCGCGGGCTGTATCTGGACCTGGACCATCGCTTCACTGCCGATTGGGTGTTCAAGCTCAGTGCGGTGCAGGTACGCGAGCTGCACGATCTGAAATACGCCAGCTCCAGCCGCGCGATCAATCCGGCCAACGGCACCGGCGCGCTGCTGGCCGCGCGCACCATTTCCGATGCGGACGCCTTCGGCTTCGACGCCAATGTGATCGGGCAGTTCAATGCACTGGGACGCAGGCACGAGTTGGTGATCGGCAGCAACTTCGCCGAGACCACCGTGGATACGGTCTACGGCAACAAGAACAACTTCCAGACCTTCAACGTGTTCGATCTGCAGCGCAATGTGCGGGCGATCGGCGATGCGGAAATCTTCGCCAATGCGCGCGAGGCCCGGCATGGCACCTCGCGCGAATTCGGCATGTATGGCGCATTGCGCTGGCAGCTGACCGATCCGTTGAGGGCCATCGTCGGCACCCGCGTGAGCTGGCACGACACCCGCTGGAACACCACCACCACCGGGCTATCGCCATCGCAATCGATCGAGCACACCCGCGAGACCGGGCAGGTCACGCCGTACGCCGGCCTGTTGTACGCCTTGAGCCCGACCTGGTCGGCCTATGCCAGTTACGCGGACATCTTCCAGCCGCAGAACGCGCAGACCGAAGCCGGCGAGATGCTCAAGCCGATGACCGGGGCCAACTACGAGCTGGGCCTCAAGGGCGAGTGGCTGGACGGGCGCATCAATAGCGCGTTTGCGCTGTTCCAGATCGAGCAGAAAAACCGCGCCCAGGCCGACCTGAGCACCAGCCCCACCTGCCGCAACAACGATTTCTGCTACATCGACAGCGGCAAGGTGCGCAGCCGTGGCTTCGATGCCGAAGTCAGCGGCGAGGTGCTGCGCGACTGGAATGTGTTTGCCGGCTACACCTTCAACCGCACCACCTACCTGCAGGATGTCAGCAGCCAGGGCCAGACCTTCAACAGCTATACGCCCAAGCACTTGCTGCGGGTATGGACCACGTACCGGCTGCCGGGCGTGCTGCAGGATGTCACCGTCGGCGGCGGTGTCAGCGCGCAGAGCGCGGCGTACCGGCAGATCGGCACTGCCACCGCGCCGATCCAGGGGCGTGCGGTCTGGAATGCGTTGGCGCGGTACCAGGTCAACCGGCAATGGTCGGTGGCGGTCAATCTCAACAACGTGTTCGACAAGCACTACTACACCACCTTGTCGAGCTTCGTTAACGGGCGCTATTACGGCGAACCGCGCAATGTGATGGTGACCCTGCGCGGCGCGCTGTGATGCGTGCACGCGTGCTGCGGTGGTACCGGGTGCGTGCCGGATGAAAGATGGCTTTCGTCAAAGCATGGCCTGGCTGCACACCTGGTGCGGCCTGAGCTGCGGCTGGCTGCTGTGCGCGATCTTCCTGACCGGCACGCTCAGCGTGTTTCGTGATCCGATCACCAGCTGGATGCAGGCCGCACCGGCCCTGCCGAGCGCGCGCATGCACACGGTCCTGTCGGAAGACGCGCTGGTGCCGCGTGCACTGGCGCAGCTGCGCCAGCTTGCGCCGCAGGCGCGCATGTGGCGGATCAGCCTGCCCACGCATCCGGGCGAGGCGCTCACGCTGTTCTGGCGGACATCCGATGGCCAGGATCAGGCAGCGCTGGATCCCGGCAGCGGCGAGCTGCTGCCATCGCCGTGGGGCCGGCAGACCGAAGGCGGCCGGCATTTCATGAGCTTCCACTACACCTTGCACGGCGGCATTCCCGGCTATTGGCTGGTGGGCTGGGTGTCGCTGTGCGGGCTGATCGCGCTGGTGTCCGGGGTGATCGTGCACAAGCGGATCTTTCTGGATTTCTTCACCTTCCGCCCGGGCAAGGGCCAGCGCTCGTGGCTGGACGCGCACAACGCCACCGCGGTGCTGACGCTGCCGTTTTTGCTGATGATCGTCTACACCGGCCTGGCGTATTTCGCCACCAGCTACATGCCCGGGCCATTGCAGGCGCTGTATGGCAGCGACGAGGCCGCGTACACGCGGTATGCCGATGCGCTGACGCCGGCAGTGCCTGCTGCCAGCACAGGCGAAATCGCGGTCAACAGTGTGCCTGCCTATCTGCCGGAACTGGTGCAGCGTGCAGCGGTGCTCAATGGTGCGCCTGCGCTGACATTGGTGATCGAGCGGCCCGATCAACCCGGCAGCAAGCTGCGGGTGATCGCGCGCGTGGCCGCGACCGGCAGCTCGCGGCGCTTGCTCAACCCAGCCAACAGCGTGGTATTCGACGCGAACAGCGGCGCGCTGCTGGAGCGGCACGCGGATGCCGCACGCACGGACATGCACGCGCAGGATGTGGAAGAGGTCATCAAGACCTTGCACGTGGCCGGTTTCGGCGGCTGGACCAGCAAATGGCTGTATTTCATCTGCGGCCTGGCCGGCACCTTGATGATGGCCACCGGCACGGTGCTGTTTTCGATCAAGCGGCGTCGGCGTAGCGAGCAGGAGTTCGGCGCGGCCACGGCCGGCATCTATCGGGTGGTGGAAGCGCTCAATGCCGCCGCGCTCGCAGGAACCGCGTTGGCCAGCATTGGGTATTTCTACGCCAACCGCCTGGTGCCGGCTGCGCAGGCCGCGCGCAGCCAGATCGAAATCCACGCATTCCTGTGGGTATGGGCGGCCACGCTGTTGCATGCGCTGCTGCGCCCGCCCGCCCGTGCCTGGGTGGAACAACTGGCGATGACCGCGTTGCTGTGCCTGGGCTTGCCGCTGCTCAATGCGGTCACCACCGGACAGCACCTGGGTGTGTATCTGGCTGCCGACGACCTGCAGCGCGCCGGGGTCGAGCTGGTCTCGCTGGTCTTCGGCATTGCATTTGCTTACGCGGCATATCGGGCGCACCGCAGCGCGGTGCGACCGGTGCCGACACGCGCCAGGCGCGGCGCCGCTGCCGCGATGGATGTGTTGTGAAGCCTGCTTCGAGCACCGCGTCGGTGACGCGCTACCGCTGGTCGGTTGCCGGTCGCGTACTCGCTGCCAGCGTCGGCGGCTATGCGCTGACCTCCACCGGCTGCAGCGTGCTGGCGCAGCTGCTGTCGCGGTTTGCCGGCGTGTCGCCTGCGGTCTCGGTGCTGAGCACGACCTTGCTGAGTTTCGCCATCTACACGGTCGTCGTGCTGTGGATGTTTCGAGCGCGCAGTGCGTTGCGCATGTGGGGATGGCTGGGCGTGGGCATCGCCGTGCTGGGGGGCGTGAATTGGGCGCTGGGACATCCGCCATGGATGGGCTGATCACCGCGCTGCTGGGCACCGCGCTCTGCCATGCCGCAATGATGGCCCTGGCCGTGGCGATGCATCGCCATTACGAGCAGCTCACCGGCCGCCGCACTGCGCCGGTCATGCAGCGTTGGTTGCTGCGTGCGATGGCTGTCTGTCTGTTGATCGCCGCGCTGGTGCTGTGCGTGCTCGCTTGGGGCGGAGCGGTGGGCACCTTGTTGTGGCTGGGGTTTGTCAGCGTGGCCGCGCTGTGGGTAGCGCTGGGCCTGGCGTACGCGCCGCGCTGGAGTGCAGGGCTGGCAGTGCTGCTGGGCGGCGCGGCATGCGCAGTGATGGCTTGGCACGTGCTGTAGCTTGCTGTCGTTTGAAGACCACACACACCGACCATCCCGTCTGGTCCTTGCCCGCCCACCGTCGCGGGACCTTACGCGGCATGGATGCCGCGTAAGAGCCTACATGGACGTACTTGCGGCGTGTCCTGCGATGGTGGGCGGGCAAGGGCCCTGCAGCCAAGTCGCACATCAACTGCTCCGCAACTGAGCTATCCACACGCTGAGGCCCCTTCGGGGCACAACGCCTAAAAAAAGAGACATCGAACAAGCCGCCAAGGAGCCCGCAACCAGTGAGGACATCACGCCCGCTGACATGGCCGCGTGCTGATGGGACTACACGCAGCGCGGTGGTAAACCCGGTAGTTGCATTGCTGACCCTCGACACCGCTGGATCAACCGTAGACATATGCCGCCATCGCGCAGGGATGCCAGAATCGGCGCATGTCGCCGCCCATCATGTCCGTGTCTCCTGCGCTCACCGCCCTGATCGAGCGGGCCGTGGCGCGTGTTCGTCATGCCGTGCCGGCCGACCAGCCCTGGCCGGGCGATGACGTCGCTCGGCAGCTCGCACAGGTTGCGCTCGCCAGCGAGTTTGCGCTCGATACCCTGGCGCGCCAGCCGGCCTTGCTGCAGCACCTGGCGCAGCCGGATCCACCGCCGTTGCCGCTGCCGGTGCTGGACGCCGCACAGCCCCAGGCCTGGCCAGCGCAGCTGCGGCGTTATCGCAGCGCCGAATCCACGCGCCTGGTCTGGCGCGATGTGCTCGGTCTCGATAGCGTCGATGCCACCCTGGCCGGTGCCACCCGCCTGGCCGAAACCTGCCTGCAATGTGGGCTGCAGGCATTGGAGCAGCAATTTCGCGACCGCCACGGCCAGGTGATTGCCGAAGACGGCAGTGTGCAGCGGCTGGTGGTGTTCGGGCTGGGCAAGCTCGGTGGGGGCGAGCTGAATTTTTCCTCGGATGTGGATCTGGTCTACGCGTATCCGCAGGGCGGCCAATCCGATGGTGCCCGTCCGCTGGCGGCGGAGGAATATTTCGCACGCCTGGGCCAGCAGCTGGCCAAGCTGCTCGACGAAACCACCGCCGATGGATTCAGCCATCGTGTGGATCTGCGCCTGCGTCCGTTCGGCACGGCCGGGCGGGTGGCCTTGTCGTTCACCGGCATGGACCAGTACTTCCAGCGCGAAGGGCGCGACTGGGAGCGCTATGCCTGGCTCAAGGCGCGCGCGGTGGCCGGCGATATCGATGCCGGCGAAGCCTGGCTGGAGACGCTACGCCCCTTCGTCTACCGGCGTTACCTTGACTTCACCGCGCTGGACGGCTTGCGCGAGATGAAGGCGGCGATCACTGCCGAAGTCGCCCGGCACGATCGTCTGGACGACATCAAGCGCGGGCCGGGTGGCATTCGCGAGATCGAGTTCCTGGCGCAATCGCTGCAGCTGATTCGCGGCGGACGCGAACCGAGCCTGCGCGAGCGGCGCTTGCTGCCTGCCTTGCAGGCGCTGGTGGACGCAGGCCAGATCGATGCGGACAACGGGCACGCATTGACCGAGGCGTATCGCTTCCTGCGCCGGCTCGAGAATCGTCTGCAGATGTTGCGCGATGCACAGACGCATGCCTTGCCGCAGGTGCCGCTGGATCGCGAACGCATCGCGTTGGGCCTGGGCCACGCGGATTGGCCGGCATTGTTGCAGGCACTCACGCCGCAGCGCGCGCGCGTTGCCGCCGAATTTGCCGAGCTGCTGGCACCACGTGTCCGCACCAGCGCGCCCGATGCGCTTGCCGATTACTGGCGCGCCTTGCCCGAAGGCGATGCCGCACCGTTGGCCGGCATTGGCTTGCACGACCCAGGCGGCGCGCATCAGGTGCTGGCCGATTTTGCGCAGTCCTCCGGCGTGCGTGCGCTCTCCGATACCGCAAGCGCGCGCCTGGACCGTGTCATGCCGGCGTTGCTGCATGCGGCCACCCGCGCCAGCCAACCCGATGCCGCCGTGCGCCGCATGCTCGGCCTGTTGCAGTCCACCTTGCGCCGCACCAGCTACCTGGCCCTGCTGGACGAACAGCCCAGCGCACTCGCACGCCTGGTCGATGTGCTCTCGCGCAGCGCCCTGCTGGCCGAACGCCTGGCTGCACATCCGCTGTTGCTGGACGAACTGCTCGACACCCGCATCAGCGGCCCGTTGCCCGACCGCGACGCATTGCAGGCTGCGTGCCTGGACACCTTGCAGATCGAGGACACCGAAGCGGCGCTGCGCGAACTCAACGAGCGCCGCCTCGCGTTGAGCTTCCGCATTGCACTGGCCACGCTCGATGGCCGCCAGCAGGCCGTGGACAGCACCCAGCAGCTGGCCTGGCTGGCTGAAGCAGTGGTGCAGACGGTGCTGCAGCTGGCGCGCCGCGAACTGATCGCTGCGCACGGGCAGGTGCCGGGCGGGGCGTTCGCCATCATCGGCTACGGCAGCCTGGGTGGCCTGGAGCTGGGCTTCGGCTCGGACCTGGATCTGGTGTTTCTCTACGACCACCCGCGGCAGGTGGAGGCTTCCGATGGCAAGCGACCGTTGGACGCCGGGCGCTGGTTTGCGCGGCTGGCGCAGAAGGTGATGACCTTGCTGGCTGCCGAAACCGGCGCCGGCCGTCTCTACGAGATCGACGTGCGGCTGCGCCCGGACGGCGGCAAGGGCGCCCTGGTGTCCTCGCTGGCCAGTTACCGCGACTACCAGCGCGAGCGCGCCTGGACCTGGGAACATCAGGCGCTGGTGCGCGCGCGTGCGGTGGCCGGCGATGCGGCGCTGTGCGAAGCGTTCGCGCAGGTACGTGGCGACACGCTGACACGCGTGCGCGACACCGCAGCGCTGCACGAGGACGTGCGCAAGATGCGCGCGCGCATGCGCAGCGAACTGGATCGCAGCGATGCGGGGCGACTGGATCTCAAGCAGGGCGCCGGCGGCCTGGTCGATCTGGAATTCGTCCTGCAGGCCGGTGTGCTCGGCCAGGCCGCACACCATCCCACGTTGCTGTTGGCCTGCGCCACGCCCGCCTTGATCGATGCGCTGGTGCAGGTGCAGTGGCTGCCGGCCGAGAGCGCAGCAGCGCTGCACCAGGCCCATGCCACGCTGGTGGAAGCGGGCCTGAGTTGCACGCTGGATCGCCGGTCGCGGCTGATCGCACCGACCCCGGCCATCCAGCAGGCACGGCACAGCATCTTCACCACCGCGCATGCACAAGGACTGGCGTTTCCGGCCGGCAAGGATGTGGCAGCGCCATCGCCTTGATAGGCCGGTATCCGGGCGCTGCGTTGCTTGCGCTATGAGGCGAGTGCGGCATGCAGAGCGGGTTGGCAAAGTGCAGCTGCGTTGGAATCGCATCCATCCACCGCGTCTGTTGTTGGCCTGATTGCCTGTACGTAGGCGCTGCGGTCAGCCCTGCGGCCGCGGTGCACTGCGCCACAGCAGCGCACGGAACGGGCCGAGCAGGAACACGCCCATGCCCAGCTTCACCGCCAGATCGCCGGCCGCCCAGCTGATCCATGGCAGGCCGACACCGGCAAAGGCGATGCTCCAGAAGATCGCCGTATCCAGCGTGGCACTGCAGGTGGTGGCCACGATCGGCGCGCGCCACCAATTGCCACTGCGCAGCCGGTCGAACACGCTGATATCCAGCAACTGCGCAGCGATGAAGGCGGTGCACGAGGCCGCTGCGATGCGCGGGGTGGCCAGCCACAGCGACAACGCCACCGCGAGCGCAAAGCCGCACCAGGCGACCTTGCGCGCCGCGCGTGGGCCGAAGCGGCGATTGATCAGGTTGCTCACCAGGAACGCCAGCGGATACGAGAACGCGCCCCAGGTCAGCCAGTCGTTGATTGGATATTGCACCAGGATGTTGGACAACAGCACCACCGCGCCCATGGCCAGGACCGCCCACGCCAATGCGCGCGCGGTGAGCGGGGTGAACGGCGTCGGCGAGCGGCTGGACATGACGGTGCGGCAGTGACAGGGCAGCGCGGATTATCCGCGCGTTAGCGCATGCGGGCCAGTGTGCATCGGCCGTGCATGGCAAACACGGCGGCGTGCTGCCGGTGGAAACAGTGTCTTGGTCAGCGGATGGCGGCAAGCATGGTGGAGTGATGCCGTGCGGATTTGCTTGTGTTCGCGTGGCCGCGATGCCTTATCGATCCAGCGTGCTGCTGCGCTGCTGTTTGAGCGCATGCCGGCGTGCAGCACGCACATGCCTCCGAAGACATCGCCAACCCGCATGTACACCGTTGCCGCGGGCGGCGCGACCCGTAGCACGCTGGCAATTGCGTGCGTGCCAGGCATCGGTGCGCCAAGGCTCTGCAACTGCACGCGGCTGTGCGCGTCGGTGACGATCAACAAACCGTCGCGCAGGCAGTTCGGCAGGCTGCGGAAAATGCCTCTGCGCGTCCCGCCGTGCCCGCAAACAGTGTGTCAGCACAGCCCCATCCCGACCTGGTGCGTCGGTCAGGAGCTTGCCGGCGTCACCAAATCTTGCTGCTGTTTTGAGCGGCGGATTCTGCGGTCGGCACGAACGCCAGCGCCTGGCCTTGGGGCGACTGCACAGTCCAGCCGGCACCGGCCGGGCTCGGCTGGAAGGTCACCGTCTCGCCAACACGAAAGCCCGCAGTCGGGTCGTCCTGGCGTGCCGGCCAGCGCAGCAAGGCGGTGTTGTCGGCGTTTGCCGGATCCTGCAACTGCACTTCGCAGCCGCCGTCGGTGGCTTTCTCCACCGACTTGACCCGCATCGGCGGCAACGGCCCTGCGGAGGCCTTGTGCGATGCGTCGCCGAGGGCTTCCGAACCTGCCACCGCACTGTGGCCCAGCGCCAACGACACGAAGTACGGCGCGGAGATCACCAGGATCGCCGACATCGCCGAGGCATCGCCGCGGGTGATCGTGGTCAAGCCTGCAGTGGCCGGCAGCGGCTGGCCGAACGCGATGGCGAGCAACAACCCGAGGCCGGCAGATCGAAGAGAGATGTTCATGGGGACGCTCCGTGCGTGGCGACGCTGTGGGGAATGGAATCATCCTGCTGCAGCATCTGTTGCTGCTGCAGGAAATCGAACACCGACTCGACCGTGATCACCGAATAATTGCCGGAGATGCGCTCGCTGGCGGGATGGTCGGTCACTGCGGCATTGGCGACGAAGAAACGGGCGCCGATGCGCTTGCTCAGATCCAGATGCAGGCGGGTGGGTTGGTAACCGTTGCGCTTGAGCCAGGCCTGTGCGCTGCGACGATCGCTCACCGGCGCAGCTGCCGTATCTGCTGCGTGGGTCGCCGCCAATGCCGCCGCCAGCACTTCGAGCACCCACTGGTTGGAGTTCTGGTAATCGGTGGAGAACGGGTAGGCGATCATGCTGTAGCGCGCCTGGTGCAGCGCATGTGCCAGCGTGGCCGGATCCTGCAGCAACGTGCGCAGTTGCTGCTGCAGCGCCGGTGCCGGCACGCCGACGCGCAGGTCGGCAGTGAGGGCAGTTTCGCCGATGAAGTTGCTCAGACCTTCGTGATACAGCGCCGAGGTGTCCGACTTGCAGTGATTGAGCAGGTGCTTGACCCGCCAGGTGCCGTCGTCCTCGCGCAGCGCGAAGGCCAGGTGGCTGTGTTTCAGGCCATAGCGGCTCAGATCCTGGCCGCCGCGTGCCAGCAGCACCACCTGCGCACCGTCCACTGCGTCCAGCGCCTGCTGGGTGGACCTGGCCATGTCGAACATCGCCGCCAGCGTGGCGGGTGTCGGATAGTGCGGCGTGCACACCGGCGCGGCAATGGCAGGCAGTGCGCAGGTCAGGGCGATGAGCAACGCCGTTGTTGCAGGCCAGCTGCGCCGTGTGTGTTCGCATTGCATGGGGATTGATCGTCCGCGTGGCTGCCCCGTGGCATCCACGGCGGCACCATCATACGTGCAGGCGCTCGCGCACCAGTGCGGCGATGCGCTGGGTTTCGCGCAGTGGTCGCAGCTGCAACGGCGTTGCGAAGACATCCCGTGCATCGCCTAGACGGCCATGCGCCTGCAGTGCCCGCAGATACGTCGCCACCCGTCCTTGCGCCTGTTCGGCAAACGCCGCTACTACCGGCACCGGCGTGGCGCAGGCTTCGGAGAGCAGGTTGACCGAGTCGGCGCTGGCCACGATCGCATCGGCCCAGCCCAGCAGGCCGGCGTACGGGTTGGGCCCATCGCGCTCGTCGCACCACAGCAGGCCTGGCAGGCCTGCACGCGCATCGCGCAGCATCGCGATCGCCTCGGGCGGGGTGCGCCGGGAGGTGGTGACCAGCAGGCTGCCGCCGGCCGCAAGCACCTGCGCGCGGAGCTGCATGCACAGCGCCGCAAGCGCCTGGGTGGTCCAGGGCACCTGCGCGGTCGGGCCGCCGATCAACAGCGCCACGCGTGGGCCGGGCAGCGCGCCGAGCGGTGCGAAGGCGGCGCGCCCGGCGGCCAGCCACGCATCGTCCACCGGGTTCAAGCTGCCGAGTAATGTGATCACGTTCGCGCCACGCAGCGCGTCGTGCTCGGGCACGATCAGCAGATTCCAGTGGCGCGGGTTCAGCCGCGGGTCCAGGATCTGCACTGCCTGGCTGCCGCGCGCGCGCAGCAGCCGGGTGGCCAGGGCGGCCTGGCGCCCGCAGCCGATCGCCAGCGTCGGCGGCTGCTGCAATCGCCGCGCGAATTCCGCGCCAAATGCGGCCTGCGCCCCCGGCAACAGGCGCGGTGCGGCCCAGCGCCACGGCGCGCGGGCCTGCAGATGCAGTGCGGTGACCGGTGTGGAGTGCAGCGCCTGCGCCAAGGCCTCGGCCTGGCGGGCATTGCCGGCGCGGCCGTCGCTCACGGCCCAGGTCAGCGCCATCGTTTCAGATCCGACATAGATTTGTTTCAGATTGAGCGTGTGTTGCAGCAATCGCGCCACTCTACACTGCGGGTCTTCACGCTGGCGCCGGTGCTGCACCCTACTGTCGCCCATTCCCTTGCTTCCCGGAGTCTCCATGTCCGACTTGCTCGACGCTGCCGCGCTGGATCAGCTGTTTCGTACCGCCCGCACGCAAAACGCCTTTCTCGACAAGCCGGTGAGCGAAGCGCAGCTGCGCGAGCTCTACGATCTGCTGAAGTGGGGGCCGACCGCGGCCAACGGGTCGCCGGCGCGTTTCGTGTTCGTGACCACGCCCGAGGGCAAGCAGAAGCTCAAGCCGGCGCTGTCCGAGGCCAATGCCGCCAAGACGCTGGCCGCGCCGGTCACGGTGATCGTCGGCTCCGATGAGGAGTTCCACGAAAAGCTGCCGTACCTGTTCCCGCATGCCGACGCCAAGAGCTGGTTCGAAGGCTCGCGCGAGATGCGCGCAACCGGCGCGTTCCGTAACAGCTCGCTGCAGGGCGCCTACCTGATCCTGGCCGCACGTGCGCTGGGTCTGGATGCCGGCCCGATGTCCGGCTTCGACAACGCCAAGGTGGATGCGGCGTTCTTTGCCGGCACGCCGATCAAGTCCAACTTTCTGATCAATCTTGGCTACGGCGATCCGGCCGGGCTATTCCCGCGGCTGCCGCGCCTGAGCTTCGACGAAGCCGCACGCATCGAATAACGGCGGTGAGACACCGGCTGCGCACACCGTCAGGCGGGCGCAGCCGGCGCGCCGCCAGGCGGGGAGCGACGTACACTCCGGCTTCAGAGCGCCCCCCGCACCACCCGACGAGCGTGCGCCCTGTGCCATCGGCCCCAGGCGCATGTTTTCCGCTTTCCTGCAGTCCTCGTCCGTCTGCGTCCGTTCCATCCGCGTTGATCCAATGCGGTCCCTCATCCTCAAGGAGTTTCAATGAAGACCACCCACAAACTGCTGCTGCCGCTCGCCCTGACCCTGGCCATCGCCGCCTGCTCCAAGCCGGCTGACAACGCCGCCGCGCCTGCTGCCGAAACCCCGGCCGCCACCGCCCCGGCCGATGCCGCTGCAACGGCACCTGCCGCCGCCGAACCGGCCGCCTCGACCGCGCCGGCCGTGGAAGTGGCCTCGGGCACCTACACCCTGGACCCGAGCCACACCGACGTGCTGGCGCAGTGGAGCCACTTCGGCTTCTCCAACCCGACCGCCCACTTCGGCAATGTCGACGGTACCCTGGTGTACGACGCGGCCGACGTGACCAAGTCCACCGTGCAGGTCACCCTGCCGCTGTCGGGCCTGAACAGCTTCACCGCCAAGTTCGACGAGCACCTGAAGAGCGGGGACTTCTTCGACGCGGCCAAGTTCCCGACCGCCACCTTCAAGAGCACCAAGGTCGAAGCGGCCGGCCCCAACAAGCTGACCGTCACCGGCGATCTGACCATCAAGGATCAGACCAAGCCGGTCGTGCTGGACGTCACCCTCAACGGTGCCGGCGAGCACCCGATGAAGAAGGTGCCGGCAGCCGGTTTCGACGCCACCACCACCATCAAGCGCACCGACTTCGGCGTGGGCCAGTACGCCCCGAACGTCAGCGACGAAGTGAAGATCCGCATCACCACCGAAGCCCTGCAGGCCAAGGCCGGTGACGCTGCTGCTGCCAAGTAAGTCGCAGCGCAGTGGATGCATCGGTGCGAACAATCGCACCGATGCGTGTAACGCAAAGGCCCGCCGATCGGCGGGCTTTTGCTTGGGCGCCTACCAGCTCTTCGTAGGAGCGGCCCAGGCCACGAGGGATCCACCCTCAGCGCCACCACAACGCATGAGCATCCGACCGTTGTAGGAGCGGCCCTGGCCGCGAGGGCTCGACCCTCAGCCCCACCACAACGCATGAGCATCCGACCGTTGTAGGAGCGGCCCTGGCCGCGAGGGCTCTACCCTCAGTCCCACCACAACGCATGAGCATCCGAGCGTTGTAGGAGCGGCCCTGGCCGCGAGGGCTCTACCCTCAGCCCGGCACCACGCGCGTGCCCACCCTCACTCCGCCGCCGGATTCGCCTTCCAGTAGCCCTTCGCGCGCACTGAATCCTTATCCACGCCCATGTGCTCTTCCAGAAACTTGCGCATCGCACGCGCGCGCATGGATTCGGTGCCGATCCAGTAGAACGTGTCGCCGTCATGCGGCTCGTAATCGCGCAGGCTGTCCTCCAGCAGGGTGCTGCTGGCGGCATCGAAACCGTTGCGTTCCAGCCAGTACACGTCCACCTCGGCGGCGGTGAGCAGGTCCTGGCGCTCGGCCGCATCGGCGATTTCGATAAAGACCTCTGCATGCATGTCGGCGGGCATGGCTTCCAGCCAGCGGCCGATTGCCGGCAAGGCGGTTTCATCGCCGATCAGCACGTAGTGGTCGTAGTCGTCGGCAACCAGGAACGAGCCGCGAGGGCCACCGATCGTCAGCGTGTCGCCGGGCTGTGCCTGCGCCGCCCAGCTGGAGGCCACGCCGTCGCCGTGCAGCACGAAGTCGATGCTCAACTCGCCACTCTGCGGATCGAAAGAGCGCGGCGTGTAATCGCGGCCGGGCGAGGGCAGGGCGCCTTCGGCATAGCGTGGGCCGTCCGGTGTCATCGTCGGCAGCACGAAGGCGCCACTGGCATTGGGGAAGAACAGCTTGACGTGGTCGTCCGGTGCCTCGCTCTGAAAGCCGGCAAGCTCGCTGCCGCCGAACACGATGCGGCGCATCTGCGGCGTCAGCGATTCGCAACGCAGCACCTGCACGGAGCGCAGGCGCGGGTCGCGGCGGAGTTGGGTGTGGGTGTGGATGGCCATGTGGTGCGATTCCTGGAGGTGGCGCGCAGCTGCGCGGCGGGGGAGTGACTGCATACGGTAATGTGACGATCTAGCCAGCGAGCTGAAAAAGAACAGCGGTTGTTGCTCACCCTTCTCCCTTCGGAAGAAGGTGCCCCGCAGGGGCGGATGCGGGTACGGGCGAAGCCGCGTGCATCTGCCAAACAAGCGAGGTCGATGTCTTGCAGCGACACGCTGATCAAGTCGCAGAACAGCGCAGGGACAGCAATGCATGCATGCCACTGACGCCGCGCAACGCAAACACCGCGATGACGCCTCACTGCCGCAAGGCAACTCAAGCCGGCATCGGTTGGCTTCGGACCACAGCGATAAACGCACTCAGCCTTTGTCGCGCTCCATGCCGTCAGCGGCGGCGTTGAGTAGCGCGGCAATGCGTGTGGTTTCTGCATCCGTCCATTGCCCATGCCGCGCAAACAGGCCGTGCTTGATGCGGTGAATGGCTTCGCGAATCGGCGCCGGTGTCTGTGCCTTGATCAGCTCGCGCGCGCGGCGGTGGGTGCGGGCCAATGCGGCATCGAGTGCATCGCGGTGCTGCGCCGCATGCGTACGGCCGGAGGCGGTGACCTGGTAGCGCTTGCGGCCCTCGTCCAGCGCGGTCTGCACCCAGCCATCGGCTTCGAGCTGCGCCAGTGCCGGATAGATGGCGCCTGCGCTGGGCGTGTAGAGGCCTTTGAACAGTGCGGTGATCTGCCGCATCAACTCGTAGCCATGGCGTGGCTGTTGCTCGATCAGCGCCAGCAGCAGCAGGCGCAGGTCGCCATGTTCCAGCGGCCGCGCGCGCCCGGCGCCACCACGGCGCGTGGCACTGGTCGCCACGGATGGATCGAGCTCGCTCGGCAGGTCGTCGCGGTGGGAGCGCATTTTCATTCGATATATCGAAGCATGATGAAAAGATATATCGAAATATGGCGGCCTGCAAGCACCGGCCTGTCGCCCGGTTGACCAACATGGCTATCCCTGGGGCTGATGCTGCAACGCGGCTAGACACAGCTGGTCTCCATAATTACGATGTAATTACTTCGACATTACGGGCCTGGCCCGGTGAGGCAGACGCATGAGTCGACAGTGGGACACTCAGGCCGAAAGCCGGCGCCAGCGCCTGCAGCGGGCCGCCGCGCTGGCGCCGCAGGGGCGCGTGGTGGCCGCCGACGACGTGGTGGCGCTGCTGGAGGCGGTGATCGAGCCGGGCGATCGCGTCTGCCTGGAAGGCAACAACCAGAAGCAGGCCGACTTCCTGGCGCGCTGCCTGACCGAGGTAGATCCCGCGCGCGTGCATGACCTGCACATGGTGCAATCGGTGTTGTCGCTGCCGGCGCATCTGGACGTGTTCGAGCGCGGCATCGCCAAGCGGCTGGATTTCTCGTTCTCCGGCCCGCAGGCCGCGCGCCTGGCCGGGCTGGTCGGCGAGGGCCGCATCGAGATCGGCGCCATCCACACCTACCTGGAATTGTTCGGCCGCTATTTCATCGACCTGACCCCGCGCATCGCGCTTGTCACCGCGCAGGCCGCCGACCGCCACGGCAATCTCTACACCGGCCCGAATACCGAAGACACCCCGGTGATCGTCGAGGCCACCGCGTTCAAGGGCGGCATCGTGATTGCGCAGGTCAACGAGATCGTCGATACCCTGCCGCGCGTGGACATCCCGGCCGACTGGGTGGACTTCGTCACCCAGGCGCCCAAGCCCAACTACATCGAACCGCTGTTCACCCGCGACCCGGCGCAGATCTCCGAGATCCAGGTGCTGATGGCGATGATGGCGATCAAGGGCATCTACGCCGAATACGGCGTGGACCGGCTCAACCACGGCATCGGTTTCGACACCGCAGCGATCGAATTGCTGCTGCCCACCTACGCCGAGTCGCTGGGGCTCAAAGGCAAGATCTGCCGGCACTGGGCGCTCAATCCGCATCCTGCATTGATTCCTGCGATCGAATCGGGCTTCGTGCACTCGGTGCATTCGTTCGGCTCGGAACTGGGCATGGAGGCCTACATCGCCGCGCGCCCGGACATCTTCTTTACTGGTGCCGACGGCAGCATGCGCTCCAATCGCGCGCTGTCGCAGACCGCCGGGTTGTACGCCTGCGACATGTTCATCGGCTCCACCCTGCAGATCGATCTGCAGGGCAACAGCTCCACCGCCACGCGCGACCGCATCGCCGGCTTCGGCGGCGCGCCCAACATGGGCTCGGATGCGCGCGGCCGCCGGCACGCCAGCGACGCCTGGCTCAAGGCCGGGCGCGAGGCGGCGCGCCCCGGCGAGATGCCGCGCGGACGCAAGCTGGTGGTGCAGATGGTGGAAACCTTCCGCGAACACATGGCGCCGGCCTTCGTCGACAGGCTCGATGCCTGGGAGCTGGCCGAGCGCGCCAACATGCCGCTGCCGCCGGTGATGATCTATGGCGACGACGTCAGCCATGTGCTCACCGAAGAAGGCATCGCCAACCTGTTGCTGTGCCGCAGCGCCGAAGAACGCGAACAGGCCATCCGTGGCGTGTCCGGGTATACCGCCGTCGGCCTGGGCCGCGACAAGCGCGCGGTCGAGAACCTGCGCGATCGCGGTGTCATCAGGCGGCCCGAAGATCTGGGCATCCGGCCGCGCGATGCCACGCGCGACCTGCTCGCCGCGCGCACGGTCAAGGATCTGGTGCGCTGGTCCGGTGGGTTGTACGACCCGCCGAAACGTTTTCGCAACTGGTAGGGGCACGGCATGGAAACCCTGCGGTATCGCTTCGATGGCCAGCACGGCGCGCGCGCCGGGCTGGACCATGCGCTGGTCGGCGTGGTCGCCTCCGGCAACCTGGAAGTGCTGGTCGAGCGCGTGCCGCTGGACGGCGCGATGGAGATCGGGATCCTCACCGCCGCACGCGGTTTCGGCGCGATCTGGCAGGCCGTGCTGGATGATTTTGCCGCGCGCCATCCGCTGCGCGATGTGCGCATCAGCATCAACGATGTCGGCGCCACGCCGGCGGTGGTGAGCCTGCGCCTGGAGCAGGCGGTGGACGTCCTGCAGGGAGCCACAGCATGAGCCGCCGCAGTGCCCCCGTAGGAGCGCACCCGGGCGCGACGGGCTTTCCCGGTCACGCCCCGGTCGCGCCCAGGTGCGCTCCTACGCCAGTCATCCGGAATCACTTAGGCACCACCATCTCCATGGCCGAGTGCAGGGACGACGCACCGGCACTTCGCAGTCACCCCGTAGGAGCGCACCCGGGCGCGACGGGTGTTCCCGGTCACGCCCCGGTCGCGCCCAGGTGCGCTCCTACGCCGGTCATCCGGAATCACTTAGGCACCACCATCTCCGTGGCCGAGTGCAGGGACGACGCACCGGCACACCGCAGTCACCCCGTAGGAGCGCACCCGGGCGCGACGGGCTTTCCCGGTCACGCCCCGGTCGCGCCCAGGTGCGCTCCTACGCATGTCGTCGGGAGGCTTGTATGAGCACCACCATTCCCGTGGCCGAGCGCAGCTATTACGAGGCCGACGCGCGCGAGCGCATCGACGGCGTGCTGGATGCCGGCAGCTTTCGCGAATTCGTCGGCCCACGTCGCCGCCTGATCAGCCCGCATTTGGCCCAACTGGACACGCCCGGCGCCTTCGATGACGGCATCGTCGTCGGCGAAGGCACGCTGCGTGGGCGCACCGTGCTGATCGCCGCGCAGCAAGGCGCCTTCATGGGCGGCGGCGTCGGCGAAGTACACGGCGCCAAGCTCACCGGCCTGCTCGAACGCGCCACCGCCACCCAGCCGGACGCAGTGCTGCTGCTGCTCGACACCGGCGGCGTGCGTCTGCACGAAGCCAACGCCGGCCTGATCGCCATCTCCGAAATCATGCGCGCCACCTTGAACACGCGTGCCGCCGGCGTGCCGGTGCTGGCCTTGATCGGCAGCGGCAACGGCGCCTTCGGCGGCATGGGCATCGTGGCGCGCTGCTGCAGCGCGGTGATCATGTCCGAAGAAGGCCGCCTGTCGCTGTCCGGCCCGGACGTGATCGAAACCGTGCGCGGCGTGGAAGAGTTCGACGCCCGTGACCGCGCCCTGGTGTGGCGCGTCACCGGCGGCAAGCACCGCTATCTGCTGGGCGAGGCGCAGACGCTGGTGGCCGACCGCATCGCCGCATTCGCCGATGCCGCCGCGCAGACGCTGGACACCCTGGCCGAGCCGGCGGGCGATGCCGCACTGCAGGCATTGGAAGTGGCGCATCAACAGTTGTCCAAGCGCATTGACGCCTATGGCGATTGCCGCGATGGGCTGGAGATCTGGCAACGCCAGGGCATCGTCGATGCGCAGCGGCTGCCGTTGCTGGACACCGACGCCTTCCTTGCCGCCACCGCCGACCGGAGCACGCCATGGAACTGAGCCAACTGCTGGACCAGCTGTTTCCGCTCGGCCACGCCATCGCCCGCAATGACGATGTGCTCACCGGCAGCGCCACCACGGCCGCGGGCGCCGTCACCGTGATCGGCACCGCCAACAAGCTGGAAGTTGGCGTGGACCACGCGCTGGCATTGGCGGCGACCGTATTGGCGAGCACGCGCGCGCATCCGCAGCGGCCGATCGTGATGCTGGCCGACACCGCCGGGCAACGGCTTGCACGCCGCGACGAACTGCTCGGCATCAACGGCTATTTCGCGCATCTGGCACGCACGCTGGATCTGGCGCGCAAGCGCGGCGCGCGGCTGGTCACACTGGTGTATGGCGAATCGGTCAGCGGCGGCTTCCTGTCGTTCGGCCTGATGGCCGACCATATCCACGCGTTGCCGGACGCGCAGATCCGGGTGATGGATCTGCGCGCGATGGCGCGCGTGACCAAGCAGAGCGTGGATACCTTGCAGGCGCTGAGCAAGAGCTCGCCGGTGTTTGCACCGGGCGTGGAGAACTACGTGCGCATGGGCGCGGTGGAGTCGCTCTGGGACGGCGACCTGGCGCAGGCGCTGCTCGACGCCCTGGCCGCGCCCGGCGATGGCGATCAACGCCGGGCACTTGGCGCGCAACGTGGCGGGCGCACCCTGGCGCGCGATGTCGCCGCCGCCGTGGCCGCAGGCGAGGCCTGAGCATGCCCGCCCGCCACGCACTGGTGTGGCTGCATCCGGACGCGCGCTGGCAAGCGCTGACGCCAGGTGCGCAGCCACGGCTGCAGCAGTGGTTCGCCGCGGGGTGGCCGGCGGTGGTGGCGCGTGGCGATGGCAGCCACGCGCCCGGCCGCGTGCCGCTCGGCGTGCCATTGCCGCCAAACGAAGGCAAACAGCGGCTGGCGTTGAGTGCCGGCCTGGACGCTATCGTGCGCAGCACTGCGCCGCTGGCGCTGGACGCGGTGATCGCAGCCGCACCCGCCACGCTGCAGCCTGCACTGCAGGCCTTGCGAGCGCAGGCCAATGCCAGCGCCCTGCAGCCGCGCGTCTTCGGCAGCTTCGCATGGCAGGCCCTGACCGGGCTTGCGTATGTGCATGCGCAATCGGACCTGGATCTGTTGTGGTCCATCGCCACGCCCGAACAGGCGCAGGCAGTGGTGACATTGCTGCAGCGCTGGGAACACCGCCATGGGCTGCGCGCAGACGGCGAACTGCTGCTGCCCGACGACACCGCGGTGAACTGGCGCGAGTACGCCGGCAGCGCACAACAGGTGTTGGTGAAGTGCAGCGCCGGCTGCCGCTTGCTGCCGCGCAGCGCGCTGTTTCCGGTGTGGAGCGCGGCATGAGTGCATTGGTCGAACGCGTTGCCGATGCCAGGCCCTCGGGGACGCAGTGCACTGCGTCCGAGCGGCAGCTGCTAGTGACAGCATCAAAACCGGTGACAACATCAAAAGAAACGGGCATCGCGCCGTCCCGGCCTGGTGCAGACAGCCCATCGACGCGCTTGGTTGCTGCGGACATCCCCTCGGCACTGGCACAGGCAGCACCGCCAGAAGCATCCCAACAGCCAAGACTGCGCCTTGCTCCCGCACGCGATGGCTCGGATCTTGTTTACGCGCCGTCGCGTGCTGCACGCACGCATGGCGATGTGCAAGACAACGTCGCGTTACAAGCCACATGGCATGCCGAAGCCGGCACCGCCAGCGCGCTGGCGCACCGTCTGGGTCGGCTCGCGGTCGCCGCCCTGCACGCGGAACTGCGCTGCGCGCCCAAGCCCGGCCTGGTCACGCCATTCGACAGCGGCAGCCATGCCGATATGGATGCCTCGACATTCCTGCGCAGCCTGTTTGCCTTGCGCGGCTACTTCGTCGCGATTGCACAGGCGGGTATCGACAATGCGCCGTTCGAGCATGTGCGCCAGCTCGGCATCGCGGCCGAAGCGGCGATGCTGCGCGCCACCGGTGGCATCAATACCCACCGCGGTGCGATCTTCAGCCTCGGCTTGCTCACTGCGCAGGCCGCGCGCCTGCGTGGCCTGCACGGGAGCCGCCCGGTTGGCGAAGCCGTCTGCAACGCGGTGCAGGAGTGGCGCGAGGTCTTGCGCGCCGCGCCGCTGGATCCACGCAGCAATGGCCAGCGCGCGCGTGCACGGTTTCGGATCGGCGGCGTGCGCGAGCAGGCCGCGGACGGTTATCCCTTGCTGCGCGAGATCGCGTTGCCGTCTCTGCGCAGCGCAGTGCACAGCGGCGCCACGCGCGAAGCGGCACTGGCGCAGACCTTGATGCACCTGGTTGCCGAGGTCGATGACCTCAACCTGTTGCATCGCGGCGGGCAGGAAGGGCTGGCTTACGCAAAGACGCAAGCGCGTGGGTTTCTCGCCGAAGGCGGCATCGCACAACCGCAGTGGCGCGCGCGCTTGAGCGCCATGGGCAGGCAGTTCGTCGCGCGGCGTCTGAGCCCGGGCGGCAGCGCCGACCTGCTGGCCTGCGCCTGGTTCCTGCACTGTCAGGAGGGCGCATGAGCACACACCGGCCACTGGCAGCCGCGAAGGCAGTGCGCGCACACACGTGCAGTCGTGCTGCCCTTCTCAGTGCAGCAGGAAACGGCATCCTTCTCGCTGTCCCTGGAGACGTGGCCTGCAGGGCGGATCAGGACTCCACTCGCACGGCGCACGGCGTTACCTGCCAGCAGGCCACCGCATGAGCCTGGCCGTGCTCTGTCCCGGCCAGGGTGGGCAGCATGCGGCGATGTTCGCGCGTGTTGCCGATGCGCCGGCCGCGGCCGAGGTAATCGCTGCCGCAAGCAAGGTGCTCGGCGCCTCGGCACACACGCTTGCCGCAGACAACGCCCGCTACACCAATGCCATTGCACAGCCACTGGTGTGCGCCGGCACCCTGGCGCACTGGCAGCTGCTGCGTGCGCAGCTGCCCACGCCGGTGCTGGTGCTGGGCTACAGCGTCGGTGAGCTGGCCGCGCATGCGGTAGCCGGCAGCATGGAGATCGATACCTGCCTGCAGCTGGCCGCCACCCGCGCACGCCTGATGGACGCGGCCAGCCCGGACCACGCCGGATTGATGGCGGTGGCCGGCCTGCCGCTGCGTGTGCTCGAAGCGCTGTGCCAGACGCATGGCGCGGCCGTCGCCATCGTCAATGGCGACGACCATGCCGTGCTCGGTGGCCCGCACGCTGCGCTGCAGGCACTGGGCGATGCAGCGCAGGCGCAGGGCGCACGCGTCACGCAGTTGCCGGTGAGCGTGCCAGCGCATACGCCCTGGCTGCGTGCGGCGGCCGATGCCTTCGCGGTCAAATTGAACAACGCGGCCGTGCACGCGCCCAGGCTGCGCGTGCTGGCCGGCATCGATGCACGTGCCGTCACCACGCAGGCCCTGGTGGTGGACACGCTGGCCGCACAGATCGCGCAGACGGTGCGCTGGTACGACGTGCTGGTGCAGGCCGCCGAACGCGGCGCGCGCGTGTTTCTCGAACTGGGGCCAGGCAGCGCATTGGCGCGCATGGCACGCGACATCGTGCCGGGCTGCGAAGCGCGATCGGTGGAGGACTTCCACAGCACGCAGGGCGTGGTGGAGTGGGTCCACGCCGCGTGCGAGCGCGCGGCATGAAGTAACGCCAGGAGCGGCGATGTGGGCGTGGCGCAGGCAACCGCCCGGCAGCTGCCCCTTATTTCTGTCAGCCGCCCTGCGTCTGACCAGGTGTGACCCTTGGGTGGCGGGTGGCCATCCGTGCTGTACGCGTATCAGGTGTCTGGGAGGGCGCATGACCCCGCAAATTGCAACGATTCTTGGCTTGGTGATCATGTTCATCGTCGCCACCGCATTGCCCATCAACATGGGGGCGGTGGCCTTCGCGCTGGCCTTCATCATCGGCGGCGTCTGGGTGGGGCTGGACGGCAAGGAGGTGCTGGCCGGCTTCCCCGGCGACCTGTTCCTCACCCTGGTCGGCATCACCTATCTGTTCGCCATCGCACAGAAGAACGGCACCATCGATCTGCTGGTGCACTGGGCGGTGCGCGCGGTACGCGGGCGCATCGTGGCGATTCCCTGGGTGATGTTCGTCATCACCGGCCTGCTCACCGCGTTCGGCGCGTTGGGGCCGGCGGCGGTGGCCATCATCGGCCCGGTGGCGCTGCGCTTTGCCAAGCAGTACCGCATCAATCCCCTGATGATGGGCCTGCTGGTGATCCATGGCGCGCAGGGCGGTGGCTTTTCGCCGATCAGCGTGTATGGCGGCATCACCAACAAGGTGGTGGAAAAGGCCGGGCTGGACGTCACCGAGATGGCGGTGTTCCTCACCAGCCTGGGCTTCAACCTGATGATGGCGATCATCTGCTTCTGCGCCTTCGGCGGGCTCAAGCTGATGCGGCGGCAGGAGGTGTCGCTGGCCGACGCGCAATACGTGGCGGTGGCCGACGACCAGGCCTCCAAGCGCCCGTTCGCGATCGAAGGGCATGGTTCGCTGGTGGCCGCCGGTGGCGGCACCTTGTCGACCAATCCGTTGGCGCTGGAGGCGGTGGCCATCACGCGCGATCGGGTGATCACGCTGGTCGGCCTGCTCGGCCTGGGCGTCGCCGCGCTGGTCTACAACCTCAACGTCGGCCTGGTCTCGATCACCGTGGCGGTGGCACTGGCGCTGATCTCGCCCAGCGCGCAGAAGGGCGCGGTGGACGGCATCAGCTGGTCCACGGTGCTGTTGATCAGCGGCGTGGTCACCTACGTGGCAGTGCTGGAAAAAGCCGGCGCGGTGGACTACATCGGCACCGGCGTATCGCATATCGGCATGCCGTTGCTGGGGGCGCTGCTGGTCTGCTATGTCGGCGGCATCGTGTCCGCGTTCGCCTCGTCGGCGGCGGTGCTGGGCGCCACCATCCCGCTGGCGGTGCCGTTCCTGATGCAGGGCCAGCTCGGCGCGGCCGGGGTGATCTGCGCGCTGGCGGTGTCGTCCACCATCGTCGATGTCAGCCCGTTCTCCACCAACGGTGCGTTGGTGGTGGCCTCAGCCGCCAAGGAAGAACGCGACGCGCTGTTCCGCCGTTTCCTGGTGTACAGCGGGCTGGTGGTGCTGCTGGGGCCGTTGGTGGCCTGGCTGCTGTTCGTGGTGCCGGGCTGGCTGTGATCCGGCCCGCGTTCGGCAGGGTATCGGGGCGCCCCCGTAGAATGGGCGCCCCCACGCCCGCATCGACGACCCGCCTGCCATGACCCTCGCCCCTGATTCGCGCAGCGCCAAGAAGCGCGTACCGCTGTATGAGGAAGTGGCCGAGCGCCTGCGCCAGAAGATCTACGACTACGCGCTGCCGCCGGGCGAATGGATCGACGAACCGGCGCTGGCCGAGGAGCTCGGCATCAGCCGTACCCCGCTGCGCGAGAGCCTCAAGCTGCTCGCCGCCGAAGGCCTGGTGCAACTGGACGCCGGCCGTGGCAGCCGGGTCACGCGGCTGACATTGGAAGACCTCAACCAGTTGTTCCCGGTGATGGCCATGCTGGAAGGCCGCTGCGCCCACGATGCGGTCAAGCGCATCGACGCGGCCGGCGTGCAACGCCTGGAAGAGCTGCACGCGGCGATGGAAGCCGCCGCCGCCGCCGGCGACCTGGCCGAGTACTACCGCAACAATTACCTGATCCACGAAACCGTGCAGCAATACGCCGGCAACCCGTGGTTGATCCGCGTCACCCACGATCTGCACCGCATCCTCAAGATGCACCGCGGCCGGCAGCTGTTGACGCCCGGGCGCATGGCGCAGTCGCTGGCCGAGCATCGCGAGCTGATGGCATGCGTACGCCGCCGCGATGCTGAAGGTGCCGAGCGCACGATGCACGGGCATCTGCTGAGCCAGGGGCAGGCCCTGGCGGCGTATGTGGCAGCGGGCGGCATGTTGAACGTGCCGGCGCCATTACCGCGCGTGGGCGGGATGTAGACGTCGGCGCGTGGCTCCCGGCGACCATTCAGTGCACGCCATACGCTTCCTTCTCCCTCCGGGAGAAGGTGCCCGAAGGGCGGATGAGGGCACGCGCGCACGCAGCACCGGCAGGCTTCTCGCTCTAGCGAATCCCCAATCCCCAATCCCCACCGAAAAAAAAACGGCCTACTCCGCCAACCCGAGCAACGCGTCCACGCGCTCGATCAGCTGCGTGCCCGCCAATCCCGCAAACACCTCCGGATGCGCATAGCCCCAGGCCACCGCGGCAAACGGCAACTCCACCATCTGCGCCGCTTCCCAGTCGGCGACCTGGTCGCCCACGTACACCGCCTGCGCTGCGGTATGCCCGGTGGCGCGCAGCACGCGGCGCAAGGCGCGCTGTTTGCCCAGCAGATGCGCGCCACCGTCGATGACGGCGAACGTCGCGCTCAGTTCCTCGCCCAGGGCGCGTTGCACATTCTCCACCGAGTTGGACGACACCAACGCCAGGCAGGTGCCGCGCGCGTGCAGGGTCTGCAGCACCGCGGCAATGCCGTCGAACAAGGCCATCGGCGGGGCGGCACGCATCAGGCGGATGAAGTCGGCGGCCACCAGCGGAATGCGCCAGCTGCTCAGGCCCGATTGCTTGAGCAGCGCGCGGGTGCTCAGGCGGCGTGCGGCGTCCACTTCATGCGCCTGCGCGGCGCGGAAGCCGTGCCGCTCGGCCAGCACGCGCTGCGTGCTCAGAAAGAAACCGAACGAGTCGGCCAGGGTGCCATCGAAATCGAAGATGATCAGCTTGGGCATTGCAACGCAGGGATCAGGGCGGCATAGCCTAACCACTGCCGTGCACATGCCGCGCGCAGACACACCCACATGTGTGCGCGCAGGCGAGGCGACGCCGCAAGGCGATCGGCACACCCACTGCAATCATCGCCAGGTGGGCGCGCGTCCGATGCCGGGAATCGGCACGTACCACGCGTGCACTTCTACCAGGTACACGCGCATCCACCCAACGCCCGTCGGCTATACGTCGTCAGCGACTCTCAGGCCTCGGCAAAATGCGGCACGATCGGCGTATCGCCTTGCGCATGCTGTTCGATGACCTTGCGCTGCATCGCCGCCAGGTAGGCATCCAGTTCTTCGGTGGAGGCGAACACATCGCTCAGCGGCACCGCCTTGACCATGTCGAAGACCTTGCGGATCTGCGGCTGCGGGTTGGTCACCAGCACCTTGCCCTGGCGCGTGGCCAGCGCCTTGCGCGCCTTGAAGATGCAGCGGATGCCGGCGCTGGAGATGTATTCCAGCGCGGTCAGGTCCAGCACCAGCGTGGTGATCAGCGTGCCCAGCAGCGGCGACAGCGCCGCGTCCAGGTCCTGGTAGGTATGGGTGTCCAGGCGCCCGGTCAGGATGACGCGTTGACGGTTGTCCTGCGGCGGGTCGATCTGGATGGCGAGCGTGGTCATGACAGTGCCTCGGGGACAGGGGCGTACGGATGGAGCAGGGTGACGCGCACCACGTTGTATGCACCATCGCGGCGGTAGTCGATGTGATCGGCGAACTGATGCACCAGAAACAGCCCCAGCCCGCCGATCTCGCGATCGTCGAGCTCGGCAGTCAGGTCCGGCGTCACTGCGGCGCTGGGATCGAACGCGCTGCCGGGGTCGTGCATCTCCAGCACCAGCGCCTGCGGGTCCAGCTGCAGTTGCAGGCGCAGCGGCTGTTCGGCGCACTGGCCGTGGGTGAGCGCATTGCAGCCGAGCTCTTCCACGATCAGCCGCACCTGGCCGATGCGCTCGGCATGCAGGCCTTCCAGCGTGAGCGAGTGTTCCAGCGCGTCGTTGGCGCCGGCCAGCTGGGCCAGCGAGGGCGCGATGGCCAGATCGAGCTTCATCGGGTCGTTGCCTTTCCGGGTGCGTCCCGGCCAGCGTCTGCGACCCGCCCAGCATGCTCCTGGCGCAGCCGGATCGCCAGCAGGGTGATGTCGTCGTACGGGTCGGCCTGGCCGGTGAAGTGGGCGATGTTGGCGATCACCGCCTTGCACTGCGCCGCCGCGCTGCGGCGTGGCCGCAGTGCGCCTAGCAGGCGCTCCAGCCCATAGCTGGCGCCACGCTCGTCCATCGCCTCGGTTACCCCGTCGGTGTATCCCAGCAGCGTCTGCCCGGCGCTCATGCGGCCCTGCAGCACCGGGTAGGCAACCTGCGGCTCGATCCCCAGCGGCGCGCCGGTCTCCAGCGGCAACGGCCGCGCGGTGCCGTCGATGTCGATCAGCACCGGCGGCTCGTGGCCGGCGCTGGCCAGCCAGTAGTCGCCGCTGACCACGTTGATCACCCCGCACAGCACCGTGGCGAACATGCAGGTGTCGTTGTTGTCGGCCAGCCGCGTGGAGGCGGCGATCAGGATGCTGTCCGGGCGCGTATGCCGGCGCGCGGCGATTTCCAGCACGCTCACCGCGCGCGCCATGAACAGGGCCGCCGGCACGCCCTTGTCGGACACATCGCCCACCACGAACCACAGCAGCCCCGGCTCGGTCTCCACGAAGTGATAGAAGTCGCCGCCCACCGCCTTGGCCGGCTCCAGCCAGGCGCAGGTTTCCAGGTGCGAATTGGCGCGGTCGAAGGTGCGCCCGGAGGGGAGCATCGCCTGCTGGATCTCGCGTGCGATCTGCAGCTCGCTGTGCATGCGCTCGCGCGCGGCGGTCATCTCGCCGATCTGCGCGATGTGGTCGCGGATCGCATCGCGCGCGCTGTCGAACGCGCGCGCCATCACGCCCACTTCGTCGCGGCGTTCGATGTGCGGCAGCGGGTAGTCGAATTCGCCGCGGCGAAAGTGCTCGGCGGTGTCGGTCAGTTCCTCGATCGGCCGCGTCAGCTTGCGGGTGATCCGCCCCATCAACCACCACCACACCACCGCGCCCAGCACTGCCGCCAGCGCCACCCACGCGGCCAGCCAGTTCAGCCCCGCCAGCACATAGCCTTCCGAGGCAGACAGCACAAAGGTCCAGCCGCTGCGCCCCACCGCCGCGCTATGGGTCAGAAAGCGCTCACCGTCGGGGGCGGTATGCGCGAACGAGATCGGCTGGCCGGCCGCCACCGCGCGCTGCAGCGGCAGCAGGTCCGGCCGCGCATGCGCCACGTACCGCTCCAGCGTGTAGCGCAGGTTGAGCGCCGGGTCGGGGCTGAACACCAGCATGCCTTCGGGCGAGAGCAGCATCGGCTGGATGCTGATGTCGCGCGGCAGCTGGTCGATGATCTCGCGCAGGTGCTGCAGCGGCAGGTCCACGCTGACCATGCCCACCGGCGCGGCATCCACCGCATCGCCCGGGCGGCGCAACGGCAGGTTGTAGCTGGTGTACAGCGCGCTGCCGCCATTGGGATTGAGATATGGCTCGGACCACCACGCGCGCCCTTCGCGCTGGGTGCGCAGGTACCACGGCATCGCGCGGTAGTCGTATCCCAGCTCCTGCACCGATTTTTCCAGTACGCGCGTGCCGTCGCGATGCACGTACCAGACAAACCCGGTGTCGCGGGCCTTCTGCGTGCGCGGCTCGATGATCAGGCGCGCCGCGCCGATATCCGGGTCGCCGCTGAGCGTGGCCAGCAGCAGGGCGCGCAGATTGAACGGCTGCAACCCCACCGCACTGCTGCTGGCGGCCAGCGTGCGGCCGCTCACCTGCACCGAATCCAGCATCGCCGCCAGGCTGCGCGCGGTCTGCTCGGTCAGGCCATCGACCTCGGTGCGCGCCGCCTCCACCAGCTCGGCGCGCGCGCCCAGGTAGAACACCGTGCCCAGCACCGCCAGCAACACCACCAGCACTGCGGTGGCGGCCAGCAACACCCGCATGCGCAGGCTGTGCCGCCAGTGCACCCGCGGGGTGACGGCCACGCCGTCGGCTGGCGATGTGGGACCGGTGGCGATGACGCGCTTCCTGGCGGCGGATGGCCCGATCATGGCAGTTTTCCGCCGGCCGGCAACTGGCTCACGGGGGCCTCATCCTCAGCTGCCGTAAATTGACCCCGGCGGGTCAGCGAACTAGATTGACTCCCCCTATCGCCATGGAGGCCGGCCTTGCGCCAGATTCTGACCCCGAGCCTGCTGGCCCTTTTGCTTACGGCCTGTAACGCCCCGGAGACCAGCATGACCCAGACCCAATCCCCCGCAACCGAGGCCGCCGCAGAAGCCGACGTGGAGGCGGGCGGTCGCGGCCTTGCCAAGTTGAATCCCAGCCCGCGCAAGGCGTATGAGGTCACCGTCAAGATCGACAAAGCACCGGGAGCGTTCGGAGCTGTCAATGGGTATGCGCAATACGATGTTACTAACGACAGCGAGTGTGGGCGTATCCACCCTGAAACAGGTGTTGGTCGTCGCATTACCAGTAACGAATCATTCGCTTTGCAGAAAGTCTCCGAGCAGGAGTATCGCGGCACCATCTACCTCGATCTCATGCAAGACGAGGATTACTACGGCCGTGGCGTATGTCATTGGGAATTGACTGGCACTCGCGTGTCGTTGAAGGCGACTGGTGCAGCCGCAGAAACAGAGTTTCTCCCGTTCCTCGATTCCAAGGACGTAATCTCCGGAAAGCCGGCGACACTCTATTTTTGGAAGGGCGGATACCCGCGCGAAGACATCGAAAACTATGCCGACATGGGTCTGCCCAACGCAGCAGATTTTAAGCCGGAGCTGCGTGAGGAACTGTTTTCGGTCACCGTTGTCGCCAAGGAAGCACGGCCATGAAGCCGACATCCCAGCAATATGCGGTTTTGTCGAACGACGGGTACGTCGACCGTGAGGTGGGTGTACGGCGGCCGGGCGATCGCGAGCGGTTAGATGTTGGCGACGCGGCGTATGAAGTTCTGGAGCATGTCAACAATCGCAGGACCGGTTATCAGGGGACCATTTATCAGCGCGTAGGTGGCGGAGACATCGTCGTTGCGCATCGGGGCACCGAAGAAATTTATCGTGATGCCGTGCAGGCCGACGGTTCGATGGTGTTCAATCGCGACAATCCGCAGGCTGCTGATGCAATCGCGCTGACCAAGCATGCCTTGGACTACGCGAACAAGCAGGCGCAACGCAGCGGACACGCTCCTGAAGTCAGCGTCACCGGTCATTCGCTGGGCGGCGCGTTGGCTCAGGTAGCAGCTCACCACTTCGATCTCAAAGGCGAGACATTCAATTCATACGGTGCTGCCAGCCTTGCATATCGAATACCCGAGGGCGGAACCAACGTGGTAAATCACGTGATGGCCTCCGATCCGGTCAGTGCGGCATCGCCCCATTTCGGGCAGGTGCGTATTTACGCAAGGCCGCAAGAGATTGCCGCGCTGAGCGGGGCGGGTTATAGCAACAGTCAGGCCAATTTTTTGATTCCTGATTCGCCCGTTGCCGCGTCGGTCGCTTCGCTTGGTTACCATAAATTAGGCAACTTTCTCGGCGAGCACTCGCCCCTCAATGACCCGAATGCCCTCCAGCTTGCCGCGAAGAACGAGCGGCTGATCGACGAGTACCGGTCAGATCTGAACGAGATCCGCGCCGGCATCACCTTGTTGAGTCGTGGCCCAAAGGGACTCGGCCAGGACGCCATCGACGCCATTCGCGGCCCACTCGCCCCGGGCGAGCCGGCCAAGCGCGACGCGCGCGAGCACGGCAACGAGCACACCTCGCTGCGCATCGATCAGCCGGGGCATGTGGGCAATGGCTTGTTCCAGGACGCGCAGCGCGGCGTGCAGGCACAGGATGCGCGCGCAGGGCGCACACCCGACCAGCAGAGTGCCCAGTTGTCCGGCTCTCTGGCCTCGGAAATGCACGCCGCCGGCGGCCAGCGCATCGACGCGGTGATGATGAGCCCCGATGCCGCCCGCACCTTCGCCGTGCAGGGCCGCGTGGACGACCCCGCGCAGCTGCGGGTCAGCGTGGAGACCATGACCGCGATGAACACGCCGCTGGAACAGAGCAGCCAGCGTGTGGCCGACAACGCCGCCCGCCAAACGGTGGCGCTGGAGCAGCAGCAAACGCAGACCCAGCAACAACAGCAGGGCGCACGCGCGCTGGGCTGAGTGCGCGCAGGCATGCGTGGCTTCGAGCGGCTGACAACCACTGCGCAGCCGCCAGGCAGGCGCGGCCGCTGCGGCCGGTGCCCGGAAGCGCCTCGTGCCAAATCGCATGCGCCGGTTCTGGGCGCGCCGTCCGCACTCAGTCGATGTGAGTTTGCGAAGTTCCGTTACCCACTCTCGATGCGGTGCATGCTCAATGCGATGCATGCGCCTGACCAGCACGCCTGACGTGGCGCCGCTCCAAACGGCCAACTACCGCCATCGAACGTTGCACAGGAAACGCCGGCTTGCCCGGCGTTTTTTCGTTCCATCGTTGATGATCCTAGAAGGCCAGCCTGTCGAATGCGCCGAGCGGGCAGGGCATCAGGAAGGAGGGGGTCTTCCTGCGTCAGGCTGATGCCGCCGAGCCGAGCCGAGCCAGCCCAGCGTGCCGTGCAGCGCCGCAGCCTTGGTCGAGTCGGTGTTGCTGCGGTTCCCATCAGCTGGTGTCCAATGCCGCTGTGTGCGGCGCGCGGTGCGCATGCGGTGGTGGTGTGCCTCCAACACTTCGTCCCAGTGCCAGGACGCCCGCCGCGCATCGCCGTGGCATGTCGGGCCCGACGCCATGGGCCCATATCCACGTGCTGTCGCGGCCAGCCGGCCACGCGTCTTCGCTGTGGCAACGGTTCGCATGTAGCAGGCGCATCGCGCACTACCGCGCCGTTTCTCTGTTGCACCCGCACAACAACGCACTGGTGAAAATACCGCCAGTTCGCTGGCGCAAGGCGTTTGCCGGGGCGAGATATGCCGCAATCACGCAGCAGCTATAGCGAGCGCGACCTTATTGCGCCGCTGTGCTGGAATCGCCACCGTCTTGCAGCGCGCGTGGCATCGCGGCACGGCCCGCATCGCCGCACAACACGCAGTGAGATCCAGGGGGGGAAAGGCAGGGCGCCACGTGGCGCGACATCCATCGATCAAGGGAGAGGGTTTCATGCGCATTTTTCGCAAGGGGTACCACCGTTTGCTGCTCGTGCTGCTGCTGGGTGGCCTCAGCGCCGGCGCCGGCGCGCAGGGCATCGCCAAGGGCGCCGATGTCAGCTGGCTCAATCAGCAAGCAGCCAACAACCCGCCGCAGGTGTTTCGCGATGCGGCCGGCAACACCACCGACTTCATCAAGCTGTTCAAGGACGTGGGCGGCAACGCCATCCGCCTGCGCGTGTGGGTCAACCCGTCCGGCGGCTGGAACGATGGCCGCGACACCCTGAACAAGGCCAAGCGCGCCGCCGCGCAGGGCATGCGCATCATGATCGACTTCCACTACAGCGACAGCTGGGCCGACCCCGGCAAGCAGACCAAGCCGGCCGCCTGGGCGGGCCACTCCGTCGCCCAGCTCAATACCGATGTCTACAGCCACACCCAGGGCATCCTCAAATACCTCAAGGACAACGGCATCACCGTCAGCTGGGTGCAGGTGGGCAACGAGATCAACAGCGGCATGCTGTGGAACGAGGGCAAGACGCCCAACTTCGCCACCCTGGGCCAGTTCATCAACAGCGGCTACAACGCCACCAAGGCGGTGTACCCCAACGCCAAGGTCATCGTGCATCTGGCCAACGGCTACGACAACGCCAACTTTCGCTGGTTCTTCGACAACCTGCGCTCGGCCGGCGGCAAGTGGGACGTCATCGGCATGTCGCATTACCCACCGGTGGGCAGCTGGCAGGACTACAACGCCCGCCTGGACACCAACATGCGCGACATGATCTCCCGCTACGGCAGCGACGTGGTGGTGGCCGAGGTCGGCATGGACTGGCAGCAGGCCGCCACTACCCGCGCCATGCTCACCAACCTGCTCAGCCGCAGCAATGCCATCGGATCGCGCGTGCTCGGCGTGTTCTATTGGGAGCCCAACGCCTACCCCGGCTGGCAGGGCTACACCATGGGCGCAGTCAACACCAACGGCCAGCTGACCGAAGCCCTGCAGGCGTTCTGACCAACCCGCCAACTCGTAGGAGCGCACCTGGGCGCGACGGGGCGTTATCGGGAATGCCCGTCGCGCCCAGGTGCGCTCCTACGTTGGGCGTGCAGAAACGCCAACTGGCCGCGCAATCGCTACCTCGACAGCACCTGCTCGCCAGCGCGGATGGCCGGATGTTCTGCCAGAGACCGCCTGCCGCCCCCCCCCCAGACCTCACGCCCCTCGTAGGAGCGCACCCGGGCGCGACGGGCGTTGCCGGGAAAGCCCCGTCGCGCCCAGGTGCGCTCCTACATCGGTCCGTTCCGCGCCGGACCCGGCGGCAACCGCCCGCCGCTGGCCCTTATCCTTTGGTCGTACACCGGCAGCGCTCGCTGCGCCGGATCCTCGCCCCAGCCGGCGTCGGTACCCCACCCACGCACGACACCGTCCCATTCCATACGCCCCCGTAGCGAGGAATGGCAACAGGTGCGTGCGGTACACTTGGGGGTTCACGAATTCACGATGTCGACACACCCGCGGGGTGTGTCCCCCCGGGAGCGCTAATGAACTGGTTGAACGAAGTGCTGCACAACGATCCGAACCCGCTCGAGACGCAGGAGTGGCTCGAATCGATCAAGGCCGTCATCGACGTCGAAGGCCCGGAGCGCGCCCATCAGCTGCTGGAAGGCATGGTCGAACAGACCCGCCGCGCCGGCGCTTACCTGCCGTTCTCGCCCACCACCGAGTACGTCAACACCATCGCACCGGCCAACGAGGCCAAGAATCCCGGCGACTCCGCGCTGGAGTGGAAGATCCGCTCGATCATCCGCTGGAACGCCATGGCCACCGTCGTGCGGGCCAACCGCAAGCCGGGCGACCTGGGCGGCCACATTGCCTCGTTCGCCTCTAGCGCCACGCTGTATGACGTGGGCTTCAACCACTTCTGGCGCGCGCCCAGCGACCAGCACCCGGGCGATCTGCTGTTCATCCAGGGCCACAGCGCCCCGGGCATCTACGCCCGCGCCTTCCTGGAAGGCCGCATCAGCGAAGCCCAGCTGGACAACTTCCGCATGGAAGTGGACGGCCAGGGCATCTCCTCCTACCCGCACCCGTGGCTGATGCCCGAGTTCTGGCAGACCCCCACCGTGTCGATGGGCCTGGGCCCGCTGGCCGCCATCTACCAGGCGCAGTTCATGCGCTACCTGGAAAACCGCGGCCTGATCGAGAAGTCCGACCGCAAGGTGTGGTGCTTCATCGGCGACGGCGAGAGCGACGAGCCGGAAACCCTCGGCGCCATCGCGCTGGCCGGCCGCGAAGGCCTGGACAACCTGATCTTCGTGGTCAACTGCAACCTGCAGCGCCTGGACGGCCCGGTGCGCGGCAACGGCAAGATCATCCAGGAACTGGAAGGCGTGTTCCGTGGCGGCGGCTGGAACGTCATCAAGCTGCTCTGGGGCGGCTACTGGGACGCGCTGCTGGCCAAGGACACCGACGGTGTGCTGCGCAAGCTGATGATGGAAACCGTCGACGGCGAATACCAGAACTGCAAGGCCTTCGGCGGCGCCTACACGCGCGCCAACTTCTTCGGCAAGTACCCGGAGACCGCGGCCATGGTCGCCGGCCTGTCCGACGACGACATCTGGCGCCTGAACCGTGGCGGCCACGACCCGCACAAGGTGTATGCCGCCTACCACCAGGCCATGAACACCACCGGCATGCCCACCGTGATCCTGGCCAAGACGGTCAAGGGCTACGGCATGGGTTCGGCCGGTGAGGCGCTCAACCCCACCCACCAGACCAAGAAGCTGGACGACGCGGCGGTCAAGCACTTCCGCGACCGCTTCAACATCCCGGTGACCGACGCCCAGCTGGAAGACGGCCAGGTGCCGTTCTACCACCCCGGCGAAGATTCCCCGGAAGTGCAGTACCTCAAAGAACGCCGCAACGTGCTGGGCGGCTTCCTGCCGTCGCGCCGTCCCAAGGCCAGCAAGTCGTTCGTGGCGCCCACGCTCGACAAGTTCGAGCGCCTGCTCAAGGACAGCGGCGAGCGCAGCTATTCCACCACCATGTCCTTCGTGCAGAGCCTCAACATCGCCCTGCGCGACAAGGAACTGGGCCCGCGCATCGTGCCGATCGTGGCCGATGAGGCGCGCACCTTCGGTATGGAAGGCATGTTCCGCCAGATCGGCATCTATGCTCCGTTCGGCCAGAAGTACAAGCCGGTCGATGCCGACCAGCTGATGTACTACCGCGAAGACCAGACCGGCCAGGTGCTGCAGCAGGGCATCAGCGAGCCGGGCGCCATCGCCTCGTGGATGGCCGCCGGCACCAGCTACTCGGTGTCCGACGTGCCGATGCTGCCGTTCTACATCTACTACTCCATGTTCGGCTTCCAGCGCGTGGGCGACATCGCCTGGCAGGCAGCGGACATGCGCACGCGTGGCTTCCTGCTTGGCGGCACCGCCGGCCGCACCACGCTCAATGGCGAAGGCCTGCAGCACGAAGACGGCTTCAGCCAGGTCATCGCCGGCTCCATCCCGAACGTGCGTAGCTACGACCCGACCTTCGGCTTCGAAGTCACCGTCATCATGCAGCACGGCATGAAGGCGATGATGGAAGACCAGATCGACGAGTACTACTACATCACCCTGATGAACGAGAACTACGCCCACCCCGGCATGCCGGACGGCGCAGCCGAGGGCATCATCAAGGGCATGTACCTGCTCAAGGACGCCGGCAAGCCCAAGAAGGGCGAGCTGCGCGTGCAGCTGCTGGGCAGCGGCACCATCCTGCGCGAAGCCATTGCCGCGGCCGAGCTGCTGGACAAGGACTTCGGCGTCACCGCCGACATCTGGTCCTGCCCCAGCCTCAACGAAGTGCGCCGCGACGGCTACGCCGTGGAACGCTGGAACCGCCTGCACCCGGAGGCCGAACAGCGCAAGCCCTACGTCACCCAGTTGCTGGAAGGCCGCCAGGGCCCGGCCATCGCCGCAACCGACTACGTGCGCGCCTTCGCCGACCAAATTCGCGCCTTCGTCCCGATGACCTACACCGTGCTCGGCACGGATGGGTTCGGTCGCTCGGACACGCGTGCCAACCTGCGCCGCTTCTTCGAGGTCGACCGTTACTACATCGCACACGCGGCGATTGCCGCGCTTGCTAAGGATGGGAAGATGACGGGGAAGGATGTGGCCCGGGCGATCAAGCAGTACAAGATTGATCCTGAGAAGGCGAATCCTGTTGGGGTTTGATGGAAAGGCGGCTTAGGCCGCCTTTTTTATATAAGCAAAGGGGGCGATGTGGCACAGCCGTACAGCATAAAGATTGAGATTCCTCCGAAGCTGAGTTGCGTCTTACGAGATAGCCCTATCGATGGGCGCGTCTACAACGCCGTTCGGGAATTCTCTGTTTGGCTCGCAGACAACAAGACGCCATTCTTCTTTGAATATACCGACCATGGTCCAGCGCACATTACAAATGTTTTGAGATCGATTGAGAGTCTCATACCTAGCCAGACCTGGGCCTCGATGCCGGCTGAAAATGTCGAAGCGCTGATCGCCGCGGTTCTTCTACATGACTGTGCAATGCATTTGTCTCTGGATGGTTTTTTTGCGCTTCTAGATAACGTCTCCCCGGCTTCTGTTCTCATTGGCGCGGAACGACCTTGGCCAGAAGAGTTCGCTAAATTCGAACAGGAAGCATTAAGGTGGGATTCGCAGAAGCTAATGTCAGTCTTTGGAGATACTGAGCCCGCGCAGACAATCGGAAGCTGTAGGAATATAAGTGATCGACAGAAGATGATGGTTGGGGAATTTCTACGCAGAAACCACGCAAGGTTGGCTCATGAGATTGCACTGGCTGGTGTTCCTGGAAGTAGTGGATCGCCAGTGTTTGATCCTTTCGTAGGCTACGACCTGGAGCGTCGGGATATATTTGGCCTGCTAGCAAGAAGCCATAACATGGCGATCCGATCCGCCACAGACGTCTTGCCAAGAATTTCAAGGCGAAGATATCTGGAGATTCACTGCCCTTTTGTAATGGCGCTTCTAAGAATTGCGGATTACATCCAAATCGATTCGGCCCGCGCGCCTACGCAAATTCTTCAGTTAAGAGGCTTGAAGAGCCCGTTATCGAGGTCCGAGTGGGCCAAGCATCATGCTGTTCTGGAGCTGCATCAGCTGGGAGATGATCCTGAAGCGCTGAATGTGGTTGCCGTACCAAAAGATGTTGTTATATTCAGTGGGTTAAGGGCGTTATTTAGAGATCTTCAACGCGAGCTTGATGAGTCTTGGGCTTTGCTCGGGGAGGTCTATGGTCGATTCGACACTCTGAGTAATCTAAGTCTGACAGTTCGGCGGCTTGTTTCCAATCTTGATGACGCCGATCAGTTTGAACGAGACTCGAAGCCAGGCTACATACCAAAAGAGTTAAGGCTGACAACGGCTTCTGCCGAGCTACTGCATCTTCTCGTTGGACCTCTTTATGGGAATGACCCATCGATTGGCGTTCGCGAGATTATTCAGAATGCTATTGATGCGGTTACAGAAATGCACCATCAACAGCTTAAGTTGTCGTCGGGCGGCTTTGTTCCGAGCGTTGAGGTCGAACTTGACATTGCAAACAAGAAAGACGCTTATCTACGGGTCACGGACAACGGCGTAGGTATGTCGCTCGAGATCCTGGAAGAATATTTTTTGCGGGCAGGCGCTTCGTTTAGAAAAAGCAAATGGTGGGCGGGAGAGTACTCTGAAGAATCAGGCGAATCTAAGATCAGGAGATCCGGTAGGTTTGGTGTTGGGGCTTTGGCTGCCTTTCTTGTTGGTCCCGTTATTGCGGTGACAACTCGACATTTTCAAGATACGACGGGGTTTGGATACAAGTTCACTGTGTCTCTCGATGATGATCTCATTGAGGTGAAGCGACTCGTTGCAGATATCGGGACCAGCATTTCTGTGCAGCTTTCGGGGAAGTCGGTGGATGAACTTGGCTCTGATGCAGAGTCAGAAGTAGAGTTCTATCAATGGTATGCATACGCTAGCCCTCAAGTGCGATGCCGGATTCATGAAAGTGGTGGCTGGCGCGAGTTAACTTCAAAGTATGTGGTCGCCGAACCGCTTGTGTCACAAAGTAGTGTATGGACGCCAGTAGATGTGCCTGATTTTGAATCGATATTCTGGAGTTACGACTTGCCGTTACGTCGAAGTTCCTCGCTCTACTGCAATGGGCTTTACGTCTGCTCGGATAACTATAGTCGCAACCTACCAAAAATCTCTTTGTCATCGGGGGGTGTTGAATTTAAAGTGGGGCATCCCGATCTGTTGGTGAATGACAAGTCGGGACGACTGCCCTTGAACGTTCAGCGTGATGGCATAGTCGAAAAGACCTATCCTTTTCAGGATCTGCTTGAATCGTCAATTGCAGAAAGCTATGCGAGAGAGATGATTGGTGCGCTTCGCATAAAGAGCTCTCCTGAAAATATTGGGCGGGCAATAAAGGCTGCTAGGAAAGTTGCAGGAAAATTTCGGACGCACCGGGCAAGCCTAATTGGGTTGGGTCCTCAGGGCTGGTTCGTCCTTGAGAGTGCAATTATTTCATCAATTGATACACCGACTTTTGTTCTTGAGTTATTCGATAGTTCGACTTTCGATGGATACATCGGAAAGGTTGATCCATCATTCCTCACAGGGCGAAGTGTTATCCCATTGGTCGTTGATAGTTCCGGGGCTGGCGCAAGTGTCGGATTTATTAGGACTATCCTAGACGGACAGGGCTGGTGGGGATTTCAAAGTCCATTAGCTAGTGAGCGTGTAATGGGTATGCGAGTATTTATATCGGACGCGGTTGATGTCGCCCTAAAAAAGAAGGGCGGTCTTCCACAATACTTGTTTAGAAAGCTTGACGAAGTTTTTAGGGGTGAGGGCTGGGTTGTCTATGAAATGGGTAAGCCAGCTCATGAAGCTGTCTCTTTCGAAGATGTAATACGAGAGGCAAAGAATTCGTCTAGCCGAGCTTTTGCATATGCATATATGGATATAGGGGGCGTAGTGGCCGCGGAAACGGTTAAATCTAAATTTTCAAAAGAGTGGCTTGCTCAGGTTGGCTCTGTCATGTTCCACGTTGAAAGCTCTTTGGAAGCTCAAGAGTCACTGCAGGAATTGGTCGAAGAGGACGATGAGTCTCTAGCTTGAGGGCAAAGAAGCACAAAGGCAAACGGGACGGAGGTATTAAGCGAACCGGTTGTACAGGCCTGCGCGGCGATGCAGGGGCGGTCCAAGTCCTGCCTGGTGCAGACCGAACCGTATGTGCTCACGGTCTTGCGCTACATCGAACTCAATCCGGATCGAACTCAATCCGGTACGAGCCCCATGGTGGCTTTCCAGCCGAGTGCTGCTGGTCAAGCGTGCACACGCATCTGGGGCGCGCGAAAAGCAAACTCATCACGCCGTACAAGGTCTATCTGCATCTGGGCTGCGATGCAGCCGAGCGGGTGTCTTTTAGGCACGATGGCTTCATGCGCGTTTAGCCCCAGATGACGGACAGTCAATCTGCCTCCACCTCATGCCTTGGGCAACCCGCGCTTCCAGGCAATGGTGGAGCGCGCGTTGGGAAGGCCAACGACGTGCCGTCCGCGTGGTTGTCCTGCCGGGGAAATTCAGATGGGTTAATTGCCTCCTTTTCTTTAAATGTCTTTAAAGTGCAGCGCGTGAGAGCGAACCATGCCTCATCGTTTACATCTACCAAGTTGCAAGCACCCAGCGCAAAGTAGTTGGTGAATGTGTATGCACGACGGATGCAGACCGAGCTCCCATTTCGTGATCTGAAGTCGCATCGCTGCGGCCAAGCAATGAAAGATAGTTTGACCCGCCACGGTCAGCAGCTGCAAATTCTGTTGTTGATCAATGCGCTGGCGACATTCGCCAGCTGGCTGGACTTGGATGCGAGTCCACCAGTATTGTCTAATGGCTAGCGCCACGCGACAGTCGCCGCAAGCTCTATTCCCACTGCGTGTCGGCCGCGAGGCGTTGGTCAGACGCTGGCTGGTGGAAACGGTAGCACGGTGGCTGGAGCGCTTGCGTACACTGCCCGAAGCAGTGCCCCCGCAGAGGATGCTTGTGTTGTAGAACGCGTGGATACCTTAGAACCCGACCCCATTAGCCTCAATCCGTTACGGTTGGGATATTATTAATTTTCGTTGTTCGGGTTGTCTGAGGGGCACTCGTACATAGAGCGAACTGAGGAGATAGGAATTCGTTGAATCTCCTTCTGTTTAGAATTATTTGCTCTGGCGAGGTAATCGCTTCCATCCACTGCCATCAGTTTGAGGGCGATACTGCTTTTTTTGTCGCGTTGTGATGGAAGCGTAGGATCTTCAAGTCCTGATTTAGACCACTTGATTACAACGCAGCTGCGGCCACCTGAAGCCATCGATTGCATTACAAATCCAGCCAACATTGATCCGGTCGGGGGGAAAGCGCACATTGCCAAGACGATAGCGGAAATTATTAAGGATAGATGGTTGAGAGGCTTTGAGCTGGCAAGTAGTTGTGATACTCCTGCTGCAGCGAAGGTTTGTAGGAGTGTAAGAGTCAAAGCTGCAACAATAGAAACTATAAAAAATCCCGGAATCCAATTTTTTTCGTCTGTGACTAAAGTCAATGAGAATTTCAGAACAGATAGCCAAGTAAGAATTTGGATCAACGATGCTGCTATCGAGACAGCCAGAAAATCGAGAGAGATATTCGGTAAAAAACTATTTCCTTTTCCGCCTATAATCCTAATGAACGAGGTAACCGAGAGAATAATAGAGGATAGAACGGCAAGGCCGAACAGCGAATTCTCCGCGTTGCTGTAATAGCTAAAAGAGAATATTATTATTGAAGTTGTTATGGTTGGCACAATAAGCGCTAAATGTAAACTTTTTCGTGCTTTGATCCGAATCTTTGGTCTGCCACTAAATAGCCTAGCTATTGATGTCGGGCGTCCTGCAATTGGCGGTATAAAGGTGATGGCAGTGGGTAGCAGGATGAAGCTTGATAGTAAAATAATTACGCACGCGATGGCAGCAAATATTGCGGGAAGTGAAGCTATTGCCGATGCGGATGTGAGGTTGATAGGTACATTTTCCCGCATTGAATAGTTGAACACACTAACCGCAGCTAGTAAGGCAATTCCCGCGCTAAGGAGCCATCCGTGCTCCTTGCAATATTTCAGGCTCCGAATAATATTAAATTTCCAGTTTTTTGCGGCAGCCGAAGGGCTGTATTGGTTCGAGGCGCTCATTTGATCTATTGTGAGATGGTGGTGATTAATTGAAAATTGACTAGAGATTTGGTGTATTCGACGAATTCAGTAAAGGGGTAGGGTCAAATTATGAGTCGATCGCACGATTTGCGTGTCCGATCCGCGGGCCTAACGCCGGCAAGGCTGCGGGTCTTGACTTCGAGCATCGCGCGAAAGGCGTCGTGGCCGGGCTCGCTGCCGTTGTAGATGAAGGCGGATGCTGGCAAGCAGGTCGTCGGACAGGGCCTCATCGATAAAAGGCGCGGTAGGCGTTGTATTGCACAACCGGGCCGTTGCTAAGCGTAAGCCAACAAGGTGTGGCGTCAGTGCGGAGTGCCCGCGCTTGGCAAGATTTTGTTGAGCAACTAGACCAGCGATAAGCCGCGGGATCGTCAGGTGGGGGGCACGCACCGGGTTGGTCTCATCAGCTTGCTAAACCATTCTGGGGCTAATGGCCTGAGCATCGGGTTCCATCAAAGGCTGCGCATGCGCAGCAGCATGTTGGGCCAGCGCTGTACTAGAATTTTCGATGGTGGGAGGTTGCTCACTCGCAAGTACCGATGCGCGAAACCCAGGAGTCGTTCCTGCGATGAACACGTCGCCGTCGCGTTCAATGACGCAGCTCACTTTTGACATGTCAGTGATCCCAGCTTCGTGTGCACGCTGAGCCGCGAAGGCGACACGTTCATCGGAGATGTGCTGAGGCAGCCCTTCCCGTAGTCCAGAGAAAAGACGATTTCCAGCATGCCCTGGATCAGTCATTGCGTTGGTCGGAGGGTTGCTATGTTCTTGCGATGAGTCATTCTGCCCAAGTGAGCTACTTGATCGCCCTTCGCGCGCAGGTGCGTTTACCTCAGGCGTGGACGGGGACGTCGGATGTCGAGACTCCAGCTCGCGAATGGTGTCGATCAACGCGTTGGGCGTTTCCACAGTGGGTAACCACGTTCCCGCGTCAATATGCTTCCCGGTGACGCGAGAAACCGTTTCGCTAGCCCACGAAGAACAGTTGTTGTTTAGTTCCCACGTGACATTCTCTCGAAGCGCCTGGTCGAGGGCTTTGGTTTGAGCCGGTGACAGGTCGTAGTAGCGGTCTGCATCAGAAAGCTGTGTCTTTTCCATTCCGGAGCGAATATCGGTGCCAGCCCCGTTATCCTTCACCATCGGATGATCGTCGGGCCACAATCCATAATACTCTGTGGGCGAATTGCCCCGTTTGACCGTAATCCAGGCATGGCCGTCGGTCAGGCCGCCCTGTCCACCCCTGCTATGTATTCCAAGCACAACGCGCTCACTAGCCGGTTCGGTGCCCATTGCATCGCTCCTTGATTGAATTATGGAGTAAACGCCTCTTCGGTGTCTGCGTAGACCAGTACGACCTTTTCGCCCCCGTACGGTACGGTGACCTTCGGTGTCCAAGGCTCAGCGGGTGGCAAGGCAGCCTTCGCCATGGCATCACACTTCTCTTTGATGCCACATCTGCGGATGGCGATACGCAATACGCCGCCCTCATTTACGAAATCAATACCGGGAGAATAAAACAGGCTTTCTGCAGGCATGTGGTACGTGATTTGAAGTGAATCGCCTGATTTTTCGATCTTGACCGGCTGAACATCATTCTTCTTGTAATCAGAGCGCATGTTTCCTCCTGCACAAGCAGCCAAGGTTGAGAGTGCGAGTAATCCCGTAGCAAACATCAGTCTACTTTTCATATCCATGTTCATGCCCAGCATGGGATCTGACGAGGTACGTTAGCACCTGCTACCACGGCAAGCTAGAAGTCAGGCTACCGAAAATCGCTCGCAGCCACGCTTGGGTGTTAACAGCAAGCCGGTAAATGTGCGATGCCTTCATGGCAGTTCAAGCTCATTACTAGTCACGACTCGAGCTGCAGCGCTTGACGGTCACGTAGTTGTTGGGGCGCTGTCTTGACGATTTGCTTCAGCCAATAATTGCTCGTACGACTGCACGCGTATACGTAAGCGTACAAGATGCCAGGACATCGCAAAGGCAAACAACAGTATGAAGGCCAGCACGCCCTGCGTCAGGGTGATCTTGCTCAACACCGTCCAGTCTCCTATGCGCCAATCTTTCAGCTGGAGATACAGGGCAAGTAGGACAGGCATGAAGCCAAGCTTCTCCATTCCACCGGTAAACAGCCCCAGACGGTCGTGCATGTTGGTGCGACGGTCACGCATAAATGCCTCGCGCCGGCGGCGTTGTTCCAGCGGAAACCTGCGAAGCGACGCAACGATCGATTGATACTGGTGGAACTCCCGCTCCATCAGCTCTGCGTGATCCGCGTATGGGCGGCGGAAGCTCGGCCACTCGCGTTTGAACGAGAGCACGCCGTAGACCAGAAAACCTGCCAACTCAACCGCCAGGCCTGTGGCCGCTAAGTACACGCCTACCTTGCCGCTCAGCAATGTGCCAGCCAAGATACCAACGCCCGCACCGATCAAGCCGATCGCCAAGCTCCAGCGTTCGACCGGACCGGCGCGGCTCTGCTCGGTGACCTGGGTGTAGTGAGCCATTGCTGCAGATAGCGAGGGAAAGCTGGGGTCTGTGAGCGTGATTGCCTCTCCATCAACGGCGGCGCTGCGTTCCGTTGCTACTTCATCCATTGAACTCATCTAGCTTCCCTCGGCGATTACGCGTCGAAAAAACGTCTTTGACGATCAGTATTCCTCAGCCGCGGGTGGTGCGCCAGCTGGCTACTAAAACGCGTCAAGCATCCGCGTCAGCGGCTATTGACACACGCAAGCCCCGCTCGCAATCTAGTGCCAAGGAGCGTCGAAACTCCTCAGAGAGCGGTACCCACCTCCGTCAAACCGGTGGGTTTTTTGTGCCTGCATCCTGCAGGTACAAGCCGACGCGATGCCTGTGTCGGGAGGGCGGCTAATACAACACCCGCAAGGGAAATACGCCCGCCGGCTCTCTGCGGTTTCGAACCTCCCGACATCCCGTCGCCGTTGGCGGCGGTTCTTGGGTTGTTCCAGGAGGGCGTTGCCATGTCTACCGCACCATCCATGCCGGCCTCTGTGTCGGTTGATCTATTGCCAGCCTCCGCTCACCGCCTGCTGTTAGATGTAGGCGGGGTGCTGTGCCAGCTCGCCGCACGCGCAGCTGTTGAGCAGGCGAGCGCCCATCCCGCGCATCCGCTGAGTCGCGAGCTCGGTGTGTTACCGCACACCTCGCGCCGCCGGTTCGCACGCAAGGCCGTGGCGTTGCAGCAGCGCGTCGCCGCATCCACCAACCACCACCCGGAGGCGCCATGACACGCCGCCGTCCACCCACGGCATCTGCCAGCACACGGCCCACCCGCACGCGTGCGCGCCCCACGCCGCCCAAGCGGGTGCAGTGGGTCGTTGTGGAACCCGACCGCACCAAGCTGCCACCGATGCTGCCGCCCGACCCGGACGCCTCCCCGCAAGGCCCCGGCACGCTGCGCGCACCCCGCCGCGCCCGCCGCCCGCGCCAATGCACCGTCAGCTACACCCATTACCCCGGCGCCCACGACCACGCCGGCGACCAGCACGTGCCCCACGTCCGCCTCAGCGGCCTATGGCTGGAACAACTGGGCTTTGCCATCGGCACCAAGCTGCGCATCACCGCCAGCGAAGGGCAGCTGTTGATGGAGGTGTTGCCGCCGGTGGAGGTGGCTGCCGCATTACATAGGGGGCGGCGGTGAGGATACGAGCCTTTCGCCGGTCAGATAGAGCCAGTGCTGCGGGCCCGTTGCGGTGTCACCACGCAAGCGGACGGGAACGTGCTGCGGCTGCCTGATCTAACGTCATTAGCGTGTTAGATTTCAGAGACAGTCCTAGCACAGGCTAGAAAAGATGACCCTTCGCATTTGGGGATCGCATGCTTGGCAACTTTGTCAAAGACGTACTGCTTTCCCCAAGACAACGTTGTTACCGTTTGGGTTGCTGACGCTATGTACCCTTCATTCTGGGTGTGCCGCCAGCACTCTACACGATCAGTCAGCCGCACCGGCTGCCAAGCCCCCCGTTGAAACCAGGAGCAAAGATGTGACGGAACGCCTCAAGCAAGATGTGGATCGTTTGATCACAACTGACTTCCAGGATAGTGCTGCCATCAGTACGCAGCTTCGAACTCAATTCGGACCGCGTCAGGTAGACGGGGAAAGAGAGCTGCGCGTCAGTGAGGGCGGCATACTGGCTGGTGAAAGATTGCAGCGTGTTGAGTTCAGCAATGCAGTAGATGATCCATCGCGCGGGAAGTTGGTGATAGATTTCTCGCCCCCTGGTCCAGCCTTCGTGAATGCTCCCTGGGAGGATGCTATTCCTTATCCACCTCGGCCCGATGCACCTGGTTCGAGAGCCTATTGGGTGATGACGCTTGATGGCGCAAAAGTCACTTTTGGCCTGACTGAGGACCAGTTGCACCTGAGCTATATTTCTATTAATAAGCTATGAGCTCAAGGCTTAGTTTCTCAAGCAAGGGAAATGCATAATGGAAGGTAATGAAGAATCAAAACTTCCACAACCGCGTCAGGGTGGCGCAGCATCTACTAATGTACGCCCGACTTCACCGCTGACAGATCCTGCACTTGCGCCGTTTGTCGATCGGTCGCCTACGCTCCAAGCAGGTTTGTCTCAGCTCAAGCGTGACGAGATAGGTATTGTTTGGGGGCGCGCGGGCGAGGGAACTTACATCGTTCCCGACAGACGAATCGTGATTGATCAGAACGCGATGGGGAAGGGTGAGCGGCTTGTCAGATCACTCTCCCATGAAATTGGGCACCATCGGTTTGCCGAGGAACCCGATTATTCGTCCAAGCAAGCTTATGTAACTAACATGCTCCGTGGCGAAGCTGCAGCAACGCTCAGCAACGCATTGGTTCGACGTGAGATTATGAATCATCAGGGGCCGGATATCGGTATCGCCGGAAGCGGAACCAGGCCACAGCAGTACGAGAAAATTGCCGATCAACAAATGGCAGGTCGCATTACGCGCGATGCTGCGTTGAATCAGATTGCCCAGGTATTCAAGACAGAGCAACCTTCCGTTGGGCCAAGTAAGACATACGAGCAATATTACGGCGATTACTACGATAAACACATTGCGCCGTTGCAACGCAAGCAGGGGCGGCCGGAACCCGGAACCGTTAGTGACATCACTTCTTCCGATGTGAAGCAAAGCGCGTTGGGCCCTGACTCACCCTCTGCATCACAGAAGGCGCCACTATCACCCTCGCAGCCAGGCCACGCGGACTACCCGCTGTATCAACAGATCAAAGGCGGTGTGATGCAGCTCGATGCCCAGCATGGCAGGGAGTGGGATGCATCAAGCCAGCGCATGACCGCCAGCTTGCTGGCGCTGGCAAAAGAGGAAGGACTGTCGCGGGTGGACCATGTCGTGCTCAACAACCCAACGGCTCAGCTGGCCGGGGGCGAGAAGGTCTTCGTCGTCCAGGGCGCCCTCAATGACCCGGCACACCAGCGTGCGCACATGCCGACGGTGGACGCCGTGCAGGCGCCAGAGACCCAATCGTTCGATCGCTTGCAGGCAATCAACCAGACTCAGGCCCAGGCGCGCGAGCAGCAGCAGGCGCTGGAGCAATCGCAGCAAGCCGTTACCCAGGCTGGCCCGTCAATGACGCGCTGAGATGTTCTATATCGCTGGTACGCTCGCACTCATTGCGACGAAGGCCGGGGTATGCATGTGAGCGTAAGGTTACTTAACTGCGTACTGGTTTTGCTCCTGGCTACAACAAGTTGCACCTTGATATTTGCCGGGACTAGTGCTCATGAGCTGCAAGATCTCTCACTTTGTGCAGAGTCCCGGAACTGGGCGAGCGCAGGTGTAAACCGGGCATTGAAAATCACACCGCAGATCATCGAAGATGAAAACGGGCGCTCATATCACTTTGATCTTGGTGGGAGAGACGGGTTGCGCTACCTGGATGCCAGTTGTGGATTCGGTGCCTATGCTGAGTGCAACTTTGAGGCTGCATCTGCGAATGGCAGAGGTTTTGGATTTTCCGAAGTTTCGACATTCAGTCTTTGGGAGCGTGACCGAGAGTTTTATCTCGTCTACCGTGTCGTTGCCCCAAAGGGGGAGTCTGAAAGAGGCCTGCGAAGAGTCGTCAAGGTGGATGACCCACCTGTGGAGATATGCAATCAGATCGGCGACTACTCAAATTTGATGTAAACGGCCGTCGCAACGTCAATGGTCTTCTCAGTAGCTTGGGACTTGGACATTTGGCAAAGAAGGAATCGCCACTTTTACAAAGATGCGTACACTGCGCCCTCCTGGTAGAAACACTCCTCTACCGCAGGAAGGAGCCGCGTCATATGCCATTCGCTATCTTCCGCCCCCACGTTTCGGCAGTGGCCACAGTGGTCGTTGCCGCCTTTGCAGGATGCGCCATGACCGAGCCGCCGATTTCAAAGAAACAGTTCTCCGAGCATGTTGTGACGCTGTTGGCCGGCAAGGACTCGGCTGTGGTTGAGGCGGGGACGTTGACTGATTTCGCCTGGAAGACGTTGTGCTTCGAGCGCGACGACAGTTTGTTGCTCAAGTTCGATCAGGGCGGGGAGACATCCGTGCTGCCGCTGCCTTATGAAGAGTTCTTCGTGGATGAGGCACATGTGGCCAATTCCCTCGAGGATAGCTGTGTGACGCCATCCGATCGCATCCTGATCAAGAAGAAGTATCCGGGCTATCAAGGGCCTATCGAGTTTCAGAAGGCAGCGCAGGGAGCCTGAGCCATGGTCGATATCACCGATCCGAAGGGCGCCAAGCGTGAGATCGAGCAGGAAGCGTATCGGCACTACGAACAGTTGAGCGGCATCACCTTGGCAAAGCGTCCCGATGGCACGTTCCAGTCGCAGGGGCACAATGATCAGCTCGATGCCTTACGGCATGCGTATACCAGCGGCCGTGTCACCCAGCTCACGTTAGGGCAGCAGTGGATTGCACGTAAGTTCGGGGATGAGGCCGAGATTGGGCCGGCCCATCCAAATGATCCTTACGAACACCGGATGGACTTGTGGAACAACGAAGCCGGCCGCCGGCTCGGCGATCAGACCTCCGGGCAGGATGCGCTTGCGCGTCAGGCATACGACGCGCTGCGTCACGGTGATCTGGCGACCGGTTTGAACGATCCACGCCTCAGGCAGTTGTTTCCTGACGATCCACGACTGGCGCGCCCCCAGGGAGATCCAGAACGGGACCTTGTGACCGGGAGCGATGTTGATCGGATCAACAAGGATGTGTCGCGCCTGCAGGACCAGGCGCATGACAGGTTCCCAGACTCGCATCCGGATCGTGCGTATTTCAATACGCTGCGTGGGCAACTGCCGGCATCAGTTTCCGATACCAAAGTCGCCGAGGTGATGATTGCCGCAAAGCTGGCCGGTGTGGAACGGGTTGACCAGCTCGCCGGTGCCGTCCTGCGTGATGACCACATCTTTGTGGCTGGGAAGACGCCAGGATTTCGTGTGCAGGTGGACGCAACGACGCCGGCGCCCGATGTGCGCCAGAGCCTCTACATGGCCGACCAGCACAATGCTGTCTACGCCTACGACCAAGCGCAGTCGCAGGCCGTACAACAGGCGCCTGCGCCTGGACGTTAACCGCCCACGGGAGCCTAGTGGGCGGCTGGAGATTGTCGCGTTCTACCCGATGTCTTTCGTGTTTGAGCCTGTCGGTGACGGCTAGTCCTTCTTTTGCCTGGCAAGCCCTTTTTTGCACAACCCAATATTGGTTCTAGCTGCGCGGACGATCGCCAGATAGCGATCGGCAAGGACCGGCGGCCAGTTGTCCGTCACCGCATCGTCTGGTGACGCTGCATCTTCAGTGTAGTCGTGCAGCGTTTCCAGGCATTGCGTGTACTGGGAAGTCTTGTATTGGGTGATTGCCAGGTCGTTGCGCATATCTCCCTTCTCGCCCCATTCCAGTGTCTGCCCGCACTGGGTCAGGATGGGAGACAGTGTAGTGAGCGCTGCTTGATAGTCCTTGCGATCGTAGTGCTGCTGAAACACCGCGCGCGTGCGGGCAATGGCGTTGCGGTCGCAGCCTGTCGTGGCACGAAGGTAACGCGCCTCAAAACCGCCGTTATAACCGCACAAGGTTTTGCATTCCATTGGGGTGGGCGTTGCGACGTCGATGCCTTCGGCGACTGGTGAGAGCCGAACCTTGCAGCCTGTAGCGCCAGCTTCATCCTCTGCGTTGCCTTGCGTGCCGCGGACGGTGCCCTGCAATGAACACATGGATTGGCCGGTGGTGCTTTCCACGGAGAATCGGAGCGCGCCATTGTCTTTGGTCAGCAGCAACCGGCCCCATCCCGCATCTGTAATGTATTCGCCTGGCTCAAGCGGCTTGGCCTCCACATGCTGCGCAACGGCAGATGTATGGGGAGCTGCCGTCAATGCGGTTGGCCCAGGCTCACCGATGGTTGACTGTGCAGCAATTGGCGCGGCGATGAGGGTGCCGGCAAGCCCTGCGAACATCCAGGCGGTACGCATGAGGTAGTCCATTACGTTGGGTTTCCTTTGCTTTTATGCGCGTGGCGTAAGTTGGTTGCATCGATCTACGCGGTGTCTAAATCCGGATGGCAGCGTGCCTGATTCCGTCATCAGCACTGCAGACGATAGTCTGCCCGTTTCGCTTTGCATCTGCCGTATGTATGTGCGTACTGACGGCAATGTACGGGCTCATTTTCCCTCGGCCACATGCAGTGGCCTAGTGCCCGCTTCATAGCAAGCGGCGTATCCATTGTTCGCGACTGCTGCAGTATTCCGCCTTATTGTTTGCGTGGGGTGGTTGAGGAAAACGTGGCAACCGTGCGATGCCGCGAGCAGGACTGCGCTTGCAGCGACCAGGTGTGGAATGCTTGGTGATCTCGACCGAGGCTGACTAACGCGCAAGACGTAGGGGGTTAGCATCGCTTGCCGTCATAGAGGAAGAGGTGGGGCTGCGGTTCGGGGTGCGGTGCCCACCACCCACTCTCCACCTTTTGGCTGCACTGCTCATGTTCAGATCCACTTGCACGGCCCTTGCGCGCGCATGGCGCTGGTGTGTTGTGTCGCAAGATGCGTGGGGGCGTTGGTGGGCAGCGGCACTTGGCCGAAGGCGCGGCGATTACGATGAGCTCGCGTGACGGGCCGCCTGCGGCGCGCGGCCAGCTGTCGCTTGGGGAAAGGGAGCGCCTGCGTGCCGAGTTCGACCAGGCGCTGTCCGCACTGCATCCTGAGCTGTTGGCGTACCTGCGCCGCCGTACGCGTGATGCCGAGACGGCTGCAGACCTGGCGCAGGAGACCTTCTCGCGGATGATGGTGTACCGCGATGCGCCCAACATCGGCGACCGCCGGCTGCTGATGTATCGCATTGCGCACAATCTGGTGATCGAACTGCGGCGCTCGCGTCAGCGGCGGCTGGCGGCGCAGCATGTATCGCTGGATCAGGTGGCGCCGATCAGGGCCGACGAGGCCGGCGTGGACGAGATTGCCGAGGCGCGCCAGACGCTCGATGTGCTGCTCAAGCGCACCTTGCTCGAGCTGCCGCCGAAGTGCCGGCTTGCGTTCAAGCTGAGTCGGTTCGACGGGCTCACCTATCCGCAGATCGCCGCGAAAATGGGCATCTCCATCAAGATGGTGGAGAAGCACATCAGCCGTGCGCTGCTGGCGTGTCGTGCGGCCGTGGGGGAGTTGCCGCAGTAACCGGCCTGCGAGGCGGCTGGCTGGCGCCGCCGGAAGTTGCTGGTAGCATCGTGCGCGAGGGCGCAGGGAGACCGCCCGCCAGGAGTCACCAGCCATGCGTGCAGAGTCCGAGCGCATCCACGCGCAGGCGGCCGCCTATCTCGTGCGACACGGGCGCGAGAACGCGGCCGAGCGCGCCGCACGTGAGGCATGGCTGGCTGCCGACCCGCGTCACCATGCGGCCTACCAGCAGCTGCTCGAGGTGGACGCACACGCGTCGGCGGTGCTGGATGATCCCGAGTTGCAGGCCGCCACTGCACACGACCTGGAGCTGCTGACGCCACCCTCCGGTCGGCGTCGTCGCTGGCCCTGGCTGGTGCTGACAGCAATGCTGATTGCCGCGATCGGCTATGCGGTGCATCACCTGCTGAGGCAGTAGTGCGCACTCGGCACTCGGCACTCGGCACTCGGCACTCGGCACTCAGCACACAGCACACAGCACACAGCACACAGCACTCTGCACTGCGTGTCGCATAGACCGTTGAATGTGCGCTTTGCTGCAGCGCTGCCTGCATCTTGCAGACGTTGCTGGTAGGGCATTGCGCTTGCGCAGCATCACTTGTTGTCGGGGGACGCAATGGCGATGGTGCCGCGCCCAGGACGCGAAGGATGCACATGCACGCACGACGGGCAGTAGCGGGGAGCGGTGTCGGTTTTGATCATGCACGCAGCAGACTGGCAGTGGCGGTTGTTTCGCTGCTGTCGCTGCACAATTTTGAGGCGCAGGAACGCGCTGCCGCGCAACGCGTGCAGGTACCTGCGGTGGAAGCCGACACGCAGCGCGTTGATGCGCCTGCCAACGTTGCCGTCGCAAGGCGTGCACTGGCGATGGCGATGCGTGCATAGCGCGTCGAACGTGCAGCAGGTGGTGGGGGAGGGCAATAGCGCACACAGCGATTGACGTGTCGGGGCCCGGATGGGTGCCGAGGCACTTGCGTGCGCGACGATTGCTCGCAAGCAAAACAGTCAGCGATTCTGATCACTGTTCGCCGCGTTGCGGGGGCCGGTGTTTCAGCAGTCAGGTGCAGGACCGATCTTGCTCAGCTGGCGATGCGCACCGGGCCGACCGGAGTGCGCCGTCGGCGGGCCAACCCAGGCAAGCCAAAGGACGCAGCATGAAGACACGTACGTTACGCAACGCCATTTCCATCGCCCTGTTGGCCATGGCGAGCGGGGCGGCAGGTGTGGTGGGGGCACAGGCGGCGACGGCGAAGGTGGCGACGGGACCTGAGGCAGCGGCGCAGAAAACGCCGGCAGCCGTGGCAACGAACGCAGGCGAGCCGGCCAGGCGCGGCTCGCCGGGGCCTGCGATTGCGGCGGCACCGCCGGCGCAAACCGCCGCGACCGAGTTGGAGTCCATCGAAGTCACCGGCACGCGCATCAAGGGCGGTGCAGTTCCGTCGCCGGTGATTTCGATCAGCGCGGCGCGGATCCAGGAAGAGGATTTCAGCGATCTGGGCGAGGTGATCCGCAGCGTGCCGCAGAACTTCTCCGGCGGGCAGAACCCCGGCGTGCTGAGCGGCAACCTGGCCGGGGCCGGCAATGCGAACCAGAACATGACCGGTGGCGCGAGCCTCAACCTGCGCGGCCTGGGCGCCGATGCCACGCTCACCCTGCTCAATGGGCGCCGGCTTGCCTATGGCGGATTCACCCAGGCGGTGGATCTCAGCGCAATCCCGGTGGAGGCAGTGGAGCGGCTGGAGATCGTGGCCGACGGTGCGTCGGCAATCTATGGGTCGGACGCGGTGGGTGGCGTGGGCAACGTGATCCTCAAGCGCGACTACGACGGGGTGAACGTCGGTACGCGCTTCGGGCGGGCGACGCAGGGTGGGCTCACGTCGCGGCAACACAGCGTCACGGCCGGCACCACGTGGCGCAGCGGTGGCGTGATTGCAACCTACCAGGACGTCTCGGCAGACCCCATCTATAGCCGTCAGCGCAGTTACACCACACAGCTGGTGGACCCGTCCACGCTGTATCCGGGCAGCGACCTGCGCAGCGGGCTGCTGAGTGCCTACCAGGCGCTGGGCGACAACGCCGAGCTGCGCCTGGATGCGTTACGCACTGAACGCGACCAGCTGCACTTTTACGCCGTCAGTGGCCGCAACAGCCGGGTCACGCCGACCACCACCAGCCTGCTGCTGTCGCCGAGCCTTGCGGTGTGGTTGCCCAACGACTGGACGCTGACGCTGGGCGCCACCGACGGCAACAGCAAGCACGATCAATACCGCCAGGAAACGGCGCTGGCCAGCGGTGCGGTGAGCGTGACCGACCTGTGCTACTGCAACGACAGCCGCAGCTACGAGCTGGGTGCCGAGGGGCCGCTGTTCGCATTGCCGGCAGGCGATGCGCGCCTTGCCGCAGGGGTGGGGTATCGCAGCAACACGTTCCGCAATGTCAACCACGTCAATGGCGTGGAGACGATCGACGGCAGCGAAAGCGCGCGCTTTGCCTATGCGGAGGTGAGCCTGCCAGTGGTGGACCCGGCGCAGGGCGTGCCCGGTGTGCAGCGACTGACGCTGACCGCGGCGGTGCGCGGGGAGGACTACAGCAGCTTTGGCGGGGTGACAACGCCCAAGTTCGGTGTGCTGTATGCGCCTGGCAGCGATGTGACGCTCAAGGCCTCGTGGGGCAAGTCGTTCAAGGCGCCGACGCTGTTCGAGCGCAACTACGCGCAGGAGGCATGGCTGTTCCAGCCGGGCGCGTTCGGCGGGGTGGGCTTTCCCGCCGGGACGACGGTGCTGGTTGCCGATGGCGGCAACCAGGATCTGCAGCCGGAGCGCGCCATCACCCGCTCGGTCTCGCTGGCCTGGCACCCCGAGGCGCTGGATGGCCTGGAGGCGGAGCTGACCTGGTTCGGGGTGGACTACAGCAACCGCGTGTTGCAGCCGATCGCCAATACCAGCCAGGCCTTGCGCAATCCGATCTACGCGCCGTTCGTGGACCGTATGCCGACGCCGCAGGCGCAGGCCGATGTGATTGCGCTCGCCAGCCGGTTCTCCAACTTTGCCGGCGTCGCCTACGACCCGAGCCGGGTGGCGGCAATCATCTACACGCAATACGCCAACGTGGCGCAGCAGGACATCGAGGGTCTGGACCTGAGCGGTAGCTACCAGGTGGCGTTGGCGCGCGGCACGCTGACCTTGCGCGGGGCGGCGAGCTGGCTGGACAGCACGCAGCAGACGTTGCCCACGCAACCGGCGTTCGATCTGTCCGGCACGCTGTTCAACCCGCCCAGGCTGAGCAGCCGCGTGGGTGCGGTATGGAAGCAAGGCGGGCTCACTGCCTCGCTGTTCGGCAACTACCGCGGCGGGGTGCGCAACCGCGCCGATGGAGTGGAGTCGGCATCGTTCACCACATTCGACGTGGCGTTGCGCTACGCCACCGGCGCACGCCGCGATGCATGGGCGGGGCTGGAGTTCGGGGTATCGGTGGACAACGCCTTCGATCGCGATCCGCCGTTGTACCGGGTGACCTCGCCGCTGTACGTGGCCCCGTACGACTCCACCAACTATTCGGCGATCGGCCGCTTCGTGAGCGTGTCGGTGTCCAAGCGCTGGTGATGCGTCGGCTGCCTGCTGCAGCCGAGGTACAGGCATGGCTCTTGAGTGTTGCTGAGAGGAGTGTGTGCGTGAGGAATCAAGAAACCTGGCGCCTGCTGCTTGCAGGCGTGCTGATGACGGCAGGTGCGTGCGTGTGCCACGCGCAAGCGGTGTCGCCCCAGCGCTTGCTGGAGGTGGTGGATATCGGTAGCCCCACGCTGTCGCCGGACGGCCGCAGTGTGGCCTTTCGCACCGAGCAGGCAGCGGTGCAGCGCAATACCTACGACACCGTCTGGTATGTGCAGGGCCTGCAGGATGCCGCGCCCAGACGCATTGCCGATGGCGGCGTGCCCTTGCGCGATTCGGCTGGCGGGTCCTTGCCTGCAAAGGTGCTGTGGTCGCCGGATGGCCGTTGGCTGTACTACCGCGCGTTGATCGATGGCGTGATTGCGGTGTGGCGCGCGGCGGCAGACGGTTCCGGGGCGGAGCCGGTGACGCACGATGCGGCGGATGTGCAGGAGTTTTCGCTGGACGCGGATGGGCGGGTGCTGCGTTACCGCGTCGGCGCCACGCGCGCGCAGGTCATGGCGGCCGAACAGGACGAGTATGCGCAGGGCATCCGGATCGACGAGACGGTGCCGCTCGGGCAGGGCCTGTTCCGTTCGGGCAATGTCGACGGGCGCCTGGCCACGCAGCGCTTCGGCTCGGTGTGGTTCGATCGTACCGGGCTGTCGGCCGGGGTGCCGGCGCGGTGGATGGCACTGGACCTGGCGACTGGGGCTACACAGGTGCTTGCCGATGCGCAGCGACCTGACGCAGAGCCCGACGTCAGCGCGCTGCGCGGCCTGGTCGGCGATGTGTGGAAATCTGCGCGCGCGCCACAAGGCGGTGCGGTAGCGGCGTTGTCGCGCGTGGGTGACGGCAGTGGGCAGCTGTCCCGGCCGGACGTGGCGCTGTCAGTATTGCCCGGTGCACATGCGCGCAGGGCCGTGCGCTGTATGGAGGCAGCCTGCGTGGGCAAGGCGATCAGTGGCGTCCAGTGGCGCCCCGGGAGCACGGAGGTGCTCTTCACCATCACAGATCCTGCCTTGGGGCTTGCACAATCCATCCATCGCTGGGACCCGGCCAGCGGCCAGGTGCAGCTGGTGGTGCAGGGCGGCGGGTTGATCAATGGCGGGCGCGATCCATCGGCACACTGTGGCGCATCGGCCACGGCACTGGTCTGCGTGACGGCCGATGCCGACCGCCCGCCACGTCTGGAACGCATCGCGCTGGACGGCGGCACGCGCGGCGTCCTGTTCGACCCCAATGCGGCGTTGGCGGTGGACATGGCAAACGCGACGCCCGCGCGCCTGTTGCAGTGGACCGATACCCGCGGGCGGCGCTACAGCGGGCAGTTCTTTGCGGCACACGGTACCGGCGCGGACAAGCTGCCATTGTTCGTCACCTACTACAGCTGCCCGGGCTTCGTGCGCGGTGGCGTGGGCGATGAGTGGCCGCTGGCCGCGTTGGCGCAGGTGGGCATCGCAGCGCTGTGCATCAATCAATTGCCCGGCTACACCATGGATGCGGTGGAACGGCACGGCGAAGGACTGGCGGCGGTGGAAAGCGCGGTGGCCTTGCTGTCGTCGCAGGCGGGCATCGATCGCACGCGGGTGGGCATGGGCGGGCTGAGCTTCGGCGGTGCGGTGACCTTGTGGACGGCGACCGAGTCGAACCTGCTGGCCGCCGCTTCGGTGGCCAACCCGGTGGTGTCGCCGTCGTACTACCTGTTCGGCAGCATGAAGGGCGAACCCTTCCTCAAGGGGCTGCGCGAGATGTGGGGCCTGGGTGCACCGGAGCAGACGCCCGAGCGGTGGAAGGCGCTGTCGCCAGCGTTCAAGCTAGAGCGGATTCGCGCGCCCATCCTGTTCCAGCATTCCGAGCAGGAGTATCTGTACGCGCTGGATTACCTGATTCCACTGCTGCGTGCGCAACGCGCCGAGTTGTACGTGTTTGCGAACGAGCCGCACCAGAAGTTCCAGCCCCGGCACAAGTTGGCCGTGTATGCGCGCAACGTCGACTGGTTCCGCTTCTGGTTGCAGGATTACCAGGACCCTGCACCGGAAAAGGCCGTGCAGTACGCGCGCTGGCGTGCAATCAAGGCGGCACTGCCGGCGCGTGGCAACTAGTGTGGGTGGTGCGGCTGACGCGTGGCACGTTGGCATGCGGGCGGCACGCATCTATGCAGCGCAGGCAATATCAGCCCTGATGACGGACCCAGTTCTCGACCGCACACAGGTCGAAGATGCGCATGACGCTGTGGTCGCCGTCGGCCAATGTGTGGTCGAAATGGTGGCGCAGGGCATCGGCATCCAGCAGGCCCTGGCCTGCAAGCCGACCCTGCAGCAGATAATCGCGGATCTGCTGCCTGCCCCGACGATAGACCGCGCCGGAGTAGTTCATGAAGGTGCCTTTGCTGCGGCGGTGCAGGATCTGTGCAGGCAGCACATCCGCAAACGCATCGCGTGCCACGGCGCGATTGCGGCCACCAGCGATCCACATCCAGCTCGGCACTGTCAGGCAGGCTTCTACCACCGGTTGCGACAGCAGCGGCATGCGCAGGTGCCACGACGCACTGCGCGCCAGTCCGTCGCGGAACACCTGGGTGCCGGCCAGATCAAAGATACGTTCGCGGTCGCCGGGCAGGCTGTCGGGTGGGGCATCGAACCAGGGATGCGATTGCAATGGAACCGCAGCATGCGTGCCTGGCAGGAACGATCGCTCCGGCGTGCGCGGCGGCCCGGCCTTGGCGCGGAGTTTCTTGATCGTCAGCCTGCCTGCTTTCCAGAGCGTGCATTGATGCAGCTCGGCAAGCGCATGGACTGCGCTGACGCCGGCGCGCAGGCCGCCTGCACGGAAGGCATCTGCGGCGGGCGCGGCAGTTCTGGTGTTGCAGAACACGGTGTCGCCACCGCCGCCGGAAAAGAAGCTGGTGATGGCCAGCTGCGTGCCGATCGCTTCTTTCAGCGCATTGGAGGCATGCTGCAGAAACCAGGTGCTGGGCGCGACCGCATGTGCCGGCGGTGCGAAATCGACCGGTGCAGCGTCGAGTCCCAGGGTGCGCACGATCAGCTCGGTGCCCAACAGATCGCTCATCTGCCGGGCATAGTGCCGCTCGTCGGCGCCAGGCACCGGCGTGACCAGATTGCAGCACGCAACGCGCGCGGCGGTGTCTTTCAGGCATGCGGCGAGGATGGAAGAGTCCAGGCCGCCAGAGAGTTCCAGCAGCACGGACGCATCGGTCTGCGCCCAACAGGTGACGCTCGAGGCCACCGCCTGACGCAGCTGCGCCTGTGCGTCGAGTGGGTCGTGCCGGCGCCGAGAGGCCGCGACGAAATCCCAGGGGTTCCAGACGTGTTCGACACTGCTGCGGTCGGGCTGCAGACACAGCTGGCTGCCCGGCAGCAATTCGCGTACGCCGACAAGCCCGGTGCGCTCGGTCTTGAGGTGCGGGTAGTGCAGATGATGGGCGATGGCGTCCCAGTCGATCTCACGCGTGTACACACCCGCATGCGTGGCGATCGAGATGTCTGAGGTGATGAAGCCATGCTGTAGCCCGTAGACGCATGCCACGCCGCCGGAAGGCTCGCGCATGACGGTGATGGCGCTCGGGTCCGCGTGCGGTGCATGCAACAGCAGGTACTCGCCCCAGTGCGTCTCGATCAGGTGCCGCGTCCGCTGTGCTGCGGACAACGCATGCAGCGATGCGCCGTCCAGCAAGGGGGCATTGTTGCGCTGCGAAAAGACATGGCCGATCAGTGCGCCACCACCAGGCAGGTCGAGCACGGGCGTGTCGTGTGATGCATACAGATCGATATGCCCAGCGCGTTGCCGTAGCTGTAACCCGATCTGTCGCAACGACGCATCGACAGCGGCGCGGTCGCCATCGCGGTGTGCCTGCGCATGGTTGAACAAGGCGATGTAGCGGTACATCACACCACCCGGATGGGGGTATGCGCATGGACGTTGCCGACCGTGTCGTTCAGGACCAGATCGCCTGTCTGGACCCAGCAATGGGCCGAAAACGGATCGAGTGCGACGCCGAAGACAACCTGGGCGTCGAGCTGGCGCCGACGCAGGAATCTTGCCAGTGCGACTGAATCGAGCAGGCAGCGCATCTCGACCGGCACCCACACGCGTGCGCGCCGGAAGACGGATGCCGCATCGGTGAGCCGTTGCTCGAGTTCGGCGAGCGGGCGTTGCTGCATCCCCCGAGGCTGTGCTGCAGCGGAGAGGCTGCCAAGGACCCTGCCAAGCGGGTTGCGCTTCAATGCCAGGCGTGTGGACAGCACAAGTGCCAGTACCTCGAGTTTTTCAAGCAGCTGTGGTCGTCGCGCCGGCACGGGCATTTCCATCGCACTACGCGCAACAGGTATGACGGAAGGCTGCGGGCCTACGGTCGCTTGCGACCGTTCCACCAGCAGTCCCCGTTCGACAAGGTCGTTGATCTCCAGGTCCGACACCGGGTCTTGCGCCAGATAGGTGAGCAGGGAGTGCTCCAGTGCCTCCGGCAGGCGGAAGTAGCGGTCGTTGCCGATATCCAGGAACACCAGGCGCTCGCCAATGCGGCAGAACGCTAGGTCGTCGCGCAATGTGTAGCGTTGCATGGCGCTGTCCTTGAGAGAGAGAAGGGGCGCACCGTTGCAGTGCGCCCCGTGGCCTGGGAAGTTGCCCACCGGCATGTACGGCCGAGTGGCGACTGCCGCGCGTTGGCAGTGCCTAGTCCTGGCTGATGCCCAGCGTGGTGATGCCACCCATTTCTTCGCCTGCCAATGGCCCGCCCTGTGTGTCCAGGCTTGCGATGCCAAGCACGATGAGATCCTGGCCAGACGTCGTGGTGTGCGCGTCGTTGTTGCTGGTATCCATGGTCTCTACTCCTGGTGGAAGAGGCGTGCGCTCAGGCACGCCTCGGGTTCACTCTTCGGAAATGCCCGGCACATTGAAGCCGCCGATTTCTTCGCCAGCGAGCGGGCCGCCCTTGGTGTCGGTGCTGGCAACGCCAAGCACCGTGATCTCGCTGGATGCATCGCTGTGGGTGGTGTCATTGATGTTCATCGCTGTCTCCTGGTTGTGCCATGGGGATCCATGACACAGACAAGTTAGGAAACAGGTGTATTGATTTTCAAATGATTAAGTCGTAACACCGTCATGATTAAATGCACTGTGTGACCGCCATCGAAGATGACCGTGCAACCTTGGCCGGTGGCGTCGCATCGCGCCATTCATTCCACATCAGATGCACGCTGCCGGCGGTGCGCCAGCACAGCATGTGGATCTTGCGAGGCGTAGCGCTGGCGACAGTCAGCGCCGAGCTGTCAAACCTGACGGCTGCGCTCATGCATGACCGCCACGATGCGCGGCACGGCCTGGATGCGGCGTACGTGATAGGCATGCAACGCTGTTTGCAGCGCCGCAAGTTCACGCTGCTGCCAGTGCAGCGTGAGCTCTGCCAGTTCTTCATCGAGCCCGTCGAGCAGGCCGTGTTTGGCACGTCGCACCGGGGCCAGCTTGTCATTGGTCTGCCTGACCGCGTGGTGCAGCGACCAGTGCGCGGTGGCACGGGCGATGGCATCGAAGAGCTTCCAGGTCTGCTTGACCACGTCTGCCGCTGCACTGGTGGATTCTGGCTCGCCAGGGGCATGCGGCACCAATGCAACGCCGATATCGCAGGCCATCCGCAACAGGCGCTCCATCCAGTCGTACAGGTCTCGCAACGCGACCTCGGTGAGCAGCGGTACCTGAAAGCCATAGCGTGCGTGATCGATGAGCAGGCCTTCGCCGACCAGGCGATACAGCGCAAAGCGAACTGGCGTGGAGCTGATCTTCAACTCGGTGGCCAGCTTTGCCGGGTCGATGCGCTGACCGGGCGGATACCGCCCGGACTGCAGTGCGCGCCTGACCTGCGCATAGGCAACTGCACGTTTGGAGTGGATTTCACTCATGACGAACTCCTTGTCTGACCGCGACGCCTCCCCTGGCTGGATCGTACATGCAATGGCTGCGGCAGGAGTTGCTGCGGTAGTCCTTTTGGTCCCGGGCTTGTCACATCGTGCCGCGTACGAGTCAGGCTGCGAGCCAATACGCTGCCCCGACAGTAAGAGTTTTTATAACGCCCAAACTGAGGCCAATAAAAGAGGGCCGCCTGGTTTGCCAGGGCGGCCCTCGTTTGAACATTATCTGTTCCTGCTGTCGCGCGGCACGACCGGCGTGCCACGCGCCGTGGCTTGCTTAGCGAAACGACTCACGCAGCCGCTTGCCCGCATACTCCTGCGCAGCCTTTGCCTTGGCAACGACTGCCGCACAACCGAAGAACTCGTGCGTCACGCCGGTGTAGACCTCGCGCTCGACCGGTACGTTGGCCTCCTTGAGGGCGTCTTCCAGCTTGGCGCCGTCGCTGCGCAGCGGGTCGATGGTGGCGTTGATGATCGTCACCGGTGCCAGGCCGCGCAGGTTGGCGTTGACCAGATCCAGGCGCGTGTCTGCCTTGTCCGCGTCGCTACGGATCAGGTGCCCCACGAACCATTCGATCATGGCCTTGTTCAAGGGCTTGGCGATGGCGTTTTCGATGTAGGACTCGGTGTGCAGGCTGCCGGTCTGGCCAACCGGGTACACCGCCAGGATATGCGTCGGTGCCTGCAGCCCCTTGTCACGTGCGGCCACTGCCGTGGCGATGGCCAGGTTGCCGCCGGCGCTTTCGCCTGCAAGGGCAACGCGCTGCGGATTGCCGCCGATGCTGGCCGCGTTTGCCAGCACCCATTCGTAGGCGGCGAGTGCGTCGTCCCAGGCGGCGGGGAACTTGTGTTCGGGCGCCTGGCGATAGTCGACCGAGACCACGATGGCGCCGGTTTCCTTGGCCAGCCCGCGCGCGCCGCCGTCGTAGACCTCGGCATTGGCGATCACCCAGCCACCACCGTGGAAATAGACGATGACCGGCAGTGCGGTGCCGCCCTGCGGGGTGTAGACGAAGGCAGAAAGATTGCCGGCAGGCGTTTCCAGGGTGTGGGAGGTGCGCTTGACGCCGGGTACCAGCACCTCGGGGTCGGCGGTCTTGCCCTGGTCCTGCAGCAGCTTCTTGACCGCATCGGCGATGGTTGGCTGCTGCCGGGCTTCGGCCGGCGTGAGCTTTTCGATGGCCTTGGGTTCGAGCGCATCGTGGGCCTGGGCCAGGTCGTGCATGTCGTCGTCGGCACGGATGGCGCCGATGACGTTGGAAAGGGTGTCGATGATCGGGTTGGGCTTGCCGTGCTCTGTCATGTGTGCGTCTCGGTTGGTTGACCCTGACGCTAGCGGTGGCACAGTCAATGGGGTGAAAAGGGAGCTCGGCCGTTATGCACATGGCCGCAACATCTGCGGCGGGCGCCGGTTGCGATTGCTGTTGCATGATCGCAGCGGCGCGCGCTGCGTGCCGCTGGCGGCATCACGCGAAGCCCCGGCTGCAGACAGCGCTCACCAATCGGTGGGCGCATAGTCCTTGAGGAACTGCCCCCACACATGCTCGCCGGTGTTGGCGCCGTGGATGATCGGGTCGACGATGCGGGCGGCGCCATCGACGATGTCCAGCGGCGGGTGAAAGCGTTCCTGCTGGACCTTGAGCGCGGCGATGTCGGCCGGATCCTCGTCGGTGACCCAGCCGGTGTCGACGCTGTTCATGTGGATGCCGTCGTTCTGGTAATCGGCCGCCGAGGTGCGCGTCATCATGTTCAACGCGGCCTTGGCCATGTTGGTATGCGGATGCCGGGTGGTCTTGAAGTTGCGGTAGAACTGCCCTTCCATCGCCGAGACGTTGACGATGTGCTTGTCGCGCTCGGGCGTGCGCAGCATCAGCGGCTTCAGCCGCGCATTGATGATGAAGGGCGCGATGGCGTTGACCAGCTGGGTCTCCAGCAGCTCCACCGAGGGCACTTCGTCCATCAGCAGGCGCCAGGAGTTGCGCCCGCGCAGGTCCACCTGCTGCAGGTCCTGGTCCAGCCGTCCTTCCGGGAACAGGTGCTGCTGGCCAACCAGTTCGTCGTCCAGCAACGCCACCTGCGACAGCTCGGCGGCGCGGGTGAGGCCATCGGCGCCGTCCAGGCCGCGGCCATGCACTGCCGGCAGCGCCATCGCCGAGGCATCGCGCAGTGGTTCGGGCGTGCGCAGGCCTTCGTAATGGCCGACCAGGTTGCGCACGATGTCCGGCAACTCATGCAGCGCGGCGGTTTCGCCGGCCATCATGTGCGCGTAGAACTGCGGCGGGCGGCGCACGGTCTGGCAGGCATTGTTGATGATGAAGTCCAGCCTGTCGCGGGTGGCCAGCAGCTGGCTGCAGAACGCTTCCACGCTGGGGGTGTGGCGCAGATCCAGGCCGAACACCTGCAGGCGATGGCCCCACTCGTTGAAGTCCGGCTCCTGCGCATAGCGGGCGGCCGAATCGCGCGGAAACCGCGTGGTGACGATCAGTTCAGCGCCGGCGCGCAGCAGCTTCAAACCGGCCTGGTATCCGATCTTGACCCGGCCGCCGGTCAGCAGCGCCACGCGTCCGCGCAGGTCGGCGGTTTCGGTGCGCTTGAAGTAGTTCAGCTCGGCGCAGGTCGGGCACATCTGGTCGTAGAAGTGATGCAGCTGGGTGAACTTCTGCTTGCACACGTAGCAGTGGCGCAACTCCGGCGAATGCGTGGGCTCCGGTGCGGCAGTGGCATTCTGGCCGTTGTGCGCGTCGTGCAGGCCGGCGGCATGCGGCGGGAAGAAGTTCGGCGTGCTGAACACCGGTTTGCGCCGCAGTGCGCGGATGCCGCGCTGCTCCAGCAGCGCCTCGGCCTTGCGCACCTTCTCCTGGTGCCGCTCGCGCTCGCGCTGCTTGAGCAGCTGCCGCCGCGCCTTGGGCTCGGGGTGGTAGACCCTGGCCACCACCTGGTGCAGGCGCACGCGGTCGGCCTCGGGCAGGGTGTCGAGCACGCTGCGGTCGGCCTCGATGGCCTCCAGCAGGTCCAGCGCCGCGCGCAGGCGGTCGGTCAGGGGCAGGTCGTCGGCGGGCGGGAGTGGGGCGTTGGTGTTCAAGATGGATCCGGGAGTGAACGGCAGCAAGCCGTGACGAGTGCGGCGGGCAGCCGACAGGAGAGCGCAATGGACGGTGAGCCTTTGTACAGCGGACGAGGACGGCACGCCGCTGGCCGGTGGTGCGGCCGTCCGCTATTTTCGCCGATTGTGATGGGTTGGCGCCAATGGAGAGGGGCGGAGGGGAGGGCGGCCAAGGGACGTTTTGATCGGGACTTGGGTGCGCTGTCGTGTCGCAGCTGGATCGGCCGCTCGCGGCAGGTGGCGAGGGAACCGTCGCAGTCATGGCAGGCAGTTGGCGTTCTGCCAGTGGTTGAAGCCTCGAGCGAGGGCGGCCCCGGTGCCAATGCGCGGGAGTTTAGGTAACCTTCGCAACACACCGGAACGGCAGTGACGCCCGACCGCTCAAGGGGGAAATCGATGAAGACGTTCGTGCTGGCCGCTGCGCTGGCCAGCTTGCTCTGTGCCTGTACCGTTGTCTCGCCCGATCCGGGCCAGAAGGCCGTGTTGGTGGATAAACCGATGTTCTTCGGCAAGGGTGGCGTTCGCCTGGACGATGTGCGTGAGCCAGGTCGGACGTATGCGTGGTTGACCACGTCGGTCACCTATGTGGATGTGACGCCACAGACGGTGCAGGTGGCTTTTGACGATTTCTCGTCCAGCGACAATATCCTGTTGGACTTCTCCACCCAGATTCAATATCGCATCACCGCGCCGGCGTTGTTGTTGTCCAGGTTCGGGCAGGATTGGTTCAAGAACAATGTCGCCAGCCAATACGCATCCATCGTGCGCGACCAAGTCAAGCGCTATGACATGACCAAGATGATGAGCGATCCCGATACCGCCAGAAAAATCGACGATTCGGTGACGCAGAACGTTCGCGCCCTCGTCAAGGAGCAGCAGCTGCCGATCGAGATCCAGAACATCACCTTGGGCCGCGCGCGTCCCAACCCGGATGTCCTGCAGCAGATGAACCTGACCGCTGCCCAGCAGCAGCGGGTCAAAACGCTCGTCGAGGCCACCACGGCCGAGCGGCAGCGTGAACAGGAGCAGGTCGCCAGGGCCGATGCCGACAATGCGTACCGCAATCGCATGGGGCTGACCCCGGAACAATATCTGGCCAGCCAGATCGCCGAACTCAATGCAGAGGCGTGCAAGAAAGCGCAGGCCTGCTACATGGTGCCGTCCGGCACGTCGGTGATTGCCAGATAGCGCGCGTTGCCGGCCGCATGCGGTGCAGGGGCCGCGATTGCCTTGCAGTCGTTGATCTCCGGTCTTGCAGCGCAGATGGCTGGTCGCGGTTGCTCATGCCAGCAGGCCCGCTCACGCACTCTCCAAATCGGCTGGGCTAGGGTTGCGGCCTACTGGTGTAGCGGAGAATGCAGCATGGGCCTGTTGGTCGATGGCAAGTGGCAGGACAGTTGGTACGACACCGACAAGAGCGGCGGGCGTTTCGAACGCTCGCAATCGCAGTTCCGCAACTGGGTGACGCGCGATGGCAGCCCTGGTCGGCACGGGGAGGGCGGCTTTCAGGCCGCTCCCGGGCGTTATCACCTGTATGTGTCGCTGGCCTGCCCGTGGGCGCATCGCACATTGATCTTCCGGCGCCTGAAAGGGCTGGAGGCGATGATCGACGTGTCGGTGGTGAACTGGTTGATGCGCGACCAGGGCTGGACGTTCGATCCTGGCCCGGGCGTGATCGCCGATCCGGTTCACCACGCCAAGCGCCTGTACGAGGTGTATCTCAATGCCGATCCGCGTTACACCGGGCGCGTGACGGTGCCGGTGCTGTGGGATCGCGAGCGCAATACCGTGGTCAGCAACGAGTCGGCCGACATCATCCGCATGTTCAACAGCGCCTTCGACGAGGTGGGTGCTGCGGCAGGCGATTTCTATCCGGCACCGTTGCGCGAGCAGATCGACGAGATCAATGCGCGCGTGTACGACACCGTCAACAACGGCGTGTACAAGGCGGGTTTCGCCACCACGCAGGCGGCGTACGAAGAGGCGGTGCTGCCGTTGTTCGAAAGCCTGGATTGGCTCGATGCACGTCTGGGCCGGCAGCGTTACCTGTGCGGCGACCAGCTCACCGAAGCGGACTGGCGCCTGTTCACCACGCTGGTGCGATTCGACGCGGTGTACGTGGGCCACTTCAAATGCAACCTGCGGCGCATTGCCGACTATCCACAGCTCTCCGGCTACCTGCGTGAGCTGTACCAGATGCCGGGGATCGCAGAGACGGTGAATTTCCAACACATCAAGCACCATTACTACCAGAGCCACGACATGATCAACCCCACCGGCATCGTGCCGCTGGGGCCGCTGCTGGATCTGCAGGCGCCGCATGGGCGTGGTGGCTGATGCAACCGGCGGCTGTACGGCGCAGCGCTCGGGCGCACTGCCGCATGGCGTGCACTAAGCTGTGCGCCTTGGTGACCAACAGGAGCGGTCAGTGCTGAATCATGTGATGGTGGGATCGAACGATATTGCGCGATCCAGGCAGTTCTACGATGCGGTGCTCGGCGGCGTCTTCGGCGCTCCCGCGCCGCTGGTCAACACTGCCGGCTCCGGCCATGTGCGCCTGTTCTATCGCCATGCCGGCAGCACCTTCGCCGTCAGCGAGCCGATCAACGATGCACCGGCGACCAGCGGCAACGGCGCCACCGTCGGTTTCATCTGCAGTTCGCCAGAGCAGGTGCAGGCCTTCCACGACGCGGCCGTGGCTGCAGGCGGGGTGTCCATCGAGGATCCGCCGGGCGAGCGTGAGAGCCGCATGGGAGCGGTCTGGCTGGCCTACGTGCGCGACCCGGATGGCAACAAGCTCTGTGCGATCTACCGGCCCGTCTAGACCCGGATGCCTGCGCTGCGGCGACATGCCGCAGCGCTGTCGGGCAGCGTGCTGTTGGTGCGCCAGGGCGACGGTGGGGTGACCGTCGCCGCGGCGCGGCACGCGGTTGCGTCAGGTGACGGACCCAGGCACCGGGTGTTGGGCTAGTGCTTTGCCGCGTCGCGCATGATCAGCGTCGCAGCGCCCACCGTGATCGCGTCCTCGACCACACCGGTGCTGGTCTGGCCATAGCGTTCGATCGCGCGCATGCGCACGTTGAAGGTAAGGTAGGCGGCCGCCACTGCGGTGGTCGCGCCCAGCACGGCAGCCACGCCGCGCTGATGGCGCGGTGCCAGCGCGGTGCCGACGATGACGCCGGTGGCGATGCGAGCAATCATGCCGGGCAACACGATGCGGTCGGGAGCGGTTTTCATCTTGTCGCCGGCCAACTCACCACCGGCCAGCGCCAGCATGCCGGCCGAGGCAAGGGGATTGGCGAGCAGTGCCGGCGCGCCGTTGTCGGCGGGGAGCTTGCCGGTGCGCGCAGCGTTGGCCACTGCGGCCAGCGGGGTCATCGAGCGCATGCCGGCGACGGCGCTCATCAGGAGGGAGTGGATCAAAGCCATGTGCACCTCTGCAGGAGCATGCTGCCTGGCGCCAATGTGGAGCCGGCAGGCATGCGTCGGGTTGTCGATGCCCAGAGCCTAGGAGGCCGGATGTCTGCGCGATGGCAAGGCGGTGCCAGTGCGATGTGCCTGCCTGGCGGGAGGGCGGTGTTGCCTGACGCGTGGGGGAAGGTGCAGGTCGATCCATGCCGGGGTAGTGGTGCGGGCGTGCGGCAGCAGCCGGCAAGGCCATGCCCGTGTCGGCGCGCTGCCTGGCCATGCGGGCGCGGCAGCGCGTTGCCATCGCCAGGACCGGTCAGGGCTGCTTTGCAAAGCTGCCCGCGCGCCACGCCAGCCACAATACCGACAGACCCACCGCCAGGCAGATGAGCACGCCGGGCAGCGAGGCTTCCGGGCCGAAGGCCCCGCCGGTGAGCCATTGCGGAAATCCGGGCGTTGCCGTGCTGCGGGCAATGGCCGGGCCCATGTCGGTCCCGGAGACCGCCGCGCCGAACAGATAGCCCTGGGTGAAGTTCCAGGCGATATGCACGCCGATCGACATCCAGATGCGGCCGGTCAAGGCATAGAACGCGCCCAGCAGGATGCCTGCTTCCAGTGCGATGCAAATCGCCGCAAACGCCGTTGCATGCGGGTTGGCGATATGGCCGAAACCGAACAGCGCGGCAGAGGCGATAAACGCCACCCACGGGCCGAACGCGCGCCATACCAGGCGCAGAAAGATGGCGCGGAACAACAGCTCTTCGATCACCCCGGCCTGCAAGGCCTTGCGCACCGCCGTCCAGGCCGGCGCCGGGCCAAGCGCCTGGATGTCGTATAGCCCGAACAGCGCCATGATGCCCATGACCGCGGCGAACATGGCCGCGCCGATCAACAGTCCAATGCTCAGCTGCGGCAACATCGGGCGTAGTGCGAGCTCGCTGGCGCGCCGTCCTTCGGCCAGGCGCACCGCCACCACGTAGACCGCCAAGCCCACCGCGATACCGACCAGGCTGGCAATCAGTTGCAGCGGCCCGGAGTCCTTGGGCAGCAGGCTGCCGACGGCCCTGCCGGCCATGGGCGCCAGCGTGGCGACCGCCACCAGCAGCAGGACTGCCCAGCCGATCGCCCGCAGCCAGCGTAGGCGGCCGGGCTGCAGGACGTTGCGCTCGCCCAGCGCAATGCGGTGGGACGCGTGGCCGTGTGTGGTCAGTGCGCTATTGGAAACCGCCGGCGTTGGTGCGTGCATGGGTTGGGGGCCTGTGGGTGGTTGCTAGCGGGTGGTTGAACGGGACGAGGCGTCTGCCACGACTGCGATACGGCTGGCGAATGAGCGCTGTTGCACTGCCGGGTCGATCAGCGCGTGTCGCCCGGTGAGGAGCTGCTGCGCAACAAGGACTTGAGCCCGTGCGTGATGCCGCGCGGTGCGACGCTCAAGTGGTCTTCGTCATCGAGAACCTCCAGCGCGAGATGCAACGATGGATAGTGTCGCGCGCGCAGCGCCTGCGCCATCTTCTGTGCGTCGATGACCATGTCGTAATTCTGGTGGTGGCGCACCTGCTCGTATTCGCCGACGTACATGTACACCTGCGCCGGCAGGTCGGTATGCGACGCGGCAAAGCTGTTTTCCTGCGCCACCATCGCGTGCTCGCCATACCAGTACGAGGGGCTGCCCAGGATGTAGCCGGCGAACATCTCCGGTGTGCTCAACAGGATCTGCGTGCCCAGCAGGCCGCCGTACGAGTGCCCCAGATACAGGCGCCGCTGTTCGTCGGTCCGGTAGCGGTTGGCGACGAACGGCAGCACGCGATCGCGCAGGTAGCGGATGTAGTCGGCGCTCTTGCCGTGGGTGGCAACCGGCGCTGCGGTCGGGCCATCTTCCGGGGTGGGCGTGTAATCGCGTCTGCGGCTCGGCATGGGCTCGTCGCCAACTGCGTAGGACAGCCCGACCAGAATGAAATCGGCGATGGCTGGCCCTTCGCCGTTCAAGCGCCGCGCGATCTGCTTGACCAGCGGGAACGCATAGTCGCCATCGGTGGCATACAACACCGGGTAACGACGCTGCGGATTGTCCGCATAGCCGCGTGGCAGCGCGACGAAGACCTGGTAGGTGCGGCCTGTCGCCGGATCGGGCACGTCCCAGACCTGCGTATCGGCCAGTTCATACGGTTGCCCACCGCCACGCTGGCTAGCAGGCGCGTGAGCGGGCGTATCCGCTGTGGCTGCTGGTGTCGCTTTGGCAATGGGTGTGGGTGCTGGCGGTGGTGCCTTGCCGCAGCCAGTCAGTAGCAATACTGCCAATCCAGCCCATAACAGCTTGTTCAATACAGCCTCCTGCATGTGGTGAAGCGTGGTGCCGTTGCAGCGGTGCAGACGAGAGCTGGCTGTCGATACGTGGCGGACCGCGCGTGCCGGTTCTGTCGCGTTGGGTGCGTACCGACATCGACGATGCCAGCAATGCCGGAAGACGCGACTGGCATGGCAACGTATAACACGGGCCGCTGCCAGGTTCTCGATGCTCGAAGAACCCAAGCGCCCGCGGAATCATCGAGAACCCGGGAGCACCCGTGCTCAGTGCAGACGACCTACCACGCGCAATGCCGCCGACTTGGCCATATCGTTCGGATTGGTGCCGGGCAGGCCCTGCGGCACGGCCATGCCCTTGCTGCGATAGAACTCGGTCCAGTATGGCGACACCTGACCGGTCTGCAGGTTCCGGAAGTTCATCGGTTGCAGCGCAAACACGTGGTGGGCGCGGAAGGCGCGCTCGATGAAGTCCGAGCAGTAATAACTGTTGTCGTCCTGCACGTAGGTCTGGTTGTAAGGCTTGCCGAGCATGCGCCGTGCCTGCGCGATGGCGCCGGGGATCGCGCTGCGCTGTTCTTCCGTCAGCCGGTACACATGGATCTGCCGGTGCCTGGTATTGGCGTCTTCGACGAATGCCTGCAGGGGCTGCTGCCGCGAGCCTTGTTCGTCTGCATGCAGCAGCACCTGTTCCGTGCCGTCATGGGCGAGTAGCGCCACGTGATCGAAGCTGGGTGCGTCCTGTTTGGCGGTGGCATCGTCGATGGCGCCACTCAGGCCGGTGCGGGCGGCGGTGACGAACAACAGGTCGCCGTCCTGGAGCTGGACTGCGATGGACGTTGCGGGCAGCAGTGCCAGTGCGAGCACGGCGAGCAGGAGGAGGATGCGCATGGGAGGCCGGCAGGTGATGCAAAGGGCGCCCATTATCGCCAGGAACGACGGCGGGCGGCTGGTGCGCGATGCGCTCTGTAGAATGCGGTGGCCAGCGGGCGTCGCCGCCGCCATCGCGTCGCGGCAATCCCTGTCCGTCTGGAGTGTTGCATGCGTGCTTCTTCTGCGTTGTCGCCGATCGGCCGGCTGTTTGCCGCCGCCGCCTTTTTCGAAGGGCTGACCTGGGCCGGGCTGTTGGTCGGCATGGTGCTCAAGTACGGCACCCACACCACCGAGGCGGTGGTGTGGCTGTTCGGTCGCCTGCACGGCGGCGCCTTCCTGTTTTACGTGGTGGTCAGCGTGCTTGCCGCGTTGCGGCTGCGCTGGCCGTGGTGGGCGTGGGCGCTGAGCCTGCTGGCCGCGTTGCCGCCGCTGGTGACGGTGCCGCTGGAGATGTGGTTCCGGCGCATCGGCTTGCTGGGTGTGCGCACACGGAGCGGTGTCTGAGCACATCAGGGCAGGCCAGGCATTGCCAGGCGGCCGTGCGCGGTACGCGGCATCTCGCTGTGCACGCATCCAACGTCACGCCAGAGGATGGACGCCGCCTACCGCCTTTGCCACCATAGGTGGACCAAGGAAGAGGCGGAGTGTCGCAATGCATTACTGGATGAGGAAGGCGACTGCCGCACTGGCGGTGGCGATGGCAATCACCGGATCGGTTTGCGCGCAGACGCCGCCGCAACCGGTGGATCTGACGCCCTATCTCAAAAGCGACCAGTTCGAGCGGATCAAGATCTCGCCGACGGGCGACTATTTCGCGCTCACCATGCCGCTGGAAGATCGCACCGTGCTGGGCATCGTGCGGCGCCAGGACAAGGTGGCCACCGCGAAAGTCACCGGTGGCGCCAACAGCGTGGTGGACGATTTCTGGTGGGCCAGCGACGACCGCATCGTGGTGTCGATGGCGCAGCGGCTGGGCTCGCGCGACGAGCCGATGGCGATCGGGCAACTGCATGCCATCGACGCCGATGGCAAGAATGGCCGCCTGTTGGCCAGCCCCTATGGCACCAATCCGGAGATCAACGGCGTGCAGTTGAAGATGGACCTGGAGCCTGGCACGTTCATGCTCGATACCTTGCCCGGTGATCCGCGCAACATCCTGGTGTCCACGATCCCGTTCGTCGGCGACCCGAGCATCCGCATCGACAAGCTGGATATCCTGACCGGCCGGCGCAGTACCGTGGCGACATCGCCGGTGCGTCGTGCGAACTTCGTGACCGACCAGCAGGGGCGCATCCGCTTTGCCAACGGCGCCGATGTGACCAACGTCAGCAAGCTGTATTACCGCGACGACGATGCTGCGCCGTGGCGGTTGGTCAACGATGCCGCCAGCAGCGGGCATCGTGCGTTTCCGCTCGGCTTTGCGGCCGATGGCAGCCAGGCCTACCTGCAAGTGGAGCAGGCGACCGGCACCGATGTGCTGGTGGGATGGGACCCGGCCAGCGGAAAGTCCACGCCGTTGTTGCACGACGACACCGTCGACCCCTACCGGATCCTGCGCGACCTGGATGGCACCACGCCGATCGGTGCGTCCTACATGAGCGACCGGGTGCGCAATCGCTTCTTCGACGAGAAGTCGCCGACGGCAAGGCTCTATCGCAGCCTGGAAAAAGCCTTCGACGGCAATGCGGTCTACATCACCTCGGCCACCCGCGACCGTCGCCTGGTGCTGGTGTATGTGTGGAGCGATCGCAACAACGGCGATTATTATTTGTTCGACACGGTCGGCAAGAAGGCCGACCGGGTGTTCAGTCGCCGCGAATGGTTTCCGCCCGATGGCGTGCCGGCGACCAGGCAGGTGAGCTTCAAGGCGCGCGATGGCCTGGAGTTGCACGGCTATCTGACCCAGCCGCTGCACGCCGAGGCAGGCAAGCCGCTGCCGTTGATCGTGATGCCGCATGGTGGCCCGTTCGGGATCTTCGACAAATGGGAGTTCGACGACGACACCCAGCTGCTGGCCGCAGCCGGTTACGCGGTGCTGCGCGTCAATTACCGCGGCTCGGCCAATTACGGGCGTGCCTTCACCCAGGCCGGCGCCAGGGAGTGGGGTGGGCGCATGCAGGACGATCTCACCGATGCCACCCGCTGGGCTATCGCGCAGGGAGTGGCCGATGCCTCGCGCATCTGTCTCTACGGTGCCAGCTACGGTGGTTACGCTGCGCTGATGGGGGTTGCCAAGGAGCCGGCGGTGTACCGCTGCGCCGCTGGCTATGTTGGCGTCTACGATCTGGACATGATGGCCCGCGACACCGCGCGCTCCGCGCGTTGGGCAAAGAACTGGACTGGCGACTGGCTGGGTGCACGTGACACCCTGGCTACGCGCTCGCCGGTGGTGCTGGCCAAGCAGATCAAGGTGCCGGTGTTTCTGGCGGCCGGCGGCAAGGACGAGCGCGCGCCGATCGAACATACCAAGGCCATGGAACGCGCGTTGAAGGGTGCGGGGGTGCCGGTGGAGTCGCTGTACTTCCCCAACGAGGGCCACGGCTTCTACACCGAGGCGCACCGACGCGAGTACTACACGCGCTTGCTGGCGTTCTTGAGCAAGCAGCTGGGTGGTGGGACCGCGAAGTAAGAGGGGCGTTCCATCAGGTGTTGCCTGAGGGGGCGCATGATCTAGCGTGCCGGTGGTGATGCATGCGGCTTGCTGTGTTAACCGTGGCGCGCGCGCCTGCATCTTTGCGATGCGATGTTGCGACGTTTGCGTGTGCGGGTAGGGCGTCGCGGCCGGGTCCGCTCCTACGGTTCCTGGGGGGCATGGTGTCGCGCCCAGGGCCGATGCTGCACGACGGCGCAGGCTGGCTGCGTCGCCGCTTTCTCTGCACTCCCGGTTCAACTGCGCGATAGCGCGGCACCGTCGATGGCCGACGATGCCGCGTCCAGCGTCGCCTACTTCTCCGGCATCGGCTTCATCTGATACTGCGCCGGCGGGGTGGCGCCGAGCAGGTGCTGCACGAAGTAGTCCCAGCGGCGGCGGGCGACGTAGGGGGTGAGCTCGCCGTAGCCGTGTTTGGCGTTGGGCAGCATCAGCATGTCGAAGTCCTTGTTGGCCTTGATCAGCGCATCGGCGACCAGCAAGGTCAGATACGGCGGCACGTTGTCGTCCAGCGTGCCGTGCACCAGCATCAGCTTGCCCTTGAGCTTGCTGGCGCGGGTGGCGTTGGCCTGGTCGTCGTAGTTGGAGGTGCCGTCCTTGTTGACGATGTGCTCGCCGTGATACTTCTCGGCCCAGTCGTCCTCGTAGCCGCGGTTGTCGTGGTTGCCGCTTTCCGACCAGGCCACCTTGAACAGTTCCGGGTAGCGCAGCATCGCGGCGGTGGACGCATTGCCGCCGCCCGAATGCCCCCAGATGCCGACGCGGCTGGTGTCGAACCACGGGTAGCGCTGGCCGAGTTCCTTCACCGCGGCCACCTGGTCGGGCAGGGTGTTGTCGCCCATGTTGGCGTACCAGGTGTCGTGGAAGGTCTTGGAGCGCCACGGCGTGCCCATGCCATCGATGGCGATCACGATGAAGCCCAGTTCGGCCAGCGACTGGTTGTCGCCATGGCCGGCCAGGAAGCTGCGGCCGCGCACCGAGCCGGTCTGCGGGCCGGGGTAGACGTAGTCGATCACCGGGTACTTGCGCGCGGGATCGAAGTTCGTCGGCTTGAACATCAGCCCGTACAGCGTGGTCTTGCCATCGCGCGCCTTGACCGTGATCGGCTCCGGCGGCACCCAGCCGGCGGCCTTCAGGCGGCTGATGTCGGCGGTGGCGATGGTGCTGAGCGTGCGCCCGTCGGCGGCATCGCGCAGCACGCTCACCGGCGGCGTGACGGAAGTGGAATAGGTGTCAACGAAGCGCTTGCCATCGGGCGACAGCGCGATGCTGTGGTCGGCGACCTCGGGCGTGAGCAGCACCGGCTCGCCGCCGTCCAGGCTCACCTTCCACAGCTGCTGGTAATACGGGTCCACGCCCGGCGTGCGGCCCACGCCGACAAACCACGCAGTGCGCGTCACCGGGTCCACGCGCAGCAGTTCGGTGACGTTGCCTTCGCCGCTGGTGATCGCGCGCTTGGGTTTGCCGGTGGCCAGGTCGTAGAGATACAGCTGGCCCCAATCGCTGCGCTCGGAGAACCACACCGCCTCGTTGCTGCCGGGCAGGTAGGCCCAGTTGGCGGCGACCTGGCCACTTTCGTAATAGGTCTTGGCGGTTTCGTCGAAGGCAGTGCGCACGGCGCCGGTGCCGGCATCGGCAATGCGCAGCCACACTTGCTTGTGGAAGCGCGAGGTCGAGGCGAATGCCAGGGTCTTGCTGTCCGGCGCCCACTTCACGTCGTCCCACAGGCCCGGCGAGCAGCTCACGTCGTCGCACAGCGTGGAGCGGTGCTGGTCGGCGGGCATCTTCAGCCGCACCACGCTGGCGCTGGGCACGTCGATGATCACGCGCTCGATCATGGTCACGTCCTTGTCGCCGGCCATCGGGTATTTCCAGGACTGCAGTTCCGGATGCCCGAGCTTGGTGCTGACCAGGTACATGTCGCCGGTCTTGCGCTGGTCCTGCTGGAAGGTGGCGATCTTGCGCGAGTCCGGCGACCACGCAACGATGGCGTTGTCGCTGTGCTGCCAGCCGGCGTTGTCGGTGGCGTAGCCGAAGTTTTCCACGCCGTCGCGGGTGAGCTGGGTCTCCTTGCCGCTGGCCAGCTCGCGCACCCACAGGTTCCAGTTGCGAATGAACGCTTCGCGGGTCTTGTCGGGCGACAGCACGCCCGGTTCGGGTTTGGCGGCCGTGAACAGCTTGCTGCACCGGGCGCGCGCATCGCACAGCACCGCGGTGTCGCGCACGCTCAAGCGGTAGCGGCCATCGGCGCTGAGGCTGACCTTGGGCGCCAGGGTGGCGGCCTTGAGCGGCTTGTCACCGGTCTTGAGCAGGGTGTTGAGCGCGGTGGCCAGCGCCGCGGGCTTGAACAGCGGCGCGGTCTTGCCGGTGGCGGTGTCCAGCTGCAGCAGGCGGTCGCCCTTGGCATCGTGGTCGACGTAGACCACATGGGTGGCATCCGGCCAGGTTACGCGCATGGCCGCATGGTCGACCAGGGGCTGCGCGGCGTAGTAGATCAGGCGCTCGGCACGGGCGTAGTCGGCCTCGGTCACGCCCGGTGCCTGCGCGCTGGCCACCGCGGGCAGCAGGGCGGTCATCAGGGCAGCGAGCAGGTGGCGCAACGGCAACGGTGTGGGCATGTGGACCTCATCAAAAGGGTGCGCGCCGACAACGGCGGTGCAACCTCGCATGCTACGTGTGCGGGCAGGGCATGCGACCCTGCCAAACGTCGTGCCTTGCCGTGGAACGAAGATGCCAGGCGTGGCGCCCCAGGTGCCGCTCGCCCTGCGGCACCGGCGACTACTTGCCCATACACCGCTTCCAGCGCGCATTGACCCGCTGCGCGAACCAGGCGGTGGTGAGGGTGCGGGTGATCTTGGGGCTGTCCAGGGTGATGCCGGGCAGTACCGCCCGTGGCAGCGGTTTGCCGGCGCTGCGCTCGGCCAGCGCGAACACCTGGCGATACAGCTCGGTGTCCTGGAAATCGATGGAGTTGCCGGTCTCCAGGGCACGGCGGAGCTGACGGTCACTCATCGCCAGCTGGCTGCCCAGGGCGCGTGCGGCGCGTTCGGTGGCGCCGGGCGCATCCAGGCTGGCGCCGGGCGTCAGCAGGTCGCCGTCCAGGGTCAATGCGATCCCGCTGGCCTTGCTCAGTGCTGCCTGGAACGCGGCATTGCGGCTGGCGTACCAGCCGGCGTTGAAGTCGGCAAAGCGGTACAGCAGCGCGTCGTAACTGGCCGGGTAGCCGAGCAGGTGCCGGGTGCCGAACCACAGCCCGCCGCGACGGCTGAAGACCTCGTGGCGGATCGAGTCGCCAGGCGGATACGGATAGCGCTCGGCGTGCTGCTCGGCAAACGCGATGCTGACCTGCATCGGCCCGGCGGTATGCACCGGATTGAGCCCGTCGAACAGACGCGCGCCCAGCGGCACGCTGCCGGTGAAGTCTTCGAAGATGCGGCTCAGCTCCTGTTCGGTGCGCGCGCTGGCAATGCGCGTGGCATAGCTGCGGCCATCGGGCGAGGCGATGCGCAAGGCGGCATCGACCATGAAGCCGGGGATGTGATGCGCGCTGGCACGGCGGTCGATCTCCGCGCGCGAAATCCTGCCGAGATTGGGCACGACCGGGTTGGCCTGGTAGGTCGACTCCTGCTCGGTCACCGCCAGCACCGCGCAGATGTCCTCGGCGCTGGTGTCCAGCCCCTGCGAGGACAGCGCCACGTACACATCGTCGGCCCAGCCGGCGCGATCGGTCAGCGTGGTCGGCAGGCGCCGGGCGATGTCGGCCTTGACCGCGTCCGGCGAGCGCTGTGGCGCGCGCGGCGCCTGGGTGGCGCAGGCCGACAGCAAGGCGACGGCAAGCAGCGTGAGCAGGCGGGGCAGGCGGGATGTCACGGCGTCTCCAGGATCGGTGGGGGCGGCAGGTGCCGTGCGGCAGTTTACGTGGCTGTCGCCGGGCCGCATCCGGCGAGTGCAGCAGGGCGGCTGCGGCCAGCCTGCCGGGTCGCAGGCGTTTCGCAACGCGCCCGGCCGCCGGTCGCCACCGGCACGAGCTGCAGGCCGATTCAAGCCCGCAGCCTGCAGGCCGCTAACGATCCTGGCGCAATGCGTGGCGATCACATGACCTGCCGCGCTCGCCAGTCATCATGACCGTGTGTTTGCATCGCGGCGTCAGGCAGACGCCGACGTCGCTCCGATTCCACCGCCAGCCAGCCAGCCACGGGAGAGCTTCAGTGCTGCAGCAACCAGCAAACCCGATACGGGGCGGGCGGCATGTCCCGTCCACGGCAGCCATGCGGTGTGGCTTGTCGTCGCCGTGAGGGCCCGATGAGCGGCGCGACGCCGCGCTGGCGGCGCATGGTCGTTGCGATGGCCGCGATGCTGTGCAGTGCGACGCTGTGGGCGCAGCCGCAGCCATGGAAGCGCATCGAAACCGCCACGATCGACGATCCCAGGGCCGCCCTGCAGGTCGCCCAGGCCGCGTTGCAGCGTGCCCGCAGCGATGGCGATGCCGACGCGCAGTTTTGGGCCTTGCTGGCGCAGGCGCGCGTGCTGATTTCCCTGGAAGAGAGCGAGCGCCGCCAGGCGGCCCTGGCCCAGGCGCGTGCGATGTTGACGAACGTGCGTGGCAACACGGCGCAGGCGCAGCTGTGGCTGGCGATCGTGCAGGCGCTCAGCGATGTGCGCGAGAGTCCCAACCGCGGCATGCTGGCGCGGCTGGAAGCGCTGCGTCAGCAGGCGCGTGCGCTGGGGCGCAACGATCTGCTGTGCGAGGTCGAGGCGGTCGACATGTGGAGCATGCTCGCCTCCGGCAGCAGCGACGAGGCCTGGAACGCCGCACAGGCCAGCTACCAGTGCGCAGTGCGCGAACACAGCCTGGGCCTGGAGCTGGATGCCTTGACCCAGCTCGGCTCGCTGGCCAGCCGCGTGGGTGGCCGCTCGACCGAGGACAACGACGCCGAAGACTACCTGCAGCGCGCCCTGGAGCGCCTGCGCGGCCAGCCGGCACGCTTTCAGCGCAGCCTGATCGAATACGAGTACGGCACGTCGCTGGCAGCGCAGCAGCCGGACGCGGCGTTGCTGCATTTCAAGCGCGCGCTGGCGCTCAGTCGCGAGCTGGGCGATCAGGCCGGTGTGGCCGCGGCATTGACCAGCGGCAGCGAGGTCCTGATCGAAGCCGGCGATGCCACCGCGGCATTGGCAATGGCGCGCGAGGCACTGCCGTTGATGCAACGCCAGGGCAATGTCGGCCGGGTGGCCGCCTGCCATGCGGTGTTGCTGCAGGCATTGACCGCGCTCAAGTCCGGCAGCCTCGGCGTGGAGATCGTCGCGGCCAAGGCGGCGGACGACCCCCACCTGTCGCTGGGACGGCGCGCGAAGCTGCTCGATGCCATTGCCCAGGCACTGGCAGCGGAGGGGCGTCATGCCGAGGCATACCAAGAACTGCAACGCGCCAACACGCTGCGCGCGCAAAGCCTGGATCGCCAGCGCGACACCGTGATGCTGCGCCTGCAGGCGCGTTACGAAGACGCGCGCCGTGGCGCCGAAACCGCCGAGCTGCGCCGGCGCAGCGAGACCGCGCAACTGGCCTTGCAGGCCCGCGAAGCCGGTCAACGCGCCCTGTGGATCGCCCTGTGTGCGGCCTGCCTGTTGTTGCTGGGTGCGTTGGTGGTGCTGGCCTTCGGTGCGTGCCATCGGCGGCAACTCTCGCGGCTGGCGATGCGCGACGAGCTCACCGGCCTGCCCAACCGCCGCGCCATTCGCGCCGAGGCGCAGCAGCAGGTCGAGCAATCGGTGCGCTCGCAGGTGCCGTGCATGCTGGCATTGATCGACCTGGACCACTTCAAGCTGATCAACGACGTGCACGGGCACGCTGCCGGCGATGCCGTGCTCAAGGCGCTTGCCTGCGCCTCCAGGCTGGCGCTGCGGACGCAGGATCGCCTGGGACGGCTGGGCGGGGAGGAATTCCTGCTGGTGCTGCCGGGCTGCAGCGCAGAAGAGATTCCTGCCGTGTTTACGCGGCTGCGTAATGCAGTGGCCGCGATCGAGATCGCCGGCCTGCCCACCGACCAGCCGGTGCGCTTCTGCATGGGCGCGGTGAGCGTGACTGCAGGAACCGGGCTGGATGTGCTGCTGGGGCAGGCCGATCTTGCCCTGTACGCCGCCAAGACCGCCGGGCGCGATCAGTGGGCGGTATGTTGACGCGTGGATGAGGGCGCCTGCGGCCTGGCTGCCGCAGCGCTCGCTGATGCACTAACTGCAGTGCGCGCGGTGGTGCGTGGCAGCGGTCACCAGGCTCTGCCCGCGATCGCCCGACACCCATGGGCGTACACTGCGCCGCCTCCAGCGAACCGATGCCTGCGTGAAAAAAAAACGGCCCAAATCACCGCCACCTGCGCCAGCGCCAGCAGCATCCCGGATCCATGAATGGATCATCGGCGGGGGGGCCGTTGTCGTGGCGATCGCCTGCTGCATGCGGCTGTGGCTGTTGCTGGAGGCGATCGTCACGGGGCGCTATATCAGCGTCATCCGCGGCCGGCCGACCAGGATCTTCCATGCGGATGCAGACCCGCAGCGGTTCTGGATCGCCATCGGCTGGGATGCGTTACTGACCAGTGTGCCGTTGGCGGTCATCGCCTGGTTCGCCTACGTTGCCTGGACGGCGCACAGACGCGGCCGGCGATGACCTGCGCGGTGCTCCACGGCATACGCAACTGCGGTGCCGCACTGTCGACGACGACGCGGCTGCGCCCGCGTGCGGCGAGCCGCTGGTCAGTACACGGTGTTGATCAGCAAACGGGTCGCAAAGCGGTGGTACCGCCTGCGCCGATCGACACCTGCGCGTCATGCGGCAATCAGGGCTGCGTTTGCTTTTGCTTGCGCGATGGCGTCTGCGTCTCGCGCCTGGGCCAGGTGTCGTAGCTGTAGACGAACTGCTTCTGATCGGCGCCCACGGTGGGGTCGCAGTGCCAGGAATTGGCGACGCTGCCCGGTTCCAGCACGCCACCCACCTCGCGCACGGCCTGCGCTTCGAATGCGCAGATCGGCCCGTACAGTTTAATGTCCCAGCCCGGCTCCGCCCGGGGGTGGGCGTGTTGCACGAGCACGATATCGCTGCCGTTGAAGTGATGCACCTGGGCGCCATGCTCGCGATTGATGCTGAAGTAGCACGGTGCGCCGATGTCCAGCGGGAACACTTCATCATCGCGCAGCAGCGCGCACTTGCCGGCGTGTTCGCCCAGGCGAATCGTGCGCCCGGCCAGGATGGCGGTGGTCACCGGATGGCGGGCGGTGACGTCGGACATGGGCTGCGAGGGTGACGGTGTTTGCGGCGCGGTCTGCGCGTGGACTGGCGCGCCCGTCGTCGTCAACAGCGCGGAGAGCAACCAGGTCGTAAGGTGGATGCGCATGCAACGTCCTTGTCGTGGGCAGTGCAGTATCGCAGATCCGTTTGCAGGCCTGATGCGGGTGGCAGACGCGATGCGCTCCGCGCATGGCTAGCCGATACTCTACGCGGCCTGTGTCTGCTGTAACGCAGTTTGGCGCACAGTATCGCCGGATGGCTGGCCGCTGTTGACCGCGCGTTTCAGTTGCCGCAAGACGCGTGCGATCAGCGCCGCGCCGGCAGCGTTGCCAGCACGCCATCCAGCGCCAGTTGCGTGCTGAAGCCGGCCTTGCTCAGGCGCTTGCTCACCTCGTTGGGCACATCGCGCCCGCTGGTGAGCCGGTTGGGCGCGCCGGTGTAATGGAACAGGCGCCCGCCACGCCGCAACACCCGCGCAAGCTGGTCGTAGAACAGCTGCGAGTACAGCTCGCCGGCGATGCCGAAACGCGGCGGGTCATGCAGGATGGCGTCGAACGCACCGTCAGCCAGCGTGGCGATGTGCTGCGAGATATCCGCCTGGGTCAGCTGCAGACGCCCGCCGTGGGCGGCATCGTCCGGATCCGGCGACCACGGATTGAGCGTGCGCAGCCACAGCACGTCGGCATTCTTCTCGAACGACTGCAGCTGCGCCACCCCGGCCTCCAGGCAGCAGGCGGCGAAGTAGCCCAGCCCGCCACAGGTATCCAGCACGACCTTGCCGCGCGGATCGACCAGCGCCACCTTGCGGCGCGCATCCTCGAACGGCGACAGCTGCGCCGAGGGCAGCATCTTGATGCCATCGATCTCGAAGGTCGGCGCGCCCCATTCGGTGGGGACCAGCTTGATCAACGCACCGCCGAAGCGCGAGATCGGGGCGAAGTCGTCACCGTCCCAGAAGTACAGCGTGCGCTCCTTGAGCTTGCCCGGATACGGGTAACCCCGGCCACGCCACTGCCAGGTCTGCGCGTCCAGCTGGGCGATGCCGGTGCTGCGGCCCAGGTCCAGCGAGCCGGTCCATTGGATCAGGCCACTGCCGCGCGCGGCAAGCAGTGCCTGGGCATCGGAGCAGGTGAGGAGTGGGCCGGAGTAGTGGGGCACGGGTCGCTGGTCTGGGGTCGGCGCGCGTGACGCGCGTCGCCATTACAAGGGATGGACCGGCATCGTAACCGACCCACCGCGCATGGGCATCCAATGCATGACCTGCACGCCGGCGGGGCGGCGCGGCCGTTCTGCAACGCGGTGGCCAGCCCGGCCGTGTGCGGCGGTGCCGGTGGCAGTGCATGAGCGCGGTGCCCGGACCTGCGCCGATTCCTCTGGCGCACGCCGCACCGCATACTGCGCACCGCCCCGTCGACATGGTGTCCGATTGGCGCCAACCGTGGAGGATCGGCAATGCTGAAGGGTGTGTTGTTGGGGTTTGCCTGCTATGCGGCCTATTCGATCAGCGATGCGTTCGTGAAGCTGCTGGAAGGCACGCTGCCGGTCTACGAAGTGCTGTTTCTCGGCGCCTTGCTGATGCTGGTGGCCGTGCCATTCCTGAAGAAGCCGGACGACCGGTTGCGCGAACTGGTGATGGCCAAGCAACCCAGCCTGTGGCTGTTGCGTGCGCTTACCGGCGCCATCGGCAATCTGACCTCGGTGATTGCGTTCACCACCTTGCCGATGGCCGAGGCATTCGCGCTGATCTTCCTGATGCCGATCTTCGTCACCGTGCTGTCGGTGGTGTTCCTCAAGGAAGAGGTGCACTGGCGGCGCTGGTCGGCGGTGATCGTGGGCTTCATCGGCGTGTTGATCGTGCTGCGCCCGGGCTTTCGCCATCTCACCCATGGGCATGTGGCCGCGATCGTGTGCGGCCTGGTCGGCGCCATCTCGGTCATCACCCTGCGCATGGCCGGCCACAGCGAAAAACGCCTGACCCTGTACGGCGCCGGGGTGATCGGCCCGTTGGTGATGGGCGGGATCATGATGTTGCCGACCTTTGTCTGGCCCACGCTGTCTCAGTGGGGCCTGTTGGCGGGCTATGGCCTGCTTGCCGGCCTGGCGGCGATCTGCCTGATGTATGCCACGCGCATGGCGCCGGTGAGTGTGGTTGCGCCAACGCAATACAGCCAGATGCTGTGGGCGATCGCCTTCGGCTACCTGCTGTTCCACGACCACCTGGACTGGCCGATGGCGGTCGGCATCGCGCTGATTCTGGGCGCCGGGCTGTTCACGCTGATCCGCGAAGAGCAGGTCTCGCGCTGGTGGCGGCGGACCAAGATTGTCTGAGGGCGGCGCTGTGCGCCGCGGGAATCGGGAATCGGGAATGGGGAATGGGGAATCGGAGGGCGCTATATCGAAATGTCGCGATGCGCTTGATGCTGTTGCGATTCCCAATTCCCAATTCCCAATTCCCAATTCCCAATTCCCAATTCCCGATTCCCGATTCCCGTCACGGCGCCGTCGTGGATTCCTTGCGCGGTGCACGCCAGGTGTCAACGATGCGCGCGTACTCGCCGCTGGCCTTGCTCAGGTGCAGCCACTGATCGACATAGGCTTTCCAGGCGTGATCGTTGCGCGGTAGCAGGAAGGCTTTTTCGCCGTATTGCAGCGGCTGCTCCGGTGCGATTGCGCACAGGCCGGGCAGGCGTGCCTGCTGGTGGAGTGCTTCGGAGGCGTCGGTGATCATCACGTCCGCGCGTTGCTGCAGCAGCTCCTGGAAGATGGTGGTGTTGTCGGCGAACAGGCGCAGGTGCGCGCGCGGCAATTGTTGGCGCGCGAAGGCCTCGTTGGTACCGCCGGGCGGTTCGATCACACGCACCTCGGGGCGATTGAGTTGCGCGAGGCTGCGGTAACGCGCCTGGTCGGCGCAGCGCACCAGCGGAATCTTGCCGTCCACATCCAGCACCGCACTGAAATTGGCCTGGCGCTGCCGTTGCAAGGTGACCGAAATGCCGCCGACCGCGATATCGCAGCGGTCGGCGAGCAGGTCGGCCATCAGTTGCGGCCAACTGGTTCGGACGAACTCCACGCGCGCGTCCAGGCTGCCGGCCAGCGATTGCGCCAGAGCGATATCGCTGCCTTCGAACTGCCCGTCGGCGCGCAGCAGCGAGTAAGGACGATAGTCGCCGGTGGTGCAGACCCGCAGCACACCCGACTGCAGCACCGCATCCAGGCGCGAGGCAGGCTCGGGCTCGGCCGCGTGGGCGATGCCGCAGCTCAGCAGCACTACAAGGCAGATGCGATGGCGCATGGCGTGGCCTCGAAGGAGTGCGGCCATGATAGTCGCGGTCGGCACGGCGTGGTCGAGTACGGCTCCAGCGGACAAGTCGATCTCAGGCGAACGCGCCAACGCTTGCGCTCCAGGCCGGCCAGGCCGCAGCGGCGTCTGCACGCAGACTGCCTTGGCGATAGACATGGCCCTTTGTCTTTTGGTCGCAAAGTGCCAGGTGCAAGTGCAAGTGCAAGTGCAAGTGCAAGTGCCAGGGACAGGGACAGGCGCCAAGTGCCAAGTGGGTGAGCCATGTCGACGCGCGTCAGCCTGCCGGCGTCAACGGTATGTCAGTACGATTCCGCCCGGGATCACGGTGCGGTAGCGCTGCGATGCGCACTGTCGGGGCTCCATTCGAACCCACCGGAGCCACTCCATGCAGCTCAATCCACGCACTGCGCGCCCGATGACCATCGCCAATGCCGGTCTGTCGGCACACGGCACCCCCGATCCGGATACCAATGAAGAGGAGATCCCGCTGGAAGAGCAGACGCCGCAGCAAGGCGGTTTGCGCGAGGAGGTGGGCGACCTGGAAGAAGATGACGATCAGGCCTTGCCAGGCCGAGCTGGCGGTGGGCTTGCGGGTGGGTAATACGGGTGGGTAATCGCGGCTAAGCTCGATCAGTCACCTGGTGCGCGGCCGGTACCGGGATTCTTTCAGCGTCGGTCGTTGCAATGTGCAGGTGCCAGGCAAATGGCGATGACGCTCGGGGCGTGGGGTGCGCGCATCGACGGGGCTGCGATTCCTCCATGAAAGCAGTGCCGAACGCGCGGATATCTGGCGCACCACGATGGGGCAAGCCGGCCACCTGCGCAGGCGCCCGCAGTGGCCTACCCGGCACGGCGACGCAAACCGCTGGTGTGCGCTGCCGCGATCTCGTATTTTTGACGGCTTGTTCACTTGCCGGTGCCGTGCCCCATGTTTGATCCGTCCGCGCCCGATCATCTGCAACGTAGTCTCTCCAATCGCCACCTGCAGCTGATCGCCATCGGTGGCGCGATCGGCACCGGGCTGTTCATGGGCTCGGGCAAGACGATCAGCCTGGCCGGCCCGTCGATCCTGTTCGTGTATCTGATCATCGGCGCGATGCTGTTCTTCGTGATGCGCGCGATGGGCGAACTGCTGCTGTCCAACCTGGAGTACAAGTCGTTCATCGACTTCTCCACCGACCTGCTCGGGCCGTGGGCCGGGTTCTTCTGCGGGTGGACGTACTGGTTCTGCTGGATCATCACCGCCATCGCCGATGTCATCGCGATCGCCGCCTATGCGCAGTTCTGGTTTCCGGGCCTGGCGCCGTGGATCCCTGCCATTCTCTGCGTGCTGTTGCTGCTGAGCCTGAACCTGGTGACGGTCAAGTTGTTCGGCGAGATGGAGTTCTGGTTCGCGCTGATCAAGATCATCGCCATCTGTGCGCTGATCATCACCGGCGCCGGGCTGGTGGCCTGGGGCTTCCGTTCGCCGTCGGGCAACGTGGCCTCGCTGTCGAACCTGTGGAACGATGGCGGCATGTTCCCGATGGGCATTGGCGGGTTCTTTGCCGGGTTCCAGATCGCGGTGTTCGCCTTCGTCGGCATCGAGCTGGTCGGCACCACCGCTGCGGAAACCGCAGACCCGCGCCGCAACCTGCCCAAGGCGATCAACTCGATCCCGGTGCGCATCTTGATCTTCTACGTACTGGCGCTGGTCGCGATCATGGCGGTGACGCCGTGGCGGCAAGTGGTGGCCGACAAGAGCCCGTTCGTGGAGCTGTTCGTGCTGGCCGGGGTGCCGGCGGCTGCGAGCCTGATCAACTTCGTGGTGCTGACCTCGGCCACCTCCTCGGCCAACAGCGGCATCTTCTCCACCAGCCGCATGCTCTACGGCCTGGCCGAGGAGCAGCACGCGCCCAAGGGCTTTGCCAAGCTCTCGCGTGCGGCGGTGCCGGCACGTGGCCTGCTGTTCTCCTGCCTGTGCCTGTTGCTGGGCGCGATGCTGGTGTATCTGATCCCCAACCTGGTCACCGCGTTCACGCTGGTCACCACCTTGTCGGCGGTACTCTTCATGTTCGTGTGGTCGTTGATCCTGTGCGCCTACATCGCGTACCGGCGCAAGCGGCCCGAGCAGCACGCGGCCTCGGCGTTCAAGATGCCCGGTGGCGTGTTGATGTGCTACGTGTGCCTGGCGTTCTTCGCCTTCGTCATCGTGCTGCTGACCTTGCAGGCCGATACGCGCCAGGCGCTGCTGGCCAGCCCGGTGTGGTTCCTGATCCTGGCGATCGGCTATGCGGTGAAGCGGCAGCAGGCGCGCAGCGGCTGAGCGCTCGCACGGGCCGAACACATCCACCGAGACATCCTCAAGGCCCCGCATTGCGGGGCCTTGGCGTGTGTGGCTGCACGGCGCCGAGATAAAGGCCACTGGCAGCTAAGCGCGTTGTGCGCGTGACGTTGACGCGGATCGGATGGAACGGGATGCTCGCCGCCATCCATCGCCACGGCCCACCGCATGATCACCACGCACCCGATCGCCACAACGCAGCACACACAAGGGTGCTGGGTCGACCTGTGCCAGGCCAGCGCGCAGGAACTGGCGCAGGCCGCAGACACGGTAGGGTTTGCGCTGCCGGATCGCGCGGCTATCGGCGAGATCGAATTCTCCAGCCGGGTGCGGCGCCAGGGCGAGGTGCTGTTTCTCAACGTGCCGCGCTTTCAGGACGACGATGGCCCGACCGCGCCGCTGGGCTTTGCGCTGTCGCCCACCATGCTGGTGACCCTGCGCGAGCAGCACATGGGTTCGCTGGATGCAGTGGCGGCGCAGCTGCAACATGACCCCTGCCATAGCGCCGACGATCTGCTGCTGCGCATCTTCGACCAGCTGGTGGGGCGGCTGGCAGACCGGCTGGAATCGCTGGAAGCCGAGGTCACCGACACCACCCGCCAGGTGTTCGACAACCCGCACAAGACCAAGGACCTGGAGCGCATGCTGCATCAGGTCGGTGGCATGGGGCGGCGTCTGGGCGGCCTGCACAATGCCGGGCAGGGACTGCTGCGCCTGGTCACCTATCTGGACGGCACTGTGCCGGACTGGTTCGGCGCCGATGCGGCCAAACGCATCGGCTTGCTGCACAAGGACCTGACCACCCTGAGCGAGTTCCAGCAGCACATGGACGACCGCATCGAGTTCCTGCTCGACAGCGTGCTGGGCATGATCAACATGGACCAGAACAACGTGATGAAGGTGATGGCGGTGGCGTCGGTGGTCGGCATTCCGCCGACGGTGCTGGTCGGCATCTGGGGCATGAACTTCGCCTACATGCCCGAGCTCAAATGGCACGATGCCTACTACTGGGCGCTGGGCGTGATCGTGCTGAGCATGGTGGTTCCGCTGGCGTGGTTTCGCAAACGTGGCTGGGTGTAACGCATCAGGGCCATAAACCCGTAGGAGCGCACCTGGGCGCGACATGGCGTTACCGGTAAGTCCCTCGCGCCCGGGTGCGCTCCTACAGGGGGCTGGGGTGCGCAGCTGTCACTGCGCACCGTGTCGTGACTGGAAAACTGCCTAGCTGCGTAGCGTGTGACCAGGCGATGCGCCTTGCTGATTGCTACGGGGCGGGCTGGATCAGCCCTTGGCCTGGAAGCTGGCCTCTTCGTACGGCTGCACCACCACCCAGCCTTCGCCGGCAAAGCGCATCTGCAGGCTTTCGCCCGAGCCGCGGCCGAACAGCGTGCCGATCGACACGTCGGTCACCAGCTCCGGGCTCAGCGTGCCCGACCAGGCCACGGTGGCATTGGGGTCGGTAAACACCGGGCCGCTGGCGGCGGTGACCGGCAGGGTCAGCGGCTCGTAGTGCGAGGTGATCGCCACGATGCCGTGGCCGCTCAGGCGCACGTTGAACAGGCCGCCGGACAGCATGCCGGCCACCTTGCGCATCATCGTGATCTTGTGTTCGACACCGGATTCGAAGGCCAGCACATCGTTGCCGTTGACGAAGATCGCCTCGCCATTCAAGCGCAGCAAGGTCACCAGCTTGCCGAGGTCGGCCAGATACACCCGGCCCTGGCCTTCGGCCTTCATCAGCTGCATGCCTTCGCCGCTGACGGCCTTCTTCAGCAGATTGCCCAGGCCCTGTTCCAGCAGTCCCTCGCGGGTGAACTTGACGTTACCGGTACGCGCGACCATGGCGCCGGCCTTGGACCACACCATGCCGTTGAGGCGCACTTCCAGCAGGTGCGGGTTTTCCAGTTCGAACGGATCGGGGCTGACGTCCTTTTCCTTGGAATGGGCGAGAAATTCGTTGAGCGTGCGTACGGCCATGGTCCGTCCTGGAGGGTGAAAGAGTGCGCATGATACGCGGCAGGCCTGTGCGCCAGCAGCACGCGCAAGCGCACGTGGGCAGTGGGTGCCGGCGTTGCGGTAGTGGCGCAGTGCGTCTTGTGCTTCACGCACCACTGCCCGCCAGTCGCTGCAACCGGCGAGAAGCGCTTAAAGTGCGAGTCCTCCGACACCCGCGACCGGCATGACAAAACGACACGCGCTATGGATCTGCGCAGTTCTTCTGGCAGGCGCGGCGGCGTTGCTGGCGAGCTGGTGGTCTGCGCCGGCACCCGATGCGCTGCCGCAAGCACAAGGTCCCACGGCGACGCAACTGGGCTGGAAGGCGCAGTTGCAGTGGGTTGCCGGCAGCGGTGTGCGTGGCGCAGTGGATGGCCGTGCTGCCGATGCACGGTTTGCCGATCCCTACGGACTGGCGATCGGTCCGCACGGCGCGCTGTACATCGCCGATGGCGGCGACAACAACCGCATTCGCAGGCTGCTCGACAACGGCAGCGTGCAGACTGTGGCCGGTGGGCAGGAAGGATTCGGCGATGGCGTTGACGCGGCGGCGGAATTCAATACGCCGTCGGGTATCGCCTTCGATACGGCCGGCAATCTCTACATCGCCGACACCGGCAACCATGCGATCCGCAAACGCACGCCACAAGGCGTGGTAACCACGCTGGCCGGCGATGGCAGTGCCGGTTTTCGCGACGGTGCCGCTGCGCAGGCACGCTTCAATGGCCCGATCGGCGTGGCGGTGGACACGCAAGGGCGCGTGTATGTTGCCGATACCTACAACGATCGCATCCGCGTGATCGCGCCAGATGGGCAGGTAAGCACCCTGGCCGGCGGCGCCTTGCCGGGCATGGCCGATGGTGTTGGCGATCAGGCGCGCTTCGATACGCCGACCGACCTCAAGGTAGATGCGCATGGTGTGGTGTGGGTGGCCGACATGCGTAACGACGCGATTCGCCGTATTGCACCGGATGGCAGCGTCAGCACCTTGATCGGTGGCGATCCTGCCGACCTCAGCCCGCTGTTGCATCGCCCGATGACTATTGCGCTCACCCACGACGGCGTGCTGTACGTGGGCGATGCAAGCGGGCGCGTGCTGCAGGTGACGCGTGCCGGGCATGTGGTGACAATGAGCGGCGAGGACGTGATGCAACGCATGTCGCGCCCGGCCGGGATCGCGGTGGATGCGCAAGGTGCGGTGTATGTCAGCGATGCTGGCGGCGCACGCGTGCATCGGCTGGTGCCGGCCACTGCGGCGAACTCGAACGCCGCGCCCGTAGTCGGGCCGGCTGCCACGCAGCCGTTGCCCGTCACCCAGGGCCGCTGGCCGTTGCAGCCGCAGGTCGGGTGGCATGAGGTGGTCGGCACGCTTGGCGAGGTGCGTGGCAACTACCAGGGTCTCAGCCGCGATCATCTGCATGCGGGCCTGGATATCCGTGGCGATGTCGGCCAAACCGTGTACGCCATTGCCGATGCCAAAGTTTCCAGCCCGTACCCGACCTGGGGGTTGGGGCAATTGGGCGAGTGGTTGGCACTGGACACGATCGGCTACGCCCATATGCGCGTGGGCCGCACCGCACAAGGGACGCCGCTGGATCCGCAGCGCTTCCATTTGGTGACGGATGTGGATGGCAAGCCCGATCGCATGCGTGTGCTGCGCGGCACGCGTTTCCGTGCCGGAGATGCACTGGGTACGCTCAACGGCATGGCGCATGTGCATCTGACCGCAGGTGCCAACGGCTTCGAACGCAATGCGGCGCAACTGGGCTTTGTAGGTTATGCCGACCATGTGGCGCCGCATATCGACCGGGTGAGTCTGCTCGACTCAGCTGGTCAAGCCCTGCCGATGACCAGCGGCAGGGTGCACGTACCGCTCGGGACTGCGGTGCAGATCGTGGTGGAGGCCTGGGACCAGATGGATCGCAATCTGCCGCGTCGTCGCCTGGGGCTGTATGCGCTGGGTTATCAGGTGCTGGATGCGCAAGGCGTACCGCTGGCCGGCGAAGCGGAGCCGCACATGACGATCGTTTTTGATCGCATGCCGGCCGATCCGGCTGCGGTGCTTACCGCCTACGCGCCCGACAGCGGCATCACCGTGCATGGCAGCGCGGTGACGCGCTTCCGCTATCTGGTCACCAACATGGTGCGCGATGGTCGCATCGGCAATGGGCAGTGGCAGGCGGGCGCGCTGCCGCCGGGCGACTACGTACTCCGCATAACCGCGCGTGATTACAGCGGTAATGAGGCGAATGCCAATCGGGATCTACACGTCCGGGTGGAATGACGCGTAAAGCGTTGCGTTGATGATGACATAGCGTATCGGTGACGCATGCGGGGTGCAGGCACCTGTGCATTACCTCGCTGCGATCGAGATTCTATCCACAGACTCACGCCCGGCACTAGGCTACATCGCACGCTCCGTTACGAAGGCGCGTCGCAAAACGCAGTGCCAACTCGCCTGCACTGTGCTTCTGAGATCGGCGTCGGATTCGTGGCATTGCGGCCGGGCTAGATTGCTCCTGCAGAAAACGTCTTTACGTTGTTCAAGGAGTGGGGCGATGCGCGTTGTTGGTGATAGTCGAGTGGAAGGGGGCTGGTCTGGAATGTCGCTGCGTGGTGGCGCGATCGCGTCGTTGTTGGCCCTGGCCGCTGCTGCCACTGGCTTGCACAGCGCACCCGCGCACGCGGCCGTGGGGCCGGGCGTGGTGAGCGGCGACACCATCGTGCACGATCCGTCGATGCTCAAGCTGAGCGACGGGCGTTACTACGTCTATGCCACCACCGGCGTGGTCACCAGTACCGACCGGACCAAGTTCAGCAATGCGGGCGCGATCTTCAGCAGCATGCCGAGCTGGGTGCGCAGCTACAACCCGGACAACCAGCTGTGGGCGCCGGATGTGTCCTTCCATGGCGGGAAGTATCTGATGTACTACACCGCCTCCAGATTCGCCACCAATACCTCGGCGATTGCGCTTGCCAGCAGCAGCACCGGCAAGCCTGGCTCGTGGAAGGATCAAGGCATCGTCTATACCTCCAAGAGCAGCGACGACTACAACGCCATCGACGGCAATCTGGTGGTGGATGGCAATGGCAAGTGGTGGCTGGCGTTTGGCTCGTTCTGGTCGGGCATCAAGCTGATCCAGCTCGATCCCGGCACCGGCAAGCAGCTGTCCGGCAACACGACGCGCTACAGCCTGGCAAGCCGGCCGTCCCCGGGCGCGGTGGAGGCGCCTTTCATCCAGCAGGCCAATGGCTGGTACTACCTGTTCGTGTCGTTCGATGCGTGCTGCAAGGGCGCCAGCAGCACCTACAAGATTGCGGTGGGGCGTGCGCGTTCGGTGACCGGGCCGTATCTGGATCGCGCCGGTGTGGACATGCGCAACGGCGGCGGCACGGTGATCCAGTCCGGGTTGGGCAGCATGCATGGGCCGGGCGGGCAATCGGTGTTCCGTGATGGCGACGGCGACATCCTGGTCTACCACTACTACGACGACCGCGGCGATGCGCGCCTGGGCATCAATCGGCTGGGGTACGACAGCAGTGCATGGCCGGTGGTGCAGTAGCAGCAGTTAATGGAGCACGCTGCGGCGCCATGCAATGGCGCAGCGATCAGGCGATGCCTGATGCAGCGATCCGCCAGCGTTGCCGACTGCCAGAACCGCAAGGCCGCCAGCGGCTGCCGGGCAGTGCCCGGCAGCCCTGGTGCACCCTCAGCGCGTGGCCGACTCGGGCTTGCGCACGCGTTTGACAGGCGCCGGCTTGGTCGCGGTGTCCGGATACAGGTTCAACAGCATCAAGGTGACGCCGTTGGTCCAGCCGAAGCCGTCCTGCAGCGCGTATTCGCCGCCGCCGCCGCCGGCCGCATCGGCTTCCAGCCCGTATTTTTCGACCAGCTTGTGCTCGCGCGCGAACAGCGCCTGCACCTGGGTGAGGAAGCGCTCGCCGATGGTGCGCGCCAGCGCGTCTTCGCCATAACGGCGCAGGCCGTCCACCGCCACCCATTGCAGCGGCGCCCAGCCATTGGGCTCGTCCCATTGCTGGCCGGTCTTCACTGCGGTGGTGGCCAGGCCACCGGGGCGCAGCAGGCGCGCACGCACGGTGCTGGCGGTGCGTTTGGCATGCGCGTCGGTCGCCAGGCCGGTGAACAGCGGATACAGCGCCGCAGCGGTGACCTGGTCGCTGAGCTTGCGCGCCTGCCAGTCGTAGTCGGCGTAGTAGCCGGCCGCGTTCCACAGATGCGCATCGATGGCCTGCTTGCGTTGCAGTGCCAGCGCCGCGTAGTCCTGCGTGCACTCGGCGCCGGGCTGCGCACAGGCCTGGGCCAGGGTGCGCTCCAGGTGGTACAGCAGGCTGTTCAGATCGATCGGCACGATCGCGGTGGTGCGGATGGTGCGCAGGTTCTGCCCATCGGCCAGCCAGCGGCTGGTGTAGTCCCAGCCGCTCTCGGCACCGGCGCGCAGGTCGCGGTAGACCTCGGCGGCCGGGCGGTCGCCGGCCTCGGCGGCGGTGCGGGTGTCGTGCAGCCAGGCTTCCGGGCGCGGGGTGTCGCGCTCGTCCCAGTAGCGGTTGAGCAGGCTGCCGTCGGCCAGGCGCACCACATGGCGCGCGGCCTGGCCGGGCTGCAGGCCGTCGCTGCCCTGCATCCAGTAGGCGTATTCCTTCTGCAGCTGCGGCAGGTAGCGCTGGTAGACCGCTTCGCCTTCCACGCCGGCCTGCAGTTCCACCATGTAGGAGAAGAACGGCGGCTGCGAACGGCTCAGGTAGTAGCTGCGGTTGCCGTTGGGGATATGCCCGTAGGTGTCGATCAGGTAGGCGAAGTTGTCCAGCATCTGGCGGCTGAGCGTGGTCTGCCCGCTCTTCACCAGGCCGAGCATGGTGAAGTAGGAATCCCAGTAGTACACCTCGCGGAAACGCCCGCCCGGCACCACGTACGGATATGGCAGCGCCAGCAGGCTGCTGTACGGCGGCACGTGGGTCTGGCTGCGCACCAGCTTGGGCCACAGTTCGTCGATGTGTTCGCGCAGCGCGGTGTCCTGGCGGATCGCGTCGGTCTGCACCGGCGGCGACTCTTCGAAATTGGCATCCACGAACTTGCGCAGGTCAAAGCCGGGGTGGTCGTGCTGCGCCAGATAGTCGGCGTTGATCAGCGCCGGGTCGCGCAGCGGCAGAAAGTCGACGAAGTGCTTCTGGTCGTCGAACAGCTCGCCGCGCTGCACCGCCTGGAACAGTTCCGGGTAGGCCAGGTCGGGCGTGGGCGGGGTGGCCGCCGGAGCGTTGACGACCGGAGTGTCCATCGGCGCGGCGGTCAGCGTGCAGGGCGCCACGAACATGCTCAGCGACAGGCCAAGCAGCGACGTGCAGCACGGGGGCGCGGCAGAACTCATGGCATCTCCAGAACGGGCAGTGACGTGCGGCATGGTAAACGACCGAAGTGGCGGGCGGGGCCGGACGAGGGGGTCGGCAGGCCGACAGACTTCGCACGGAGACGACAGGATTCAGCAAGGCGATCGGGCGCGGGACTGCAGGTGGTTGCGCCGGTTGCCTTGCCGATTCAGGCCTATCGGCCCGGATCGAGGCAGCTTGAGCCGCATCCAGGCCGCGTCGGATTGCCGACATTGCTGCAAGATGCGCGCCACAGCGTGCGGCGGGTGCGCAGCGGAGTGAGCGACGGCGGGGCGGCGCTGCCCGTGCACGGCAGCCGGTGCACGTGGGCAATGGCGGGCGTCAGGCGGCCTGGCGCGCCCGGCGAATGGCGGCGGCGTGGACGCACCGGGCTGCACCGGTGGCAGCCCGGGTCACGCCAGGCGGCCTGCCGTCTTCGTGTGGTCCAGGCGCACCTTAGTGTCCTTGCGTCAGCGTGGGCGCCGGCGATCGGTCTGCAGCAAACGTTGCAGGTGCAGCGCGTTGGGCACCGCCAGTCCGGCGGCGGTATTGTCGAAGATCACCCAGCGTTCTGCCTGTGGATGCGCCGCATCGTGCGCCGGCTTGCGCACCGCGTCGGCCAGTGCCTGCAGCGCACTGTCGTCGTAGCTGCTGTAGTAAATGCGTGGTGCGCCATGCCAGCGCCAGTACTGCGGGCCGGCTGTCGTCCCCGATGTGGCGGCGTCCGGCACCGGTGCCGGGTCGGCGGCGCAGCGTGCGATGCGGTGGCGCGCCAGCAGCGCCTGTGCCTGCGGCAGGAACCAGCTGGCATGGCGCGGTTCGCAGACCACGCCGCCGTCCCAGCGCCGCCGCAGCATTGCGAAAAACCTGGCCGCCACTGCCGCATCGAAGACGGCGCTGGGCGGCAGTTGCAGCAGCAGGCAGCCCAGTCGTGTGCCCAGCGCGCCGGCCTGGGCGAGGAATGCATCCAGCAATGGGCCGGTGCCCTGCAGGCGTGCATCGTGGCTGATGCTGCGCGGCAGCTTGACCGAAAAGCGGAAATCCTGCGGCACGCTGTCGGCCCAGCGTGCATAGGTCCCGGCACGGTGCGGGCGATGGAACGAGGAGTTGATTTCCACCGCATCAAAACGTGTGGCATAGCGCTGCAAGACGCTGGTGCCATCGCCGAATGCGGCGCGGTCGGCGGCCGGAATCGACCAGCCCGCGCAGCCACAGCGCACGCGCGGCAGGGCGACGGATGAACGAGCTTGCATAGGGTGTGCGCAAGTCCAGTGGGGAGCACTCTATGCATGCGCGCGCGTCAGCGCCGCGTGTGCACCGCGCTCACGGGCGACTCACCGACGACTTCGATACTGGGCACATGCCAGAAGGCCCCTCCCTTGTCATCCTGCGCGAACAGACCGAAGCGTTTGTCGGTCGCAAGATCCTGCGCGTGTCCGGCAACAGCAAGCAGGACATCGCGCGGCTGGGGCAGCAGAAGGTGTTGGCGTTACGCAGCTGGGGCAAGCACTTCCTGATCGAGTGCGCGCAGTTCAGCGTGCGCATCCACTTCCTGTTGTTCGGCAGTTATCGCATCGACGAAGACAAGCCGAATGCGGTGCCGCGCCTGTGTCTGGAATTTTCCAAGGGCCAGCGCCTGAATTTCTACGCCTGCTCGGTGCAGTTCATCGAGCGCCCGCTGGATGAGGTCTACGACTGGACGGCCGATGTCATGAACCCGCACTGGGATGGCGCGCAGGCACGGCGCAAGTTGCGCGCCGCGCCCGGCATGCTCGCCGCCGATGCATTGCTGGACCAGGACATCTTTGCCGGCGTCGGCAACATCATCAAGAACGAAGTGCTGCATCGCATCCGTGTGCATCCGGAAAGCCCGGTGGGCGCGTTGCCGGCGCGCAAGCTTGGCGAGCTGGTCACCCAGGCGCGCGCGTACAGTTTCGATTTCTACACCTGGAAAAAAGCCTTCGTGTTGAAGAAGCATTACCAGGTGCATACCAAAACCAGCTGCCCGCGCGACGGCGCGCCGTTGCAGTATCGCAAGCACCTGGGCAAGGCCGGGCGGCGGGCATTCTTCTGCGAGGTCTGCCAGCGGCTGTACCGCTCGGAGGACGGCTGAAGCGGGTCCGTCCCGCACCAGCGAGCGTGGTCGGTCGTGATGGGCGTGCGCCCGGTGCACGGCAGGAAGGATGCGTGCCGTTGGGGCAGTGGCTGAGGCCGTTGGCAGGCGCCGCAATGACCCGCCGTGCTTGCCAATGTGAATGGCGGCTGGCGTTTGCCGCCCAAACAACGAATTTCAAACGCGCGCTGGCGCCGCGCCCGCTAGATTTGCGCATCCTGCACCGGGTTCACGGTGCGCGCACGCATCCCCCATCTCATCGGTCTCCCGCATTGTGATTACCCGCAGGAAGGAAACGCTTGTCCCGCATGTCGCTGCTGTCGCATGCACGGGCGCCATCCTGTTCTTTCTTGCCTGTCTGTTGCTGTACATGCCGCCGCCGCGCGACCCGGTGCGACGCGACGACAGTTTGCAGGTGTATTTCGTGCCGCGTCCGCAATTGACGCTGCCGGCGCCGGCGACGCCGCCGCCGCAACGCCAACCCACACCACGCGCTGCGCCGGCCGCGGCCTCATCCGCGCGCAGTGCGCCACCACCGACACGCACCCCGCCGCCGCAGCGGCAGGTGGCGGCCGCCAATGCGCCGGCTGGCGAGTCGATGGCGGCCCAGCTCTACACCGGGCAAGGCCGCTTGCGCATGCCGCGTGACGCGCAGGTCGACCCGATGGCGCAGCCCGGCGGCGCAGCGCCGCCGGGCATGACCGACGAACGCGCGCAGGCCAAGGCGCGCAACGTGATGGAACGGGTCAATCCGGTGCAGTACCAGGACACGCGCTTTGCCAAGGACTGGAAGAGCGACGGCACGCTGGGCGATGTGGCGATGCAGGAAATGAATCGCGGCATGAAGAAGTTCAACGACATGCTCAACGGGCCGCAGACGCAGGTGGCCAAGGCGCGGCCACCGCCGGATGTGCGCTTCAACCCCGCGTTGGCCGGCAACCAGGCCGAGATGGGCAGCGAAGCGACCGGCGATGCCTACAAGGCCGCGCCGATCGCGCACGAGACGCCGCCCGACCTCAAGGGCGAAGCCAGCCGCCGTATCCGCGAGGCGCTGGCAGCGCTGGAACAACGCAGCGCGCGCTGCGATGCGTCCAAGCGCAAATCCCTGTTGTCGCCGGTGCGTACGCATCTGGGCGACCTGGAACGCGCCGAACACGCCTTGAACAACGGCGCCGACCCGGTGATGGCCGCGCAGATGCTGCCGCGCCAGGCCGATAGCGCCTACGACCTGGCCCGCCGCGCGCTGTGGTATGCGGACCGCCAGTTGAAGCAGTGCGCGATCGGGTGAGTGGTTCGGTGAGCGCGTTTGCCTGCGCTGCGCTGTAGGTGGCTGACAGCACCTTTAGAACGCTGCTGACAAGACGACTGAATGTCAGGGCGTCGCGGTATCTGGGTGTAGTCAACAGCTCGGTAAGTCGCGTGCGCGGCGCCCTTACCGTCTGCGGGACACGCCGTGAACCCGTCCCTGGGGGCTCGGTGGCGTCATCCATGCCGCCACACGGTCCCGCAACCGGCGAGGGCACCGCACCAGATAGTTGGTCGGCGCTCATCTGAAAAGCTGTCTGTCGTGCGGTGTGCATCAGACCTGGAGCCGATGCTTCGATGATCGAACAAGACGCATCCGGCACCGCTCTTGCCATGCACACCGACCATCCCGACTGGTCCTTGCCCGCCTACCGTCGCAGGCTCTTACGCGGCATGGATGCCGCGTAAGAGCCTAGAAGGACGTACTTGCGGCGTGTCCTGCGATGGTGAGCGGGCAAGTGCCCTGCAGCCAAACCGCAGATCCGCGGCTCTGCAGCCGACTCACCCACACCGCTCAATCACCTGGTCGCCGCGCGAAGTGGAAGTGGACGAGTGAGGAAGGTGGTGTGGTCGGAAACAGCCAGGAGCTATGAAAGCTTGCACGCCAAGCGCGCCGCACCAGCGCGTAGCAACCGCACCCTCATCCGGCGCTGCGCGCCACCTTCTCCCGGTGGGAGAAGGGAAGTGTCCCGACAGGAATTGAAGCAGTAAGGCAGTAATTGAAGAAGTAGGCAGTCTTCGTCAGATATCGCAACTAGACCCCCCGCCGGGGCGAGAAGGCACGGCTTTCGCGGCGAGGGCGCGTGTGCCTTGGAGCGCCCGCGCCGCAAGCGCGGTTGGAGGCGCGCAGCGGAAGGTGTGAGGGCACGTCTATGAAACGGCGGATCAGCCGGCAGCCGGACTGTCGCCCGCGCTACATCAGGCGCTGAGTCCATCCTGCGCCAGACTCTGGCGGTAACGGTCCTTTTCCGCGCTCAGCGCGACTTCCGCACGCAAGAACACCTGCCCGATCGGCTCGTCGCCGCGGGTTGCCTGCGCCTGGCCGATCAGCACCGTCAGCCCGTGGGCATGCTGTTGGTGGGCGATATCACGCAGGCGCTGCAGCTTCTGTTCGGCATCTGCGCCGCGCAGCACGGCGATGAATTCGGCACTGTCGGTCACCCGGTCCACGCTGTCGCCGTCGGCTTGTGCCTGCGCTGCCAGGGCCTGGTCGAGCTGTTGCAAGGCGCGGCCCAGCAGCCGCTCGCTTTGTTTTTCGGCCAGCGCGGCCAGTTCCTGCACTTCCAGGATCACCAGGTAATAGCCGGTGTCGGCGGCCGCCGCGATGGCAACCGGTGCCACCGGCTGCAGGATCGCTTCGCGCTCGAGCTGCAACTCGCGCTTGCGCTCGTCCAGCAGGCGCATGGTGACGCGTGCCAATGCCTGCAGCCCGGTGCGTTGCATGTCGGTGAGCGTGCGCGGCTCGGTGTCGAGCACGCAGACCGTGCCCAGGGCCACGCCGTCGGAGGTGACCAGCGGCATGCCGGCATAGAAGCGCGCACCGGTCTCGCCGGTGACGACCGAGACGTCCGCAAAGCGGCTGTCCTGGGTGAGGTCGGGCACTTCCATCAGTTGCTCGGGGCTGCGGATGGCGTGATCGCACACCGCCTGGCTGCGGTCGGTCTGCTGCATGCCCAGGCCGAGCTGGGCCTTGAACCATTGGCGGTCGCGGTCGACCAGCGACATCAGGGCGATCGGTGTGTCGCACAGCGAGGCCGCCACCTGCACGATGTCTTGGTAGGTGTCCTCGGGCAGGCTGTCGACGATGCGATAGCCGTCCAGGACCTGTTGGCGAGAGGCTTCGTCAGCCGGGGGCATGTGCTTCATCGAATAAGCCGGGCAAGCGCGAACGAGAAAGATGCCACGATACCGGCGCTGCCGATAACGCGGCGTGGATATCGGCCACGCGCCCTGGCGTGACCTCACGGGCGGATCCGGATCCGCATCCATGTCGCACTGCGCAGGCGAGGAAGCAGGAACCGGCGGGCTGAAGCGCCGGGGGCCAGCTTGCCAGCCCGCGTGGGCCGCCTGCGTCTTGCGCGCAGGAGCCGGGTACTGAGACGCACACACGCCATTGCGTACCGCGCACCTGGCGACGGCGCGGCTCGCAGGCCGCGCCGTCGGTGTGCGACTGACCAGCCTCAGCGCTTGACCGGCTTGCCGTCCACGTCCAGCACCTGCACCTCACCGAGCTTGAGCGCCCGCACCGGGGCCTCGATCTTTTTCAGGTCGCCCACGATCACCCAGGTCATCGCGTTGGGGGCGATGATGTCCTTGATGGCGGCCTGCGCGGCCGGCTGGTCGATCGCTTCCAGGCGCGGCTTGAGCGTCTGCACGTAATCGTCGGGGCGGTCGAACTGCACGATGCCCTCGATCGCACCCAGCACCGCGCCGGTGGTTTCGAAGCTGCCGGGCAGGGCGCGGATGCGCTGGTTCTTGATCTTCTCGATCTCGTCGGAGGTCAGCGGCTTGTCGCCGATGACCGCGGTGGCTTCCTTGAGGATCTCGTTGGCCGACTCGGCGGTCTTGTCGGTCTGCACCGGCGCGGAGAACATGTACGGCCGCTGGCCCTGCGCATCCAGCATGCGGGTGCCGGCGCCGTAGGCCCAGCGCTTGTTCTCGCGCAGGTTCATGTTCAGGCGCGAGGTGAAGGTGCCGCCGAAGGCGCCGTTGGCCACGCCGATCGCCAGGTTGTCCGGCGCCTTGGTGGACGGTGCGAGCAGGCCGGCCAGGATCACCGACTGCGGCGCATCCGGCCGGTTGATCAGGTACACGCGCGGCTTGGGCTGCGCGGCGACGTTGACCAGGTTCTTCTTCGGCAAGGGCGTGGCCGGCGCCTTCCAGTCGCCGAAGGCGGCATCGAGCTGCGGGATGATCTGCGCCAGCGTGGTGTCGCCGGCCACCAGGATGCGCAGGTTGTCCGGACGCAGCCACTGGCGGTGGAAGGCCTGCAGGTCCTGGGCGTTGAGGCTCTTGATCGCCGCCTCGGTGCCACTGCCGGTGAGCGGGATGCCGTAGGGGTGGTTCTGGCCGAACAGCAACGGCGGCAGCGCACGCAGCGCCAGGCTGTTGGGCTGGGTCTTTTCCTGCGCAATGCCGGCCAGCCACTGGCCGCGGATGCGCTCGATGTCGGCAGCCTTGAAGGCCGGGTTGCGCACGATGTCGGAGAACAATTGCAGCGACGGCTGCAGCTGGTCGTTGAGCGCATCCAGCGAGGCGCTGCAGCTGTCCAGGTCGCAGCCGACCGCGGTGATCGCGCCCAGGCGCTGGCGACGCTGCGCCACTTCCACCGAATCCAGCGCCGCGGTGCTCTCGTTCATCAGCGCGGCGCTGAAGCTGGCGGTACCGAGCTTGTTGCCCTGGTCGGCCGCATAACCGGCATCGAACAGCAGCTCCACCTGGGTGACCGGGATGGTGTGGCGCTCGGCCAGGATCACCTCGATGCCGTTCTTCAACTTGCCGCGCTGCAATTGCGGGAAGCTCAGGTCGGGGAACTGGCTGGTCTGCGGCACGCCCTTGCCGCGGTCCAGCGTGGAGGCGGTGACGTTGTACTTGCCGGCGGCCGGCAGCTTGGGCGCCGGCTTGCCGGGTTCGGCGCCACGTGCGACCACCGCCTTGTCTTCGGCGGCGGGGTCGAAGCCCTTGCCGGCCGGCAGCACGGTGAGCAGGTAGTCGCCCTTGCCGAACCAGGTGGCGGCGGTCTGCTTTACGCTGTCCACGGTGGCGGCCTGGCCGCGCTGCAGATCCTGCTTGTAGGCGCCCGGGTCGCCGCGATAGACCTGGCCCTCGGCCAGGATCACCGCCTTGCCACCGAAGCCGCCGACCTTTTCCAGCCCGCGCACGAAGCCGGCGCGGTAGGCCACCTGCGCGCGCTGCAGTTCGTCGGCGGTCGGGCCCTGGGCGATGAACTTCCTGAGTTCCTCGTCGATGATCGCCTCCACCTTGGCCGGGTCCACGCCGTCCTTCACGTCGGCCTGGATCTGCACCTGGCTGGACAGCGCGAACGGCTGGATCGCCGCGGACACGTCATCGACCAGATTGTCCTGATAGACCAGGCGCTGATACAGCCGCGAGGTCTTGCCGCCGCCGAGCACGGTGGTGGCCAGATCCAGCTGGATCGCCGCATCGCTGCCCAGTTGCGGCGCCACCCAGGTGCGATAGATGCGCGGCTGCGAGACGTGGTCGTGCTGCACGCCACGCTTCTGCGCGGCCAGCGGGGTCACCCACGGCTGCTGGCGTGCCACCGGCTTGCCGGACGGAATGTCGCCGAAGTACTGCAGCGCCTTGGCGCGTGCCTGCGCCACGGTGATGTCGCCGGCCAGCACCAGGGTGGTGTTGGCGGCGCCATAGTTGTCGTTGAACCACTGTTTGACGTCGGCCAGCGAGGCCGCGTCCAGGTCTTCCATCGAGCCGATGGTGTCGTGCTGGTACGGATGGTTGGCCGGGAACAGGTTGGACAGGATGTTCTGGTCCACGCGGCCGTAGGGGCGGTTCTCGCCCTGGCGCTTCTCGTTCTGCACCACGCCGCGCTGGGTGTCGAGTTCTTCCTGGCCGATCGCGCCAAGCAGGTGGCCCATGCGGTCCGATTCCAGCCACAGCGCGGTGTCCAGCGCAGTGGTCGGCACGGTCTCGAAGTAGTTGGTGCGGTCGAACCAGGTGGTGCCGTTCATGTCGGTGGTGCCGACCTTTTCCAGCGGCGCAAAGAAGCTGCCCTTGTTGTTTTCCGAGCCGGAGAACATCAGGTGCTCGAACAGGTGCGCAAAGCCGGTCTTGCCGGCCGGCTCGTCACCGGAACCGATGTGGTACCAGATGCTCACCGCCACCACCGGCGCCTTGTGGTCTTCGTGCACCACCACGGTCAGGCCGTTGGGCAGGGTGAAGCGGGTGTAGCCGATCTCGGGGATGGCACTGCTGGCCGCAGGCTTGGACAGGCTGGCCGGGGCGGCCGCGACGGCGGGGGCAACGGGACCGGCAGCGGCGCCGAGCACACCGGCGATCAACAGGGACAGCGGACGCAGCATGTGACACTCCAGGGGCAAGACAATCGGCCGAGGGTAGTGGCTGGCTGGCGGCGTCGCAAATGCTGTCCGGCAGGGGGGGGCATGTGCGGGTGCCGGCAGGGCGGCAGGTGAGCGAGGCCGGCTCGGGCGTCGGCCAGGGCGCGGCGGTCGGACCGGGCACCTTCGGCGTGCCGGAGCGGCCCCCGATCCCAACCCGGGCCTGACGGCAAGGCGGGTGCAGGTGGCCTGGGTCATTCGCTCCCCCGCCGGGCGCGGTCGATTGCGCAGGCACGGCAAGTGCACCGGGCCGAGCAGCGAAGCCTTGCGACATTCAGATGCCAGCGGATCGGCCGGCGGGCACGGCGACCGCGCGCTGACCAGCCATCAAGCAGGCCCGGCCGCACATGCTCAAGTTGCCCGTCGCTTCGCCGTTACCTGGGGCGACCTACCTTGCCCAGACCTGACCTGCCGACCACGCCATGACTGTCCTGTTGCCGCCCGTGCCCGTTCCCGCCGACGACGCCTTGCGCGTGGAGGCGGTACGTCGGTTGGGGGTGCTGGACACCGAGCCGGAGGCCGAGTTCGACGATATCGCCTGGCTGGCTGCACACATCACCGGCGCCCCGATGGCGCTGGTGTCGCTGCTGGACGCCGACCGCCAGTGGTTCAAGGCACGTTGCGGCACCGATCTGGAAGGCACCCCGCGCGCCATGTCGTTCTGTTCCTATACGGTGATGGGGACCGAGCTGCTGGAAGTGCCCGATGCCGTGGCCGATGCGCGTTTTGCGCGCAACCCGCTGGTCACCGCCGCGCCAGGGGTACGCTCGTATGTGGGCGTGCCGCTGATCGGCCGCGAAGGCTATGCCTACGGCACCCTGTGTACGCTCAGCACCCAGTCGCGCCTGCTCGACGAGAGCCAGAAGCAAGGCCTGATCCGTCTGGCGCGCCAGGCGGTCAGCCAACTGGAGGCGCGCCGCGACCGGCTGGCCGCGCAAGCGCAGCGGCAGACCCTGAGCCGCCTGCTGGAAGCCATGCCCGATGGCGTGGTGTCTTGCGACAGCGACGGGCTGCTGCATGAGTTCAACCACGCCGCGCGGCAATGGCACGGCACCGATCCGCGCCTGTTGCCGCCATCGCAATGGGCGCAGCACTTCGACCTCTACACTGCCGACGGCAGTGCGCTGCTGCCCACCGAGGCCATTCCGCTGGTGCGCGCCTGGGCCGGCGAGCACGTGCGCAATGCCGAGATGGTGATCCGCTCCACCGGCCAGCCGGCACGCAGCGTGCTGTGCAATGCCGATCCGGTGGTCAGCGACCAGGGCGTTGCCCTGGGTGCCGTGTGCGTGATGCATGACATCACCCAACTGCGCGATGCCTCGGCTGCGTTGGCGGGCGAGCGCGCACGCCTGCAGTCGCTGGTGGACGCTTCGCAGGATGTGGCGATCATCGCGTTCGACCCGAATGGGCGCATCGAATTGTTCAATCCCGGTGCCGAACGCCTGCTGGGCTACGCGGCGGACGAGGTGGTGGGCAGCTGCCCGGCGCAGTTCCATCTGCCGGCCGAGCTGGAGCGGCACATGGCCACGCTGGCGTTGTCGCCGCCGTCCTACCTCAAGCTGGCCGCCGCCGCCGCGGGCGATCAGCTGGAAGAAGAAATCTGGACCCTGGTGCGAAAAGACGGCGGATTGCGGCGCGTACGGCTGTGCTTCAACATCATCCACGACGCGCAGCAGGGGGTGTCCGGCTACCTGGCCATGGCCATCGACGTCACCGCCGAGCTGCAGGCGCAGGCCGCCGCGCAGCTGGCGGCGGAACACTTCAGGGGGGCGTTCGAAACCGCCCCGCAGGGCATGGCGATCGTCTCGCTGGACGGCGCCTGGCGCGACGTCAACCCGTCGCTGTGCAGCATCCTGGGATATCCGCGTGAGCAGTTGTTGCGCACCACCTTCCAGACCATCACGCATCCGGACGACCTGGATGTGGACCTGCGCCTGGTGGAAGAGCTGATCGACGGCAAACGCGACAACTACAGCCTGGCCAAGCGCTACATCAGCCAGCAGGGCGCGCTGATCTGGGCGCAGCTGTCGGTGTCGCTGGTGCGCGACAGCAGCGGCGCGCCGGTGCATTTCGTCTCGCAGATCCAGGACGTCACCGAACGCCATGTCGCCGCCGAACGCCTGGCCGAAAGCGAAGCGCGGCTGCGTGCGATCAGCGATGCCACGCCCACCCTGGTGGGGCACTACGATGCCGCGCAGCGCTGCCTGTTCGCCAACCAGGCGCATCGCGACTGGCTCGGCGTGGAGCCGGCCAGCCTGGTCGGCTCCACGATCACCCAGGTGCTGGGCGAGGACCTCGGTGCGGACGCGCGCGCTGCGCTGGCGCAGGTGAGCACCGGGCAACGGGCCAGCTTCGAACACGTCCTGCGTGGCGGTGCGACACCGCGCGATGTGGAAATCACCCTGGTGCCGGAAGTGCAGGGCACGGCGACGCAGGCGCAGGGATTCTTCCTGATGGCGCACGATGTCACTGCGCACAAGTCCCTGCACCGGCTGATGCACGAACGCGCCACCCGCGATGCCCTGACCGGCCTGCCGAATCGCCACGCCTGGTCCGAGGCGCTGCAGGTCGCGGTGACCCAGGCGCAACAGCAGCAGTGCGCGGTCGCGGTGATGTTCCTGGACCTGGACGGCTTCAAACGCATCAACGATGTCCATGGCCACCGTGCCGGCGACGCGGTGCTGGTCGCCTTCGGCCGCTGCCTGCAGCAGGCCGCAGGCAGCCGCTATCTGGTGGCACGCCTGGCCGGCGACGAGTTCGTGGTGTTGCTGGACGACCTGCAGGATCCGCAGACCGAATGCGCCGCAATGGCAGAACGGATTCGCACCGCGGCCGCAGCGGGCGCCGTGTTCGGGGAGCAGCATCTGCCGATCCACCCAAGCATCGGCGTCGCCTGGCAACACGGCCAACACGCCGACGCTGCCAGCCTGATGCATGCGGCAGACGAAGCGATGTACGCCGCCAAACGCGCCCGCTGCGGCAACGCCACCGCCCCCACCGGACGCGACGCCTCGCGCTGACGCAATGCATCCAGCACTATTGCCTTCTCCCCCTCCGGGAGAAGGTGCCCGAAGGGCGGATGAGGGCATGCCCTGCCCATAAAGTCGCGTCAGTCAGAAGTGCGCGTTGCACGGATCGATGTGGCGCTGGCAATGCAATCGCATCGATCGATGGTCACTGTCCGCGGCGTTGAAGCTCTAGATCCCTGTCGTGTTTAGAGGCGATAACCGTATGGATGCGTCGAGTGCAGAGCGGCTGATCTGCGGCCTGGCTGCAGGTCCCTTGCCCGCCCACCATCGCGGGACACGCTGCAAGTACGTCCCTGTAAGCTCTTACGCGGCATCCATGCCGCGTAAGGTCCCGCGACGGCGGGCAGGCAAGGACCCGTCAGAAGGGTCGGTGCGCATGGTTACGAGCAGGACAGGGGCATGCGTTGTCCGGATCACCGCGCCCCCGATCCGCCGCCCCCGATCCGCTGCTCCCAGGCAGGCGCACCAGTGCCGTGCCTGCCGTTTCTTCCCGCCGCGCAAAAACGCGGGCGATCACCCCATCGATCAAGCCGCCTGCACGACCGAGCGTCGTTGCGGCAGCGCAGCCTGCTGCGGCACCAGGCGGAACACCGCCACGGCGCGCGTCAGATCCGCCGCCTGATCTTCCATGCTGCGTGCCGCGGCGGTGGCTTCTTCCACCAGCGCCGCGTTCTGCTGGGTCATTTCATCCAGCTGCATCACCGTGGTGCTGACCTGCTCGATGCCGGCGCTTTGCTCGGTGCTGGCGGCGGTGATCTCGGCCATGATGTCGGTCACCCGCTTCACCGAGCTGACCACCTCGGTCATCGTGCTGCCGGCCTGCTGCACCAGGTCCGAGCCCTGCGCCACTTTTTCCACCGAATCGGAGATCAGCTGCTTGATCTCCTTGGCGGCGCCGGCCGAACGCTGCGCCAGTGCGCGCACTTCGGTGGCCACCACCGCAAATCCGCGGCCCTGCTCACCGGCGCGTGCCGCTTCCACCGCCGCATTCAGGGCCAGGATATTGGTCTGGAACGCGATGCCGTCGATCACCCCGATGATGTCGGAGATGCGCGCCGACGATTGCGTGATCGCCTGCATGGTGGTGACCACTTCCTGCACCACGCGCCCACCGCTCTCGGCCACCTCGCCGGTGCCCTTGACCAGCTGATTGGCCTGGCGCGCGTTGTCGGCGTTCTGGCGCACGGTGGAGGTGAGTTCTTCCATCGACGCGGCGGTTTCTTCCAGGTTCGCGGCCTGATGCTCGGTACGCGTGGACAGGTCGGCATTGCCACTGGCGATCTCGCCGGCGGCGGTGTTGATCATCTCGGCCGAGTGCTGGATGCCCTGCACGATGGTGGTCAGCTGGATCGCGGTGCGGTTGGCCGCATTGGCCAGGCGGCCGAATGCGCCCTCGTAATGCGATTCCACCCGCTGCGACAGGTCGCCATCGGCAATCGCGGCCATGATGCGGCCGACATCGTCCAGGCCTGCATCGGCCTGCTGCATCAGCCGGTTCAAGGCCTGCACCATCTCGGCGAACGCGAACTGGTAGCGCGCCTGCTCGCCGCGTGCGGAGAAGTCGCCGCGCGCGGCCGCATCGGCCAGGCGTGCGATGTCGCTGTTGATCGCCGACAGATTGCCCTTCACCGTATCCAGCGCCTCATGCAGCGCCGCGCGCTGGCCGGGCAGGCGGCGCATGTCGCGGCGCAGATCGCCACGGCCATACTCGCCCATCAGGTCCATCGCCTCGTTGATGGCATCCAGATGCTCGAATACCACCGTGTTCACGCCGTGCGCCAGGGTGCCGTAATCGCCGGGGAAATCCTCCGGAATGCGGTGCGCGATGTTCTCGCCCTGCTGCAGCCGGATCATGGTCTGCATCTCGCCGTTGAAGCGCTGCAATTGGGTCTGCATCTGCTGCATGCTGTGCATCAGCTGGCCGGTTTCGTCGCGCGACTCGACCCGGATATCGTTATCGAAGTGGCCCGAGGCAATCGCCTCGGCGGTGCGCGATGCTGCGCGCAGCGGTGCCGCCATCGCCGAGGCGATCAACCAGCACAGGCCGATCACCATGGCCACCAGGGCGCCGCCGATCAAGGTCAGGGTGCGGGTGAAACCCCAGGCCTGCACCTGGATGTCCTCGGCGTACACGCCCATCACCAGCACCCAGTTCCAGGCCGGAAAGGTCTTGGCATAGCTGATCTTGGGCAGCTGTTCCTGCTTGCCCGGCTTGGGCGCATCGTAGTAACTGAAGCCGTCGCCGCGCTCGATCGCGGTCTTGATGTCACGATAGACGTACTGCCCGGCATCGCTCTTGTAGTCGCTCATGTCGGTGCCGACGGCGCGCTTGGGATGCATCAGGATGCGCATCTGCGGGTCGACGATGAAGAAGTAGTCCACGCCGTCGTTGGTGCGCATGTCCGCCAGCGTGGTGCGCGCAGCTTCCTTGGCCTGTTCGACCGTCAGTTCGCCGGCCTTGGCCTTGTCGGCATAGTGCTGCATCACGGTCAGGCCCATTTCCACCTCGGTCTTGACGCTGAGCTTGCGCGCCTCGATCAGGTCCAGATACTGCAGGCGTGCCGCGGCCACTGCCAGCAGGATCACGCCCACCGTCAACAAGCTGCACAGCAGGACGAACTTGCGGGTGAGCGGGAGATTGGCAACGTGACGACGCAACAGGGACACGACAGGCATGGCAACGAGATCCAGAACGCGCGCAAGGCGCTATGTCTTGGATAGCGGCTGATTCACATGCGGATTGAATGCTAATTGCGGCAGCGTTCGCTTGCGACAGCTGCAATGTAGGGGCGCCCCCGGGGCGCGATGGGGCGTTATCGATAACGCCCCATTGCGCCCGGGGGCGCTCCTACAAGGTCATGGGCATCGATCCAGCGATCGATGGGTGACGCGACATTGGTGACTTGCAGACTGTCGGCAGCGTGCAAGCAGCGGCGGACACGCACTGCGTGACCGCCTTATTGCATCAGCCTGCCGCGCAGAAGCCGAACTCGGCCGTCGCACCGGCCGCCAGGGTGCGGTTGAAGTCCACACCGCTGGCCTTGAGCGTGCTGCCGCTCTGCGACCAGGTGACGTTCCAGGCATTGTTGACGGTACCGGTGACCGGCAGCGAGATCGCCCAGGTGCCGCTGGCGGTGCCGGTATTGGTGACCTGCACGCGATTGCAGTAGCCGCCGTTCCACTGGCTGTCCACGCTCACCTTGGTGCTGAAGCTGCCGCTGGGTGTCGGCGTCGGTGTCGGTGTGGGGGTCGGAGTCGGAGTAGGAGTAGGTGCGGGCGTCGGCGTGGTGCTGCTCAGCGTGCCCCACAGCGTCCGCAGCAGCGCCATCTTGTCTTCGCGCACGCTGGTCCAGTCGTCGCGCAGGATGCCGCCGGTGTCGCCGCTGTTGGGATTCCACGACCAGTAGAAGCCTTCGTTGATGCCCTTGCTGCGCAGGTACTGCACCAGCGCGTCCTGCCAGACCTTGTCGCGTGCGTCGCCTTCGCCATACTTGCCGCCGAATTCGCCCAGCAGCAGCGCATACGTGCCGGCGAACTGGCCGAAGTGACGGTCCCAGATCGCAGGCATGTTGTTGGGGAACGTGCTGTCGTTGAAGTACGCCTGCGCGTACACGTCCGGCCCGTACACATGCGGTGCCAGCAGCAGCCGGTTGGCCGGAATGTTCAACGGGGTGCAGGCCAGCGGCTGCAGATTGCCGCCCCAGAAGATGCCGCCATTGGTCGAGCAGACCGGATTGTCGGTGATGCCTTCCACCGCGATGATCCATTTGGGCGCCACCGCCAGTACCGCGGCCGAACCGCGCTCGGCGGCCTTGTTCCAGTCGGTGGCCGCGTTGCCGGTGCCCCAGGTCGCGGCACCGTGCGGCTCGTTCTTCAGGTCCAGGCCGATCACGCTGGGCACGTTCTTGTAGCGGTTGGCGACAAAGCGCAGATCGTCCAGCCACTGCGCTTCGGAATACGAGCCGGTGTACCAGAGCTCGGAGATGGCAGCGCAGTCGGGGGTGTGGTGATCCAGCAGCACGTACATGCCGCGTGCGTTGAATTCGTTGATCACCTTGTCCAGGATCTGCAGCGAGCTCAGGCCCTGCAGATCGGCATTGAGGCTGTAGTCGATGCTGGTCGGCATCGTGCTGCTGCGCAGGGTGGCCGGGCAGAACGGCAGACGCACGGCGTTGAAGCCCAGGCCCTGCATCTGGTTGATCATGTCCTTCCAGTTGCGTGCCCACAGGCCATGCATGACATGGTTGCCGGTCTCGAAACCGAATACGTTGACGCCCTTGAGCTGGACCACCTTGCCGCTGTCGTCGACGATCTTGTTGTTGCTGATGGAGTAGCTGAAGGCCGGTGCGGCGGCGAGCGCCAGCGCCGTGGCCAGTGCGAGCGTACGTGCAGTCCTGAAGATGGACATGGTGGTCTCCCTAGCGAACCCGGCTCGACACCCGAACCCGGTGAGGGGGGCATCTTGGTCCGCGGCTGCGCCGTTTGGCGTGATCCGGCCCACAGAAAGGCGCATTGCCGCACCGATCACACGCCGGCTGCGGGCCGGTTCGCTTTCGCGCACACTATCGCCGTTGTGGCCTGTCCGCAGGCTGTCCTTTCTGTCCCCGGAGTGTCTTCCAATGTCTTTCCTGCGTGCCGAACTGGCGCAATGGCGCGCCTCGCCTGCGCGCGAACTGATGGCCGGTGCGGTCGCCACCTTTGCGCTGATTCCCGAAGTGATCGCCTTTGCGTTCGTGGCCGGTGTCGACCCGCAGGTGGGGCTGTTCGCGTCGTTCGTGATCGGGATCGTCATCGCGTTCTTCGGCGGGCGCCCGGCGATGATTTCCGCCGCGGCCGGGTCGGTGGCCCTGGTGGCCGCACCGCTGGTGGCCGCACACGGCTTGCCCTATCTGCTGGCGGCCGGGCTGCTGGCCGGTGCGGTGCAGATCCTGTTCGGCCTGTTGCGGCTGGGCGTGCTGATGCGCTTTGTCAGCAGCTCGGTGCGCACCGGCTTCGTCAATGCGTTGGCGGTGCTGATCTTTGCCGCGCAGCTGCCGCATCTGCAGCACGCCAACCTGGCCACCTGGGGCATGTTGGCGTTGGGCCTGCTCATCATCTACGGCCTGCCACGGCTGCCGCTGCCGGGCGTGTCGGCGATTCCGTCGCCGTTGCTGTGCATCCTGGTGCTGACGCTGCTGGGCTCGGCCCTGCATCTGCCGCTGGAGACGGTGGCAGACCTGGGCAAGCTGCCCGACGCGCTGCCATTCCTGCAATGGCCGGCGGTGCCGCTGACGCTGGAGACCTTGCGCATCATCGCCTTGCCGGCGCTGGCCATTGCGATGGTGGGGCTGCTCGAATCGCTGATGACCGCACGCGTGGTGGACGAACTCACCGACACTCCGAGCAACAAGAACCGCGAGTGCACCGGGCTGGGCCTGGCCAACACCGCTGCCAGTCTGTTCGGCGGCATCGCCGGCTGCGGCATGATCGGGCAGACCGTGGGCAACGTGAAGTACGGCGGGCGCGGCCGTCTTTCGACCCTGTTCGCCGGCGTGTTCCTGCTGATCCTGATGGTGCTGCTCAAGCCGTGGGTCTCGCAGGTACCGGTGATCGCCTTGGTGGCGATCATGGTGATGGTCTCGGCCGAGACCTTCGACTGGCGTTCGCTGCGCACCGTGGTCACCCATCCGCGCACCTCCAGCGTGGTGATGCTGGCCACCGTGGCGGTGACCCTGGCCACCCGCAACCTGGCCGCCGGCGTGGCGGTGGGCGTGGTGCTGAGCGGTGTGTTCTTCACCTTCAAGGTGGCCGGGCTGCTGCAGATCACGCACAGCGACGGCGACGAAGGCGTGCGCACCTACCACGTGCGCGGGCAGGTGTTCTTCGCCTCGGCCGACGTGTTCATCGACGCCTTCGACGCGCGCCAGGTGCCTGGTCGCGCGGTGGTGATCGATGTCAGCCGCGCGCATTTCTGGGACATCACCGCGGTGGCGGCGCTGGACAAGGTGGTACAGCGGCTGCGCCACCATGGGCTGGAGGTCCAGGTCAAAGGCCTGAATGCCGGCAGCCGGCGGCTGATGCAGGCGCACGCGCTGGGCGACGATGCGCTGGAGTCCGCATTGCCCTGAGCGGCGCAGGGATGCAGGCCTGTCGCGCGCCTGCACATCCGTGTACGCCGGCTGGCCGTGCGCGGCGGCCGCCGGCGGGCAGACTCAAGTTCGCGCGCGCAGCGCCGATGAACCGGCATCGAGATTGCCGGTAACCCGTCGTGATGCCAGTGCGTTCCAGCCCGAGAGGTGTGCCCGCGTGCCGTGACCGGCGCTGCGGGCCTGCGTCCGCCCGCGGGATGGTGCGGCAATGACCACGGCACCGTTGCTGGAACGCATGGTGGACCTGACCGCCATCCGCGACGCCGATCTGCTCGATCTGAGCCTGTTGCGCACCATGCGCGAGGTCTGCGCGTCCGAGGAGCTGTCGTTGCTGCGCATCGCCCCGGATGGCCGCACCATGGCCGAGACGCGGCTGCGCGAGGATGGCCGGCTGTCGCTGACGGTGGCCGACATCCACGACGCGCACCTGCGCACGCAGCTGGCCGACCTGCACGGGCCGGGCGATGTGGTGCAGTTGCAGCAGGACGGCCGCGCGTTGCTGGTGTATCCGATGATGGAAGCACGCGGGATCCGCACCTGCCTGCGCGTGGGCGGCACGCGCGCACCCGGCGCCGCCGAGCAGGTGATGCTGCAGGGCTTCGCACGTTTCTTCCAGAATTACCGCAGCCTGCTCGACGATGCCCAGCGCGATGCGTTGACCGGCCTGCGCAATCGCAAGACCTTCGACGATGTGATCCTGCGCCTGTTCTCCGGTGGCGCGGATGCAGCGGCCAGCGAAGGCGTGTGGCTGGGGATCGTGGACATCGACCACTTCAAGCGCGTCAACGACGGCTTCGGCCATCTGTATGGCGACGAGGTGCTGCTGCTGGTGGCCCAGTTGATGCAGCGCTGCTTCCGTCAGGACGACCTGCTGTTCCGCTTCGGTGGCGAAGAGTTCGTGATCGTGTTGCGCGGAGTGGATCGCGACACGGCGGTGGCGTTGTTCGAGCGCTTCCGCGTGGCGGTGGCCGAGCATGTATTTCCGCAGGTCGGCAAGGTCACGCTCAGCGCCGGCATCGTCGAGCTGACCGACGGCCGGCTGATCAGCCAGTTGCTCGACGAGGCCGACAAGGCGCTGTACTGGGCAAAGCAGCATGGCCGCAACCGCGCCGAGGTCTACGCCGAACTGGTGGCCAGCGGGCAGATGCGGCAGGTTGCCCAGCAGGTCGGCAGCGTCGACCTGTTCTGAGACGCATCGGCGCTCGCCGGCGGCAGCGCTGCAGTGTTGGCCGCCGCGGCATGCGGCGGCTGGACGCCACCCGGCGCCATGACGCGCCCGCACAGCGCAGGCCGCGCGTCGGTGGCAGCATCGTCACATGGCATCGCCACCTGGCCATGTCGATCAGTGCTGCGTCGCTGCCACTGCACGTCGTCGCGCATCGGTGTCCGCCGTGCACACCCGATTGAACGCCGCAGTGGCTACACTCCAGGGCTGTTCGGACACTACCTGGGTGCTGCAGTGAAGCGAGTTGTTACCAAACGCGTTGCAATGGGAATGTTGGCGATGGCGGTCTCGACCGCACTGATGGCGGCCACGCCGACCTTCGATGGCGCGCGCATCTCGCGCGACGTCAAGGAGCTGGCCTCCGATGCCTACGAAGGCCGCGGCCCGGCCACTGCCGGCGAAGAAAAGACCATCGCCTACCTGAGCAAGCAGTTCGCCGCTGCCGGCCTGCAACCGGGCGGCGATCTGCGCGACGGCAAGCGCGCCTGGACCCAGGCGGTGCCGCTGCGCCGCGCCGATATCGTCGGCACCCCGACCATCGCCCTGCAGCATGCCGGCAAGCCGCAGGCGCTGACCCAGGGCAAGCAGATCGCCATCCGCGCCGCGCTGGACGGCTCGTCCAAGGTCGACATCGCCAACGCACCGCTGGTGTTCGTCGGCTACGGCGTCAAGGCGCCGGAGCGCGACTGGGACGACTTCAAGGGCGTGGACCTGAAAGGCAAGATCGCGGTGGTGCTGATCAACGACCCGGATTTCGAAACCGGCAAGGGCGCCTTCGACGGCGCCGGCATGACCTACTACGGCCGCTGGACCTACAAGTACGAAGAAGGCGCACGCCAGGGCGCGCTCGGCGTGCTGGTGGTGCACGAAACCGCGCCCGCCTCCTACGGCTGGGACACGGTGGCCAGCTCCAACACCAACACCATGTTCGATGTGGTGCGCGACAACCCGCGCGCCGCGCATCCCACCCTGGAAGGCTGGATCCAGCGCGACCTGGCCGCCGACCTGTTCAAGCAGGCCGGGCTGGATTTCGACACCTTGAAGAAGCAGGCGCAGACGCGCGGCTTCAAGCCGGTGGAACTCAAGGGCCAGGGGTTGAGCGCCAGCTACCAGGTCAAATCCGATGTGATCACCTCGCACAACGTGGTGGCGCGGCTGGATGGCAGCACGCATCCGGATGAAACGCTGATCTACAGCGCGCATTGGGACCACATCGGCGTGGGCAAGCCGGACGCACGCGGCGACACCATCTTCAACGGCGCGCTGGATAACGCCAGCGGCACGGCCGCACTGCTGGAACTGGCGCGCGGCTTTGCCGCCGGCCCCAAGCCGCAGCGCTCGGTGGTGTTCCTGGCCGTCACCGCCGAAGAAAAGGGCCTGCTGGGCTCGGAGTTCTACGCCTCCAAGCCGCTGTACCCGCTGGACACCACGGTGGCGGTGATCAACATGGACGGTATGAGCCCGTTCGTGCCGTCGCGCGATTTCGGCATCTACGGCACCGCAAAACTCCAGTTGCTCGATCAGCTCAAGACCGTCGCCGGCCAGTGGAAGCTGCGCTACACGCCCGATCCCAAGCCGCAGGCGGGGTACTTCTTCCGCTCGGATCATTTCTCCTTCGCCAAGCGGGGCGTGCCGGCGCTGTCGTATGCGGCCGGGCAGGATTGGGAAGTGGGCGGCGTGGCCGCAGGCAAGGCCGCCTCCGACGACTACACCGCCAAGCGCTATCACCAGCAGGGCGATGAGTGGAAGCCGGACTGGACCTTTGCCGGTGCGGCGCGTGACCTGGGCGTGCTGTACGCGCTGGGCCAGCAGCTGGCCGATTCGCGCCAGTGGCCGAACTGGAGCAATGATTCGGAGTTCCGCGCCACCCGCGATGCCAGCGAGGCGGCGCGCAAGTAGGACCGGCTGACGCGGCGACGGCGCTTCCATCAGCGGCGTCGCTGTTGCCCGATGCGGCATGTGCCCCGTGTGCATGCCGCCATCCGGCTCAAGCCACGTGCCTGGTGCTCGGGGGTCTTGTCAGTTGCTTCAAGGCGGTGAGCCTGCGTTGTCCAGGCAGGCCCTGGGTGCCATGCATGCGTCGTTTTGCAAAGCGGCTGACAAGTGGCCTGGTTCTCATGCCAATGCCAGCGCATCGGCGTGCGGTGAGGGCGCCAGAGCGGCGGAGCCGCGGGTTGGCTGCCGGGCCCTTGCCCGCCCACCATCGCAGGACACGCCGCAAGTACGTCCTTGTAGGCTCTGGCGCGGCATCCATGCCGCTCAAGGTCCCGCGACGGTGGGCGGGCAAGGACCAGTCGAGATGGCGGTGTGCGTGGTGCAAGCAGGGCATGGCGTGCGTTGTTCGAATCACGTTGCGTCCGATCAGTGCCCCGTGCAAGCCGAGCGGCAGACAGGCTTCCAACACGCAACCTGCAAATGTCTCGTCTGCTCACCGCATGTCGAGCAACACGCTTTCAAGAAAACAGCCGGTCAACTCTCTGGTGCGGTGTCCTCGCCGTTCGCGGGACCGTGTGGCGGCCTGGAGGCCGCCACCGAGCCCCCAGGGATGGGTTCACGGCGTGTCCCGCGAGCGGTGAGGGCGCCGCGCCCTCGACGCGCCAGGCGTTTGACCTGGCTTTCTGACTGCATCTAGATGCAGCACCGACGCGAGAATCCCGGTTGTCTTGAAGCGGTTACAGGGTGCGGAACGCATCGTCCCTGACCAAAACCAAGGTCGGCGCGGGGCCTATAACGCTGATTTCGGGATCCCATGGTGCGCGCCTGCCGTCGCAATCCGGTCAACGTCATCGCCGCGATCGCCAGCGCCGGCAGGCTGTCGCTACAACCGATTGCGCCTCCTGGCACATCTATTGCATTTGTCTGACACGACAGCGTGGTTTGACGCCCGTGACGGCACGCGTGCCAGACTGCAATCTGTTGGGGTAGCGTTCGGTCGCTGCGGCGTAGTCTGCCGCGCGGTCCTCGTCAGGTGGGGCGAAGACTGCAGCGCGGCCTTCGTTTCCTTTAACGGTCGATTCTTTAAGATGAGCCGCGGCGTCATCGTCGCAGCCAGGAGAGCTTGTGCATCGGAGTGGTCTTAGAGCTGCTAATTCTGCGTCGTGGTCGCGCACCGCCGGGCCTGCCCGGACCAGGGTGCATGCGACGGCGGCGCCACGCGTAGCGGGTAGGGATCTTCCGCTTCAGCCCACACTGCCGCGATCGTGCGGCGGGCAGCCTTGATGGACGGCACAGTGACTCTTTCCCCCGCACCAACCGATCTTCCCCCCGTTTCCGCCCTCGACGCCGGTCAGCCCACGCTGCCACCGGAAGCGCCGCTGGCCATGCCCGAGCAATCCCTGCGCGAAGGCCGCCTGCAGGTGCCGCATCAGCGCACCGCGCCGGTCGGCATCGGCCTGCGGCGTTTCTATCTGATTGGCGGCACCGTCGCCACCACTGCGGTGGCGGTCTGGGTGATGTTGAGCGTGCTGTGGCCCGATGGCCTGAGCGTGCTGGAAGGCTGCCTGCTCGGCCTGTTCGTGCTGCTGTTTGCCTGGATCGCGATGTCCTTCGCCAGCGCGGTGGCCGGCTTCGTCACCGTGGTGGCGCGCGCCGGACGCAAGCTCGGCATCGACCCGGACGCTCCGCTGCCGACCCTGCACACGCGCACCGCGTTGCTGATGCCGACCTATAACGAGGACCCGCGCCGGCTGCTCGCCGGCCTGCAGGCGATCTACGAATCGGTGGCCGAGACCGGCCAGCTGGAGCATTTCGACTTCTTCGTGCTCAGCGACACCACCCGCGAACACATCGGCGCTGCCGAGGAACTGGTCTACAACGAGCTGTGCGATCGCGTCGGCGGACACGGGCGCATCTTCTACCGTCGCCGCGCCGACAATGCCGCGCGCAAGGCCGGCAATGTCGCCGACTGGGTGCGCCGTTTCGGCGGCAACTACCCGCAGATGCTGATCCTGGACGCCGACAGCGTGATGACCGGTGACACCATCGTGCGGCTGGTCGCCGGCATGGAAAACAATCCGGACGTGGGCCTGATCCAGACCCTGCCGGCGGTGGTCAACGGGCAGACCCTGTTCGCCCGCATGCAGCAGTTCGGTGGGCGCGTGTACGGGCCGATCATCGCCTTCGGCGTGGCCTGGTGGCACGGTGCCGAGAGCAATTACTGGGGCCACAACGCCATCATCCGCACCCAGGCCTTTGCCGACCACGCCGGGCTGCCGTCGCTGCGCGGGCGCAAGCCGTTCGGCGGCCATGTGCTCAGCCACGATTTCGTCGAGGCGGCGCTGATGCGGCGCGGCGGCTGGGCCATGCACATGGTGCCCTACCTGCAGGGCAGCTACGAAGAAGGCCCGCCCACGCTGACCGACCTGTTGATCCGCGACCGCCGCTGGTGCCAGGGCAACCTGCAGCACGCCAAGGTGGTCGGCGCCAAGGGCCTGCACTGGGTCAGCCGCATGCACATGCTGATCGGCATTGGGCATTACTTCACCGCGCCGATGTGGGGCCTGCTGATGCTGATCGGCATCGGCATTCCGCTGGCCGGTGGCGGCATCGATCTGGCCGGCGACCTGCCGTTCTCGCCTGCCCGCTACTGGCATGGCAGCAGCCAGGGCAATGCGATCTGGATCTTTGTCTGCACCATGTTCGTGCTGTTGGCGCCCAAGTTGCTCGGCTACATCGCATTGCTGCTCAACCCGCGCGAGCTGCGCGCCTGCGGCGGCGCGATCCGCGCGCTGCTGAGCATCCTGCTGGAAACCGTGCTGGCGGCCCTGATGGCGCCGGTGGTGATGTACCTGCAGTCGCGCGGCGTGTTCGAAGTGCTGGCCGGCAAGGATTCGGGGTGGGATGCGCAGGTGCGCGACGACGGCAAGCTGTCGTGGCCGGCGCTGTTGCGCAGCTACGGCGGGCTGACCGTGTTCGGCCTGTTCATGGGGGCGGTAGCCTATACCGTGTCGCCGTCGCTGGCAGCCTGGATGGCGCCGGTGATCGTGGGCATGGCGGTGTCGATCCCGGTGGTGGCGTTGACCTCGTTGCGTCGCACCGGCCTGGGCCTGCGCCGCGCCGGCATCTTCTGCATTCCCGAAGAGCTCGATCCGCCCAAGGTGCTGGTGCGAGCGGCCGAGCTGCGCCGCGCCGCCGCGCTGGAGCCGTCGCTGATCTGAGCGCCTGCCGGGCGCATGGCGGTATGGCCATGCGCAGCGTGAGCTACCCGCCTGTCCTGCCAGGCAGGCCGCGACAGTGGCGACCCGGGTCACGCGCATGTCGCTTGGCCGCTCCGTGAGCGGCCCGGCCGATGGCGCAAGGCATAATGCCCAGCCCGCAAGCGGAGCTGGATGATGCTGGAAGTGATCGAACGCGAGACCGGACCGAACCCGCAATGGACCGTGCTGTGGCTGCACGGCCTGGGCGCCGATGGCAGTGACTTCGCCCCGATGGTGCCGGAGCTGGTGCGCCCGCAGTGGCCGGCGCTGCGCTTCGTGTTTCCGCATGCGCCGGTCCGCCCGATCACCATCAACAACGGCGTGCGCATGCGCGGCTGGTACGACATTGTCGGCATGGATTTCGCCACGCGTGCCGACAAGGCCGGCATTGCCGAATCGGTGGCCCAGGTCGAGGCGTTGATCGCCCATGAGCAATCCCGCGGCATCGCCCCCGAGCGCATGCTGCTGGCCGGGTTCTCGCAAGGCGGCGCGGTGACCCTTGCGGTCGGGCTGCAGCGCCGCGTGCCGCTGGCCGGGTTGATCGCCCTGTCCACCTACCTGCCGGACTCGGCGGCGGCCGCCAGCCAGCTGCAGCCGGCTGCCTCCCGCCAACCGGTGTTCATGGCCCACGGCACGGCCGATCCGGTGGTGCCGTTCGGCGCCGGCCAGGCCAGCATGCAGACCCTGCGCACGCTCGGGTTCGAACTGGACTGGCACACCTACCCGATGGGTCACCAGGTCTGCCTGGAAGAGATCGAGGCCTTGCGCAACTGGATGCAGGCGCGCTTCACCGCCGCCTGAGGCCATGGCCCAGCACGCGCCCCAGATCGCCTGGATGCCGGACCTGTGCCGGCTGCCACGGTTGGGCGCCATGCTGGGCCTGGCCGAACTGGTGGTGCTGGTGGTGACCCTGGTGCCCGACGCCGGTGCTGCGCGCACTATCACCGTGTCGCGCTTTGTCTCGGCCAGCGGCCTGGCGCTGTGGCTGGCGCTGGCGGTCAGCGTGCTGCTGTGCGTGCTGCGGCCGTCGTTGTCGCGGCTGCCGCCACGCGTGGGCGCGCTGGCCGCGCTGTCGATCGCCGCGGTGGTGGCCATGCTAGGTGCCGGCATCGTGCATGCCCTGTATGCGGCGCTCGACCAGGCCCCGCTTGGCCCCTTGGTCGGCTTCTGGCGCTTCACCCTGGGCAGCGCGGCGACCGTGGTGCTGATCACCGCGCTGGCGCTGCGCTACTTCTACGTCAGCGACCGTTGGGAAGCACAGGTGCAGGCCAATGCGCGTGCCCAGGCCGATGCCTTGCAGGCGCGCATCCGCCCGCATTTCCTGTTCAACAGCATGAATCTCATCGCCAGCCTGTTGCGCCGCGACCCGGCGGTGGCCGAACAGGCGGTGCTGGATCTGTCGGACCTGTTCCGTGCCGCGCTCGGTGCCGGCGAAGGCGTGTCCAGCTTGCGCGCCGAATGCGAACTGGCCGAGCGCTATCTGGCGATCGAATCACTGCGCCTGGGCGAACGCTTGCAGGTGCGCTGGCATCGGCAGGAGCCGTTGCCATGGGAGCTGCCGATGCCGCGCCTGGTGCTGCAGCCGCTGGTGGAAAACGCCGTGCTGCATGGCGTCTCGCGCATGCCCGAGGGCGGCACGCTGTACCTGTCGCTGCGCCAGCGCGACAACCAGTTGCAGATCCGTATCGTCAATCCCGCCCCGCAGCCGGGCACCCAGTTGCCGCTGGTGGCCGGTGCCGGCCACGCCCAGGCCAGCATCTCGCACCGGCTGGCATTCCAGTTCGGTGCCGGGGCACGGATGGCGGCCAGCTGGGCCGAGGGCTACTATGCGTGTGAGATCACATTGCCGCTGCCGTGACGGGGGAGTCGCTGCAGCGAAGGGGGATGTCCATGACGGCCACGCAAGTGCGGGTGCTGATCGCCGATGACGAGCCGCTGGCGCGCGAGCGCCTGCGCATGCTGCTGGGTGAACATCCGCACGTCGAGGTGATCGGCGAGGCCGAAAACGGCCAGCAGGTGCTGCAGCAGTGCCACCACCTGCATCCGGATCTGGTGCTGCTGGACATCGCCATGCCCGGCGTCGACGGCCTGGAAACCGCGCGCCTGCTGCGCCAGAACCAGCCGCAGCCGGCGGTGGTGTTCTGCACCGCCTACGACCAGCATGCGCTGTCGGCCTTCGATGCCGCCGCGCTGGATTACCTGATGAAACCGGTGCGCCCCGAACGCCTGGCCGCCGCGCTGGAAAAGGTGGCCACCTTTCTGGCCGGGCGTGCGCCCAGCGCCGCGCCGCCGCCGCGCACACACCTGTGCGCACGCCTGCGCGGCAGCCTGCGGCTGATCGCCATCGGCGATATCCGCTACCTGCAGGCCGAGGAAAAATACGTCATCGTCCACCACAGCCGTGGCGAGGACCTGATCGAAGAGTCGCTCAAATCGCTGGAAGACGAGTTTGCCGATCGCCTGGTACGCATCCACCGCAATTGCCTGGTCGCGCGCGCCGAGCTGGTGGAGCTGCGCCGCAGCGGCGATGGCCAGGTGCATGCGGTGCTGCGCAACGTGCCGCACCCACTGGAAGTGAGCCGCCGCTGCGTGGCCAGCCTGCGCGAGCAGTTGCGCTAGCGCGCGGCATGCCGGGTGTGGCCGGGTGCATTGGCCGGTCGGCGGCGCGGTGTTGCGGGCGCCGGCGTGCGGCCCAGGTAGGAGTTCCGCGCCCGGTCCGTGATAATGGCCCGATGACCACGCTCCGCATCGCTACCCGTAAGAGCCCGCTCGCCCTTTGGCAGAGCGAACACGTCGCCACCGCGCTGCGCCAGCACCACCCGGGGCTGGAGGTCGCGCTGGTGCCGATGAGCACCCGTGGCGATGAGGTGCTGGACCGCTCGCTGGCCGCGATCGGCGGCAAGGGCCTGTTCCTGAAGGAGCTGGAGCTGGCGATGTTGCGCGGCGAGGCCGATTGCGCGGTGCATTCGCTCAAGGACGTGCCGATGGAGCTGGACGCGCCCTTCGTGCTGCCGGCGATCATGGAGCGCGGCGATGCGGCCGATGCGCTGGTGTCCAACCTCTACGCCAGCTTGCAGGCGCTGCCGCTGGGCGCGCGCGTGGGTACGTCCTCCCTGCGGCGACAGGCGCAGTTGCGCGCCGCGCGCCCGGATCTGGAATTGATCGACCTGCGTGGCAACGTCAACACCCGCCTGGCCAAGCTCGACAACGGTGGCTACGACGCCATCGTGCTGGCCTGCGCCGGCCTGCAGCGGCTGGGCCTGGATGCACGCATCACCGCGCGCCTGGACGTCCCCGACTGGTTGCCGGCGCCGGCCCAGGGTGCGGTGGCGGTGGAATGCCGTGGTGACGATGCGCGCATCCACGGGCTGCTGGCGGTGCTGGATGCCGGCCGCACGCGCGCCTGCGTGGAAGCGGAGCGGGCAATGAATCGCGCGCTGCACGGCAGCTGCCACGTACCGGTGGCGGCGTTCGCGCGTTGGGAGGGGCAGGGCCTGTTCCTGCAGGGCATGGTCGGCAGCGCCAGCGACGGACGCCTGATCCACGCCGAGGCGCACGGCAGCGCCGACGACACCGAGGCACTGGGCCGCCTGGTCGCGCAAGGCCTGTTCGACAAGGGCGCCGCGCAGCTGCTGGCCGAGCTGTAAACACGCCGCCGCGTCACCTGTACCTGTAACGCAGTCGGCATCGATGCGGCGGCAGGTGCAAGTCCAGCCCTCGCCGCCAAGCAGGCAGTACCGCCTCACGCAACGCCCGCTCCTCGTAGGAGCGGCCCCGGCCGCGAGGGGCTCTACCGGGAAAGCCCTTCGCGGCCAGGTCCGCTCCTACAGGGCGCGGTTGCGTATTCGAACGTGGGACCGATCGATCGACCGCCGCGTCGCGGCCTGTCCGCCAAAGGCACCGCTCTTCGTAGGAGCGGCCCCGGCCGCGAGAGGCTTTACCGGTGAAGCCCTTCGCGGCCAGGTCCGCTCCTACGGGGCGCGGTTGTTTATTTGAACGTGTAGACCAGGTTCACCGTGGTCAGCGTGTCGGTCTTCTTGTCGCCGTCGCTGACCTCGCTGTTGTGGCGCATCTGCCAGGCGGCCTTGAGCGCGAAGTGCGAGTTCATGCTGACCTGCACGCCGAAATCGTTCTGCGCGTAGGTGTTGTATTCGCCCGATTCCACCAGCAGCGTGTTGATCAGGTCGGTGTTGTCGGTGACGGTGTACTTGAGGTCGAACAGCCCGCGCCCGATCAGGCCGGTCTCGTTGCGGTCTTCGTCGCTGTTGTGCGCGCGCCGGATACCCGGGCCGATCTGCGCATCCAGATAGAAGCGCTCGGCATCGATCAGGCGCGTGCCGTAACCGATACCGAAGGTGGCCAGGCGGTCGTAGGTGGCAAAGTCGTCGTGTTCGTAGCGGCCGGTGGCGGTGAGCTGGCGGTGTTCGCCCAGCTGCAGCGCGCTGCCGGCGCTGCCGGTGTAACGCTCGGCCGTGGTCTGGCGTTCGCGCGAGGTGCTGCCGTCGTCGTTGGTATTGGTGTACTCGGAGCTGGAGCGCAGTGCGGTGGCATCCAGGCTATGGATCCAGTCGCCGTCGGTGTAGCGCAAGCGGACCCGGCCGTTGAGGCTGTCGGTGGTGCTGTTGCCATGGGCGGCGGCGTAGCCAAGCTCGCCACTGCTCCCGCTCCACGGCGACGGCATCACGGCGGCAGCGGGGTCCGCCGGTGCCGGTGCAACTGCCTGGGCCCAGACGGTGGGCGTGATCAACAACAGGGGCAGCAGGGCAGACAACGGGGCACGGCGGGACATGGGCGGCTCGCTTTGGAGGTCAGGGACGAAGAAGGGTGGAAGCGATTTCATGATAACGGACTGAGCGGCTGCGTCATGAGCGAGTGAACGCTACGCTTCAGAAGAGGTTGGGGCGCCGGCTCCGAAACGGCAGCGACTGGCCCGGTCGCGCACCTCGCAGGCAGATCCGGCCCGCGCGCAGCACAGGCGAACGCGCCGGCCACGGGGGCACCGCCGCGGCGGCGTCGATGCGGGCATGATTGCCGATAGACAGCGACGCTCACCCCGCCACGCAAAGACTCGGACATAATCGACGCATGGACCGCTACGAACGCATCAATTCCCTGCATCGCTTGCTCAAGTCGGCACGCTACCCGGTCACGGTGGCGCGGCTGCAGGATGAGCTGAGCTGTTCCCGCGCAACCGTGTACCGCGATCTGGCGTTCCTGCGCGATGCGCTGATGGCGCCGGTGGAAGGCGACGGCGAATCGGGGTTCCGTTATCTCTCTGGCGAAAGCGATCGCTTCGAGCTGCCTGGCCTGTGGCTGAGTTCGGAGGAGCTGCACGCGCTGCTGGCATCCCAGCAATTGCTGGCGCGCACCGGCGGCGGGGTGTTGTCCTCGATGCTGGCGCCGCTGCAGCAACGCATCGAAGGGTTGCTGGCCGCCCAGGCCGGTGTGTCGCAATGGCCGGTGGACCGGGTGCGGGTGATTCCGCACCGCGGCCGCAAGCTGGACGAGGCCAGCTTCCGCACCGTCGCCTCGGGTGTGCTGGAGCGCAAGCAGCTGAGCTTCGACTATCGCGCCCGTTCCACCGACGAATCGACCAAGCGCACCGTGTCTCCGCAGCGCATCACCCACTACCGCGACAACTGGTACCTGGACGCCTGGGACCACGGCCGCGATGGCGTGCGCAGCTTTGCGGTGGACCGCATCAACCACGCGCGGCTGCTCGAGAGCGTGCCGCGCGATGTGCCCGACAGTGAGCTGGACGAGCAGCTGGCGGCCAGCTACGGCATCTTTTCCGGCGCGCCAAAGGGCTGGGCCACCATCGTGTTCAGTGCCAAGGCCGCGCGCTGGGTTGCCGACGAGCATTGGCACTCCAAGCAGCAGGGCCGCTTTCTGGCCGATGGCCGTTATGAGCTCAAGGTGCCCTATAGCAACTCGCGCGAGCTGCTGATGGACGTGCTGCATTACGGCTCGGATGCGGAGATCGTCGAGCCGGTCTCGCTGCGCGAGCAGGCCAAGGCGCTGCTATCGCTGGCATTGAGCAACTACGACTGAGCGTGCGTCAGCGCTTGCTTGGCACTTCAAAACCCAGGCGGTCCACCTGCTCGCGCAACTGCGGCACGCGCTTGAGCTTGTCGGTGTAGATGGAATAGTCGTCGCGCATCTTGTCGACCAGCTTGCGGTACTGGTCGCGGCTCATGTCCGGCTTGCGCGCGAAGATCCAGGCCAGGTCGCGGCCGGGATAGGAAATCAGCATCCATGAGCCGTCCGGCGCGATTTCCAGGATGCGCTGCTTGGCCGGAATGACCTTGTAGAACCACACCCGCCAATCGCGGTTGCCGCTCTCGGCGTCCACCGAGGCGCGCGCGTTGACCTCCTTTTCCGGCTCGCCGAAGCCTTCGCGGTACAGATAGCGCACCGCCACCTTGCCGTCTTCGACCAGGGTGTACTCGTCGCGGCTGGTGACGTGGCCACGCTCCACCGGGTTGGGCATACGCGCAATCACGTACCAGGTGCCCATGATCTTGGACAGATCGACTGCCGGCTCGCTGGCAGGCGTGTCCTTGGCGGATGCCACGGGCAGGCCGAGGACGAACAGAAAAGCGAGGGCGATCGTAACGGTCAGGCGCATCGCAACATCACAAAGGGGCAGTTGGAGCAGCACACTACCGCATGCAGGGGGCAAGTTCGCGTCAACGGTCGGGTCTGGCGCACGCGGCTGTCTCAGGCGCGGCATCCGGGGACTGGGTCTGGGTACGGAAGAGGGTGCCGCTGGCGGCCTGGCGGTGCTGGTCGCGTTGCCGGGAGCGCCGCTGCGGCCGTGCCGGAGCGCCTTGGTGCCGGAGCTTTTGCTGGTTTCGCGGCCAGGTCGCAGCCGGTGAGATGGGCGCAGGCAATCCTGCCGGCCTGTTCCGATCCTTCCTGCCACGGAGTGCCGCCATGTCGATTCGTCCTTCCCGTCGTTCCGAACGTCCCGACCCGCGCGTGCTGCGCCCGGTCCGGCAGATCGCCCTGGCCGGCCTGGCCCTGGTGCTGGTATGGCCGGCCGCGCGCGGCCACAGCGAATGGATCGGCTGGCTGCCGCTGTGGCTGGTCGGCATGCCGATGCTGGCCTGGTGGAGCCTGCACCGGTTCGCGCTGCCGACCCTGGCGCGGCCCGGTGCGCGACGCGGCGCGCCACGTCGGCGCGGGCCGCAGGCGCAACGCCGACGCAGCACGTCGCGTGCGGCGACACAGGTGCGCGCGGCCTGACCTTCGGCAGGGTCGGGCGGGCGGAGGGCTATGCTACGTTCCCGGCGTTCGTTCTCCCGGAAACATTCATGTCCAAACTCGCCTCGATCTGCCTGGTTGCCGGTCTGATCACCGCTGGCGCCGTCTCTGCAGAGGAAACCGCCGTGTCCAACGATCCCTACGCCTGGCTGGAAGAAGTCTCCGGTGCCAAGTCGCTGGACTGGGTCAAGGCCCAGAACGCCAAGACCGAGGCGCGCCTGGCCGCCACGCCGGCCTTCAAGCAGATGGAAACCAGCATCCGCGAGGTGCTGGATTCGGATGCCAAGATCCCGGGCGTGCAGAAGATCGGCGAGTACTACTACAACTTCTGGAAGGACAAGCAGCACGAGCGCGGCCTGTGGCGGCGCACCACGCTGGACGAATACCGCAAGCCGGCGCCCAAGTGGGAAACGGTGCTGGACCTGGATGCGCTCAACAAGGCCGAAGGCGAGAACTGGGTCTGGCACGGTGCCGACTGCCTGCGCCCGGACTACCAGCGCTGCCTGATCGCGCTGTCGCGCGGCGGCGCCGATGCCGATGTCACCCGCGAGTTCGACCTGGCCGGCAAGCAGTGGGTCAAGGACGGCTTCTTCCGTCCCGAATCCAAGGGCGGGCTGGGCTGGATCGACCAGGACACCGTCTACGTGTTCACCGATTTCGGTGCCGGCACGATGACCAGCTCCGGCTATCCACGCATCGCCAAGCAATGGAAACGCGGCACCCCGCTCAGCGCCGCCACGGTGGTGTACGAGGGTAAGCCCACCGACATGTACATCGCGGCGATGCATGACGACACGCCCGGCTTCGAGCGCGATTTCGTCAGCCGCACGCTGGCCTTCTACAACGAGGAGCTGTACCTCAAGGGTGCCGACGGCAAGCTGGTCAAGGTGGACGCCCCCAACTCGGCCAGCAAGTCGGTCAAGCGGCAATGGCTGACCCTGGAGCTGCGCGACCCGTGGACCGTGGGCGGCAAGACCTACAAGGCCGGCTCGTTGCTGGCGACGCGGTTTGACGACTTCATGGCCGGCAAGCGCAGCTTCGATGTGCTGTTCGAGCCCACCGACAGCACGTCGCTGGCTGGCACGGCGTGGACGAAGTCGCACCTGGTATTGAACGTGCTGGAAGACGTCAAGAACCGCCTGAGCGTGATCACGCCCACGCAGGATGGCTGGAAGAAGAGCGCCTTCGTCGGTGCGCCGGCATTCGGTACCGTCGATGTCGGCGCGGTGGACAGCGACGACAGCGACGCGCTGTGGTTGACCGTCACCGACTACCTGACCCCGACCACCTTGTCGTGGGTGGAGGTGGGCAGCGCGCCGCAGCCGCTCAAGTCCATGCCGGCGTTCTTCGATGCCGGCAAGGACAGCATCGAGCAGCACTTCGCCACCAGCAAGGACGGCACCCGCGTGCCGTATTTCCTGGTGCGGCCCAAGGCGTTGACGCTCGATGGCAGCGCGCCGACCCTGCTGTACGGCTACGGCGGTTTCGAGATCTCGATGACGCCGAATTACTCCGGCGGACTGGGCCGCGCCTGGCTGGAAAAGGGTGGCGTCTACGTGGTGGCCAACATCCGCGGCGGCGGCGAATACGGTCCGCGCTGGCACCAGGCCGCGCTCAAGCAGAACCGCCACAAGGCCTATGAAGACATGGCCGCGGTGGCAAAGGATCTGGTCGCGCGCAAGATCACCTCGACCAGGCACCTGGGCGTGCAGGGCGGCAGCAATGGCGGCCTGATGACCGGCAACATGCTGACCCAGTATCCGGAGCTGTTCGGCGCGGTGGTGGTGCAGGTGCCGCTGCTGGACATGAAGCGCTACAGCCATCTGCTGGCCGGTGCCTCGTGGATGGCCGAATACGGCAACCCGGACACCGACGACTGGAAATTCATCCAGACCTTCTCGCCATATCACCTGTTCGATCCGAAGAAGACCTATCCGCCGGTGATCTTCCTCACCTCCACCCGCGACGACCGCGTGCATCCGGGCCACGCGCGCAAGATGGCCGCCAAGATGATCGAGGCGGGCAAGGACGTGACCTACTACGAGAACATCGAAGGCGGCCACGGCGGCGCAGCCAACAACGCGCAGGCAGCGCACATGGCGGCGCTGGCCTACAGCTTCCTGTGGGAGCGACTGGCCGATTGATCAGGCGTTGATCGAACGCAGTCGGTAACGCGATCGCGTTGCTCATGCGGTGCCTTGAAGAAGCCCTGGGCCAAGTGGCCAGGGCTTTTTTTCCTTCTCCCGCCGGGAGGTGCCCGAAGGGCGGATGAGGGTACGTGCGCACGCAACCGGCGACGCCGGGACGGGGCGCACGTACTGCCAGGCGCGGCTGCGGTGCTGGCCTCGCTTCAGCGCGAGGCCAGCCCGCAAACAGCAGTGCAAAAACAGCGGCCAGCAGCAGTCATGGCTGTTTCCATCGGCGCAGTGAACCTGCGGCTAGGGCCAGGCGCTACCCGGAGAGAGGATCAGTGCGCACTGCCGGCCGTCTGATCAAAGGCCTTGCAACCCACGCGCAATCCGCGCCACCGCCTGCTCCAGCCGCGGCAGGCTTTGCGTATAGGCGATGCGCACGTGCTGGTTGGCGCGGTGGACGCCGAAGTCGATGCCGGGGGTGAAGGCGACATGCTCGGTTTCCAGGAAGTGCGCGCAGAAGGCCTGGGCATCGTCCGAGAATGCGCTGATGTCGGCGTAGAGGTAGAACGCGCCCTGCGGTTCGACGGCGATGTCGAAGCCGAGCTGGCGTAGCGCCGGCAGCAGATAGTCGCGGCGTTGCCGGAACTCGGCGCGGCGGGCTTCGAAGATGGCGATGCTCTCGGGCGTGAAGCAGGCAAGCGCGGCGTGCTGGGCGATGGTGGAGGCGCTGATGTAGAGGTTCTGCGCGAGTTTTTCCAGCTCGGGCACCGCCGCCGGAGGGGCGATCAACCAGCCCAGGCGCCAGCCGGTCATGCCGAAGTACTTGGAGAAACTGTTCAGCACGAAGGCGCTGTCGTCCACTTCCAGCACGCTGTGCGCGTCCATGCCATAGGTCAGGCCGTGGTAGATCTCGTCCACCACCAGATGCCCGCCACGTGCATGCAGCGCCTGCGACAGGCCGGCCAGTTGCGCGCGCGACAGCACGCTGCCGGTGGGGTTTGCGGGCGAGGCGACCAGTGCGCCGACGCTGCCGGCGTTCCAGCAGGCCTCGACCAGGCCAGGCGTCAGTTGGTAATCGGTGTCTGCGCCGACCGGCACCAATTGCGCGGCGCCTTCGACCAGGCGCAGGAAGTGCCGGTTGCACGGATAGCCGGGGTCGGCGAGCAGCCAGTGTTTGTCCGGGTCGACCAGCAGGCTGCTGGCCAGCAGCAATGCACCGGAGCCGCCCGGCGTGACCAGGATCCGTTCCGGGTCGAGATCACAGCCATAACGCTGCGCATAGAAGCCGGCGATGGCGGCACGCAGCGCGGGCAGGCCACGTGCAGCGGTGTAGCGGGTGTGTCCCGCCGCCAGTGCGGCCTGTCCGGCCGCGACGATCGGTGCGGCGGTGGTGAAGTCCGGCTCGCCGATCTCCAGGTGGATCACATCGTGGCCGGCCTGTTCCAGCGCATTGGCGCGCGCCAGCAGCGCCATCACATGAAACGGGGCGATGTCCTGGCTGCGGCGGCTGTAACCGGAGAAGTGCGGAGGCGTGGTATCCATCGCCATGATGGTAGACCAGCGGCGGCACGGGATTTGTTACTGCGCGGGAAAGCGCGCTACCAGCCCCCTGGCACATGACGCTGCGCGCCGGTCTCTTCTACACTCGGGCGCTGGGATGGCATTGCGTTCATCCAACGGACCCCAATCTGATGAAGCCTGTCCTCTCTTTTCTGATCGCCAGCCTGATGACCACATCTGTTCCTTCCGCCCTCGCAGCTCTGCCATCGCCGCCGGACGTGGCCAAGCGTCCGCATGTGGTCAAGGCCCCGTTCGGTGCCACCCGTGATGACGACTATTACTGGTTGCGCGACGACAAGCGTGAGGACAAGGCGATGCTGGCCTATCTCAATGCCGAGAACGCCTACACCGACACGGTGATGGCGCCGCTCAAGCCGCTGGAAGACACGCTGTACACCGAGATCGTCGGGCGCATCAAGCAGGACGACGCCAGCGTGCCGTATCGCGAGCGTGGCTACTGGTATTACACACGCTTCGAGGCCGGCAAGGACTACCCGATCCAGGCGCGCCGCAAGGGCAGCATGGAGGCGCCGGAACAGATCCTGCTCGACGTCAACCAGATGGCGCAGGGCAAGGGGTACTTCAGCGTCGGCGATGCGGAGGTCAGCCAGGACAATCGCATCCTGGCCTGGGCCGACGATGCGGTGGGCCGCCGCCAGTACACGATCCGCTTCAAGAACCTGGACACCGGCGAGATCTATCCGGACACGGTAGAAGGCGTCTCGCCCAACGTGGTCTGGGCCGACGACAACAAGACCCTGTTCTATGTCGAAAACGATCCGGAAACGCTGCTCACCGTGCGCGTGAAGAAGCACGTGCTGGGCACGCCCGCCAAGGACGACGTGCTGGTCTACGAGGAGAAGGACGACAGCTTCTACATGGGCATCGGCCGTACCCGCGACGACAAGTACATCACCATCGGCGTGGAAAGCACGGTGTCGTCGGAGACGCGTTACGCGCCGGCCGACAATCCGGAGCGGTTCACGCTGCTGGCCAAGCGCCAGCGCGATGTCGAATATCACCCCGAGCATTTCGACGGCCGCTGGGTGATCCGCACCAATGCCGATGGTGCCAAGAATTTCAAGCTGGTGACCGCACCTACCGACGCGACCACGCGCAAGCAGTGGACCGACTGGGTGGCGCACGATGACAAGGTCTACATCGAGAATTTCGAGCTGTTCGATGGCTTCACCGCGGTTGAGGAGCGCTCCGGCGGCCTGGAACGCGTGCGCCTGCTCAAGCGCGACGGCAGCCAGGAGTACGTCAAGGCCGATGAGCCTGCGTATTCGATGGGCTTGGCGATCAATTCCGAGCCGGACACCGCATGGTTGCGTTACAGCTACACCTCACTGACCACGCCGGCCACGACGTACGAACTCAATACGCAGACCGGCGAGCGCAAGTTGCTCAAGCAGCAGCCGGTGATCGGTTACGACGCCGGCAAGTACGTCACCGAGCGCGTCTGGGTGACCGCGCGCGACGGCGTCAAGGTGCCGGTGTCGCTGGTGTACAAGCAGGGCTTCAAGAAGGACGGCAGTGCGGCGTTGTTCCAGTACGCCTACGGCAGCTACGGCATGTCGATGGACCCGGCCTTCAACCTGCCGGCGATCAGCCTGCTGGACCGTGGCGTGGTGTATGCCATCGCGCACATCCGCGGCGGCCAGGAAATGGGCCGCCAGTGGTACGACGACGGCAAGCTGCTGCACAAGAAGAACACCTTCACCGATTTCATCGACGTCACCCGCGGCCTGGTGGAACAGGGCTATGCCGCCAAGGATCGCGTCGCCGCCTCCGGCGGCAGCGCCGGTGGATTGCTGATGGGCGCGGTGGCCAACATGGCCCCGCAGGACTACCGCGTGATGGTGGCGCAGGTGCCGTTCGTCGATGTGGTCACCACCATGCTCGATGCCAGCATCCCGCTGACCACCAACGAATACGACGAGTGGGGCAACCCGGAAAAGAAGACCTATTACGACTACATGCTGTCCTACTCCCCGTACGACAACGTGACCAGGCAGGCCTATCCGGCCTTGTTCGTCGGCACCGGCCTGTGGGATTCGCAGGTGCAGTACTGGGAGCCCGCCAAGTGGGTGGCCAAGCTGCGCGACGACAACACCGGCACCCAGCCGATCGTCTTCCGCACCAACATGGAAGCCGGCCATGGCGGCAAGTCAGGTCGTTTCCGCCGCTACCGCGAGCTCGCCGAGTCGTATGCGTTTGTGCTGGAGCAGCTTGGGGTCAGGTAGTTGAGGGGCGGGGATTGGGGAGTCGGGAGTTGGGATTGGTAAGAGCAGGTGGCAGGGTCTAACGCCAACTCCCGGGCCACCTCAACGCTCACTGGCCGTATCATTTACCCATGACGCGACCGACTCGATTCCGCTGGGCCTGGTGGTTGCTGGCCTACGCCAGCCTGGCGACCGGCATCGTCGGTATCTTCGTGCCCGGCCTGCCGACGACCGTGTTCATCCTGATTTCCGCCTGGGCCGCCTCGCACGGCTCCGAGCGCCTGCACACCTGGCTGCTCTCGCACCCGCGCTTCGGCCCGGCGATCGTCGAGTGGCAGACCTATCGTGCAGTCAGCCGCAAGGCCAAGTGGATGGCCACGCTCACCATGAGCGTGTGCGCCGCCATCATGCTGTGGTGCGTGCCGGTGTTCTGGGTCAAGTGCGTGTCGATCGGCAGCATGGCGGTGGTGGCGATCTGGTTGTGGCTGCGCCCCGAGCCGCCACCGCGCGCGATCTCCGCGCCGCGCTGAGCACACGTCAGTCAGGGTGTTCTGGCTATACTTCGACGCATGAGCCTTCTGTCCCGACCATCCGTTCGCCTCGCACTGGTTGGTGCGACCTTTGTCCTGCTTGCCGCCTGCGGCAACAAGGGCCCGCTGGTGATGCCGCAGAAGCCGGTGCCGGTGGAAGCCCAGCCCGTGCCGCAGCCGCCGGACGCGCCGCAACCACTGGACGAGTCGAACCCGGCACCTGCGCCGGTGAACACCGATCCGCAGCCCGCGCCCACCACCGACCAGCCCGCTAGCAGCGGCAATGAGCGCTGACGGTCGCAGCGGGCGCCTGCGTTTCACCAAGATGCATGGCGCCGGCAACGATTTCGTGGTGCTGGACCTGCGCGACGGCACGCCGCCGCCGGATGCCGTGCTGGCTGCACATCTGGCCGACCGCCATTTCGGCGTGGGCTGCGACCAGATCCTGACCATCGAGCCTCCGCGCAGCAGCGAGGCGGTGGCCGCTTACGGCATCTGGAATTCCGACGGCACGGCCGCGCGCCAATGCGGCAACGGCGCGCGTTGCGTGGCGGCCTGGCTGGTGCGCGACGGCACTGCGCAGGGCGATGATTTCGTCATCGATAGCCCGTTCACCTCCCACCGCGTGCAACGTCTGGACCCCGGCACCTACGCGGTGGCGATGGGCGTGCCGCAATTCGAGCCCACACAGATCCCGCTGGCCGGCTTTGCGCGCGCGCGCGAGGAATACGCGCTGCCGGTGCATGGCGAAACCGTGCGCTTTGGCGCGGTGTCGATGGGCAATCCGCATGCGGTACTGGAAGTGGGGCGGGTGGATGCGGCGCCAGTGGAGCGCGTCGGTGCCTCGCTGCAGCAGAACGCCGCGTTCCCCGATTCGGTCAACGTCGGCTTCGTGCAGGTTGTCGACCCCACGCACGTGCGCCTGCGCGTGTTCGAGCGCGGTGTCGGCGAAACCCTGGCCTGCGGCAGCGGCGCATGCGCGGCGGCGGTGGTGCTGATGCAGCGTGGCCGTGTCGAGCGCGACGTGCAGGTGTCCTTGCCCGGTGGCGAACTGCGCATCCGCTGGGATGGCGATCAACAGCAGGTGGTGATGTCCGGTCCGGCCGTGTTCGTCTTCGATGGAGAGTGGAACTGATGAGCGAGAACACGGACAAATTCGGCGCGCACGACGTGGCAACCTGGTTGCGGCGCCATCCGACCTTCCTCAAGCAGTTCCCGGACCTGGCGGTGAGCCTGCTGGTGCCGCGCGACGACGGCCCGACCGCGTCGCTGGCCACCTACCAGCTGGAAGTACTGCGCGACAAGAATCGCGAGCTGTCGCGGCGCCTGCACGAGCTTGGCCACAACGCGCAGGACAACGAGCGCCTGGCTGTACGCACGCATCAACTGACCCTGGCGCTGATGCGGCAGACCAGCGCGGCCGACACGCTCAAGGCAATGGCCGCCTCGCTGGCGGAGGATTTCAACGGCGAACTGGTACGGCTGGTGTTGCTCAAGCCGGTTGCCGGCCTGGAGGCCGACTGGCTGCAGGTCATTGCCGCCGATGATGCGCGGCTTGCCCCGTTCCGCGATTGCCTGGGCGACGGCGAGCCGATCTGCGGCCGCCTGCAGACGGAAAAACATGCGCTGCTGTATGCCGGCCAGGCCGCCGACGTGCAATCCACCGCGCTGCTGCCGTTGCCCGGCATCGGCCTGATTGCGGTCGGCAGCAGCGACGCCAACCGCTTCTATCCCGGCATGGGCACCTTGTTCCTGCGCATGATGGGCGAGTCCTTGAGCGTGGCGTTGCAGCGCTTCGATACATGATGCGTGGCGCGGGCTGCGCCGATGCGTGCCGCCTGCGCTGGATGGCGGCGCCGATGACGTGGCAACGAGGAGTCTGAGGTGGCGTCGGTCGACGATTTCCTGGCGTATCTGCAGGTCGAGCGGCAGGTGTCTGCGCATACGCTGGATGCCTACCGGCGCGATCTCGCCGCGTTGGTGGGGTGGGCCGGCGAACAGGCCATCGACGATGTTGCGCAGCTGGAGAGCGCGCAGTTGCGGCAATTCGTCGCGGCCGAGCACCGGCGCGGGTTGTCGCCCAAGAGCCTGCAGCGCCGTCTGTCGGCATGCCGCAGTTACTACGCCTGGTTGCTCAGGCATGGCCGCATTGCCGCCAGTCCTGCCGCGGCGCTGCGTGCGCCCAAGGCGCCACGCAAGTTGCCGCAGGTGCTGGATGCCGACGAGGCGGTGCGTCTGGTCGAGGTGCCGACCGATGCGCCGTTGGGCCTGCGCGATCGCGCCTTGCTGGAGCTGTTCTATTCGTCCGGGCTTCGCCTGAGCGAGCTTTGCGCGCTGCGCTGGCGTGATCTGGATCTGGACAGCGGGTTGGTGATGGTGCTCGGCAAGGGCGGCAAGCAGCGCCTGGTGCCGGTAGGCTCGCATGCGATCGGCGCCTTGCGCCAATGGCTGCGCGACAGCGGCGGGCGTGCCGACACGCATGTATTCCCCGGCCGCGCCGGCGGAGCCATTTCGCAACGCGCAGTGCAGATCCGCATCAAGCAACTGGCGGTACGCCAGGGCATGTTCAAGGACGTGCATCCGCATATGCTGCGGCACAGTTTTGCCAGCCACATCCTCGAATCCTCCGGCGACCTGCGTGGCGTGCAGGAGTTGCTTGGGCATTCGGATATCGCCACCACCCAGATCTACACGCATCTGGATTTCCAGCATCTGGCCAAGGTCTACGACGCCGCGCATCCGCGGGCAAAGCGCAAGAAAGCCGCCGAGTAAGCGGGATGCAGCGCCTGACGTTGCGATGCCTTGTGCGCAGCGCAAGGATCTGCCGATTGCGTGATGGACAGCCACAGGCAGTTGATGCACGTCGCCGACCGACCACCGCAGCTATCGCCGCGCTCACGCCTCTCTGCCGGTGCGAGAGGGGCTTGACCGCACTCAGGTGCTGCCATGTCCGAAGGCGGCGAGCAGGGCCGGCACGCGTACGTCACGCTGCGCTTCCGCCTCTGGAAGATCGTCATGACCTCGTTTCGTTTGACCGGGCTCGATCCGGCCCTGTTCGCCCATCTGCACGGACTCGATGACGTTGCGTTGACCAGCCACCACGCAATACGTGTGATCGCCGATGCCGATCACGGATTTCCGTGCCGTGTCAGCCTGCAGGATGCGCGCGCAGGTGAGCAGTTGCTGCTGCTGCCGTATCTGCATCAGGCTGCCGACTCGCCCTACCGCGCGAGCGGGCCGATCTTTGTGCGTGCCGCAGCGGTGCCCGCACGGCTGGAGCCCGGTGCGGTGCCGGCTGCGATCCAATCGCGGCTGATCTCGCTGCGCGCCTACGATCATCGCCATCATCTGGTGAACGCCGAGGTGTGTGCAGGCGACCAGGTCGCAGCGTGGTTGCACGCGTGCCTGGACGATACTCAGATCGCCTACGTGCACCTGCATCACGCCCGTCAGGGCTGTTACGCGTGCCGCGCCGATCGCGTTGCGGGGACTGAGCGTGATTGAAATCCTCGCCCAGCACCCCGGCGTGTGGCGAGGGTAGGCACGGGCGATGGATCGGCCGATGGCAGGCCGGATGTCGTGTAAACCGCGGCCCATCTGCCCGAAGCAGGCCTGCGGGCGTTGAGGCGCGCCAAAGGTGCCGGCGGCGGTCAAGGACGCACGCTGTCGCGCGCGTACGCGCACTCCCCCTAGATGCGGCGCATGGTCGCAGCGCGCTTGAACCCGGCAGGGGCGTCCCCACCTCATGGGAAACCCCCGGAGGACCCATGGATCCCAGCCAGAATCCCAACATCGTTCACGCCACCACCATCATCTCGGTTCGGCGTGGCGGGCATGTCGCCGTCGCCGGCGATGGCCAGGTCACCCTCGGCCACACCGTCATGAAGGGCAATGCGCGCAAGGTGCGCCGGCTCGGCCGCGAAGGGCAGGTGCTGGCCGGTTTTGCCGGTGCCGCCGCCGATGCGTTCACCCTGTTCGAGCTGTTCGAAGCCAAGCTCGACAAGCATGGGCAACTGACCCGTGCCGCTGTGGAGCTGGCCAAGGACTGGCGCACCGAGCGCCGCCTGGGCAAGCTCGAGGCGCTGCTTGCGGTCGCCGATAAAGAAACCTCGTTGATCATCAGCGGTACCGGCGATGTGATCGAACCGGAAGACGGCATCATCGCCATCGGTTCGGGTGGCTCGTACGCCTTGTCGGCCGCTCGCGCGCTGCTGGCGCACACCGAGCTCGATGCCAAGACCATCGCCACCGAAGCGATCAATATCGCCGGCGATATCTGTATCTATACCAATCGCAATGTGGTGGTCGAGGAGCTGTGAATCGGGAGTGGGGAATCGGGAGTCGCAACAGCGGTTTCGGTTCCACCCCGACGACAGAGGCTCTTGATTTCGCGCTTGCGATTCCCCTTTCCCCATTCTCGATTCCCCAATGCCAAATCCCGATAGCTCAACCATGACTCCGCGCGAAATCGTGCAGGAGCTCGACCGTCATATCGTCGGCCAGCACGATGCCAAGCGTGCGGTTGCCATCGCGCTGCGTAATCGCTGGCGCCGCATGCAGCTGCCCGAAGAGCTGCGCAACGAGGTGATGCCCAAGAACATCCTGATGATCGGCCCGACCGGCGTCGGCAAGACCGAGATCGCACGCCGCCTGGCCACGTTGGCCAATGCGCCGTTCGTCAAGGTCGAAGCCACGCGCTTTACCGAAGTCGGCTATGTCGGCAAGGATGTGGAGCAGATCATCCGCGATCTGGCCGATACCTCGGTCAAGCTGTATCGCGAACAGGCCAAGGTGCGCGTGCGCAACCAGGCCGAAGAGCGCGCCGAAGATCGCATCCTGGACGCGCTGCTGCCGCGCCGTGCGGCCGGGATCGGCTTCGATCCGGAAGCAGCACGTAACGAGCCCTCGTCGCAGGACAACGACACCCGCATCAAGTTCCGCCGCATGCTGCGCAGTGGCGAACTGGACGAGCGCGAGATCGAGCTGGAAGTAGCGGTCAATGCCAGCATGGACATCATGACCCCGCCGGGCATGGAAGAAATGGGCCAGCAGTTGCGGCAGATGTTTTCCAACCTGGGCAGCGGCAAGTCGCAAAAGCGCAAGCTCACCATCAAGGCCGCGCGTCCGCTGCTGATCGAAGAAGAAGCCGGCAAGCTGGTCAACGAAGACGATGTGCGCACCGCGGCGATCGAGGCCTGCGAGCAGCACGGCATCGTGTTCATCGACGAGATCGACAAGGTGGCCAAGCGTGGCGAGGCCGGCTCCAATGGCGGCGATGTCAGCCGCGAGGGCGTGCAGCGCGATCTGCTGCCGCTGGTGGAAGGCTCCAATGTGTCGACCAAGTACGGCACGGTCAAGACCGACCATATCCTGTTCATCGCCTCCGGTGCATTCCACCTGGCCAAGCCCAGCGATCTGATTCCCGAATTGCAGGGCCGTTTTCCGATCCGCGTCGAGTTGACCGCGCTGACCAAGGCCGATTTCGTGCGCATCCTCACCGAGCCCAAGGCGGCGTTGATCAAGCAGTACGAGGCCCTGCTGCAGACCGAGGGCGTGCGGCTGACCTTCGGCGCCGATGCGGTGGAGCGCCTGGCCGAGATTGCCGCACAGGTCAACGAGCGGCAGGAAAACATCGGCGCGCGCCGCCTGCACACGGTGCTGGAGCGTCTGCTCGATGTGCTGAGCTACGAGGCACCGGACCGTGACGGGCAAAGCGTCACTGTCGATGCGGCCTATGTCGATGCGCAGCTCGGCGAGCTGGTGCAGGATCCGGACCTGAGCCGCTACATCCTCTGATCGCAGCGCACCTGCGCGCAGATGCGCAATGCAATGCGCGTATGGCGTCTGCCGTGAAATGCAGTGCAAGCGCGGCAGGAACGCATCACAGGACGATGCAAGCTGGCCGCATGCTGGCAGATGCAGTCAAAAGCCGAGTCGGTGGAGGGCGCGATGCCCTCACCGCTTGCGGGACACGCCGTGAACCCATCCCTGGGGGCTCGGTGGCGGCATCCATGCCGCCACACGGTCCCGCAACCGGCGAGGGCACCGCACCAGACAATTGGTCGGCGCTCATTTAAAAAGCTGTCTGTTGTGCGGTGTGCATCAGACCTGTAGCCGATGCTTCAATGATCGAACAAGGCGCATCCAGCACCGCTCCATCATGCGCACCGACCAACTCGATAGGTCCTTGCCCGCCCATCGTCGCGGGACCTTACGCGGCATGGATGCCGCGTAAGAGCCTACAAGGACGTACTTGCGGCGTGTCCCGCGATGGTGGGCGGGCAAGGGCCCTGCAGCCAGGTTGCAGATCACTCCCTGCAGCCAGGTTGCAGATCACTCCCTGCAGCCAGGTTGCAGATCACACCCTGCAACGAAGGCGCAGATCATCGGCTCTGCAACTGGCCCTCACCTTGGCAGTCGCCTGCACTGCACAGCCAACCTGCTAAATCCGGCAAACCGCTCAGTCCTCGCCGATATCCTCGTTCCATACGTCGGGGTTGGCGGCGATATAGCCGCCCAGCAGGTCGATGCATTCCTGGCTCTGCAGGTCGATGACAGTGACGCCATGCTCGCGCAGCCAGGACACCCCGCCCTGGAAGGTGACCGACTCGCCGACCACCACGGTGCCGATATTGAACTGGCGCACCAGTCCGCTGCAGTACCAGCAGGGCGCCAGCGTGGTGACCATGATGGTGTCCTTGTAGCGGCGCTGACGGCCGGCCTTGCGGAAGGCATCGGTTTCGCCATGCACGGAAGGATCGTTTTCCTGCACGCGGCGGTTGTGACCACAGCCGAGCAGGCGCCCGTCGTTGTGGTACAGCGCCGCGCCGATCGGGATGCCGCCTTCGGCCAGGCCCTGGCGGGCTTCGGCAATGGCGGTGTCGAGCAGGGCGCGGTAGTCGGGGGTGGTGATCATGCAGGCTCCTGGGTGGCGGCGTCGGCGCGACGCAGCATGTCGATGTGGGGAATGCCGTCTTCCAGATAGGGGGCGGACGAGGGCGTGAAACCATGTGCGGCGTAGAACGCCTGCAGGTGCGCTTGCGCGCCGAGTTGCACGGCGCTGGCAGGCCAGTGTTGCTGCACCACGCGCAAGCCTTCGCGGAGCAGTGCATGGGCAAAGCCGTGACCACGCTGCGCGGCGGCAATCACCACCCGGCCGATGCTCGGCTCGAGATAGCTCACGCCGGGCGGCAAGACGCGCAGATAGGCAGCCAATGCATCATCATCATCGGTGCTGCCGAGCAGATGCAGCACACCCGGCAGGCTGTCCTTGCCATCCAGCTCCGGATACGCGCATTGCTGCTCCACCACGAACACGTCCGAGCGCAGCCGCAGCAGCGCGTACAGCTGCGTGGTGCTCAGTTGGTCGAAGCGCAGGCACTGCCAGTGCAGCGAGGGTGGGGGCAGGGACGACATCAGCGCATGATAGCGGCTGTGTCGCCTCAGTCGACCGCGCTGCCGGTATCGATCGCCACCACCACCGACATGCCCGGGCGCAGCCGCGGTGCCAGCGGCTGGTCGGGATCGACGCTGATGCGCAGCGGAATGCGCTGGGCGATCTTGACGAAGTTGCCGGTGGCATTGTCGGCCGGCAGTACGCTGAATTCCGAGCCGGCGGCCGGGGAGATGTCCTGCACGCGCCCGTGCAGGCGCGCATTGTCCAGCGCATCCACGGTGAAGCTGGCGCGCTGCCCGATGCGGATCTTCGCCATCTGGGTTTCCTTGAAATTGGCCACGATCCACAGCGTGTCCGGCACCAGCGCCATCAGCTGCGTGCCATTGGTGACGTAGGCGCCCTGGCGTACGCCGAGCTGGCCCAGCTGGCCATCGCGCGGGGCAAGGATGCGGGTGTTGTCCAGATTGATCTGCGCCAATTGCACCGCCGCCTGCGCGTTGGCCACTGCCGCTTCCAGCGCGGCGCGATTGACGGTGACGCTGCGTGCGTTTTCTTCGGCGGCCTGCACCGCGGCACGTGCCTGTGCCACGCCGGCATCGGCCTGCGCCCGTGCGGCGAAGGCGGTGTCGCGGTCCTGTTCGGAGACCAGTTTCCGGTCGGCCAGCTGCTGCGCGCGCGCATAGGCCGAACGGGTGCGGTCGCGCTGGGCCTGGTTGCTGCTCAGTGCGGCACGTTGTTCGGCGATGGTGGCAGCGGCGCTATGCCGCTGCTGGTCCCAGTTGGACAGGTTGGCCTGCGCGGTCTGCAATTGCGCCCTGGCCTGCTCGAGCTGCTGGGCGTAGATGCGGTCGTCGATTTTGGCCAGCAATTGGCCGTGTTTGACGTGCGCGAAGTCCTGCACCGGCACCTCGGTGACGTAGCCGCTGACCTGCGGTGCGATCACCGTGATCTGGCCATGCACCATCGCATTCTCGGTGCGCTCGACGGCGCTGACGAAGGGCGGCAACCGCCATGCATACAGCACCAGTGCGACGCCGAGCAGGGCAAGCCCGCCAAAGCCGATCACGCCACCGATACGACGACGTCTGCGACGTTGCCGATCGGCAGCAGAGGTTGAATCTGCAGGTGTATTCATGGGCGTGGACTGGAAGCCGGAGAAGGGGGCGAAGCGGGTGGGCGCAGATAACGCCGCCACACCAGCACGGACAGGATCCACAGCCCGGTGGCGATGGCGATGCAGCCGATCAACAGGAACACGTCGTTATAGGCGAGCACGTTGGCCTCGCGCGTGGCCACGCTGCCCAGGGCGCGGACGCCCTGGGCCTGGCGCAGGGCCGGGTCGCCGATGCTGCGGCCGTACAGGGTGGCATAGGCCTGCACGCGTGCGGCCACTTGCGGGTCGGTCAATGTCAGATGCTCGACCAGCTGGCTGGAATGGTATTTCTCGCGTACGACCTGCACGGTGCCGAGCAGCGCGCTGCCGAGCAGGCCGCCCATGTTCTGTGCCATGCCGAACAGCACGATGAAGCTGATCAGGTTGGCCGGCTGTGCAATGACCCGGCCCAGCCCGGCCACCATCGCCGGGCCGATGAAGAAGGTGCTGCCAAAGGCGAGCAGGAACTGGCTGAGGTACATCTGCTCCGGGCGGGTGAGGCTGGTGGCATTGGCATCCATGAAGCAACCGATGCAGATTGCCGCCACCGCGATGATCAGGTGCTCGGCCACGCGCGCCGGATTGATCAGCCACGCGCTGGCGGCCACACCGACCACCGCGCCCAGCAACATCAGCACGAACAGGGTCTGCAACTGCGTGTTGGCCAGCCCCAGGGTCTGGAAGAAGCCGATCGCGCCGGTGCTCTGCTCGGACAGCACCAGCCGGATCAGCAGGATCGCCAGGCCCAGCCGCAGCATGTCGCCGCTGGCCAGCCAGCGCGTGTTGATCATCGGGTTGCGGCGGTTGTGCTCGATCCACGCCGCCGTGCACAGCAGCACGATGGAGGCCGCCAGCACCACGCCCAGCCAGGGCGTGCTGGTCCACCACAGCAGCCGCCCCAGCGACAGCACCGCCGCCAGGCCGGCCGCACCGGCCGCGAACAGGCTGAAGGTGAGGAAATCCAGCGGCTCGAACACGCGATAGCGATCGCTCGGCGGCAGCTTGAGCGCCAGCACGCAGGCCAGCGCGAACACCGCCAGGCCGAGTTCGAACAGGTACAGGCCCTGCCACTGCGCAAATTCCAGCAGATCGGTGGAGAACACCCGCGCCAATGGCAGCGCCAGCTGGGTCACCCCCAGCCCGGTCACCACTGCCTTGAGCCGGTACCGGGCCGGAAACGCCTGGATCACGTAATACAGCCCCAGCGAACTGAGCGCCGCGCCCACCAGTCCGTGCGCGGCACGCACGGTGATCGCCGAGCTCAGGCTGTGCACGAACAGGTGCGCGAAGGCGATGACCGCATACAACGCCAGGAAGATCTCGGTGAAGCGCCGCAGCCCGAACTGCTGGCGGAACTTCACCAGCAGCAGGTTGGCCGACATGTTGGTCATCACGTAGGCGGCCGGCAGCCAGGCCATTTCGGTGGCGTAGGCGCCCAGCGTGCCCTGCAGATAGGTCAGGTTGGCGGTGACCAGCGCATTGCTCAGCCCGCCGGTCAGCGCGACCACCACGCCCACCAGCCCGTACTGGATGCGGCGCCGGGTGGAATGCAGGGGCGTGGAGGCCGACCCGGGCAGGGTGGGCTTCTCGTGGGGCTGCCAGTCGCGCTGGACGTACTTGTCGTGCACGCAGGGCTCGCAGGGCCGGTCGCAGGGGAGACAGCGATTGTGGTCCGGTTGCGGTCATGGCGGCGTCAGCAGTGCGATAATCCGCCCATGAGCGAATCCCCCTATACCTCCGGTACCACCCATTTCGGCTTCCGCGATGTCGCTGCCAAGGACAAGCAGAAGCTGGTCGGCGAAGTGTTCACCTCGGTCGCGCGCAATTACGACCTGATGAACGATCTGATGAGTCTGGGCGTGCACCGCGCATGGAAACGCTACTTCGTGGCGACCGCGCAGGTGAAGCCGGGCGACCGTGTGCTGGATCTGGCCGGCGGCACCGGTGACATCGCCGTGCTGCTCAAGGAGCGCGTCGGCAACGAAGGCGCGGTGGTGCTGGGCGACATCAACGCCGGCATGTTGTCGGTGGGCCGCGACCGGCTGACCAACCGCGGCCTGGTGGCCGGCTTCGATTACGTGCAATGCAATGCCGAGGCGCTGCCGTTCCCGGATCAGAGCTTCGATCTGGTGACCATTTCCTTCGGCCTGCGCAATGTCACCGACAAGGACGCCGCGCTGCGCGAGATGTACCGCGTGTTGAAGGTGGGCGGGCAGGCGCGCGTGCTGGAATTTTCCGAAGTCACCGCCGACTGGTTCAAGCCGATCTACGATTTCCACTCGTTCAAGATCCTGCCCAGGCTGGGCCAGCTGTTCGCACGCGATGCCGACAGCTACCAGTACCTGGCCGAAAGCATCCGCAAGCACCCGCCGCAGGAATCGCTCAAGGGCATGATGGGCGAGGCCGGGTTCGCGCGTTGCCACTACAAGAATCTGACCGGCGGCATCGTGGCGATCCATTCCGGCTACAAGATCTGAACCGGATCCGACGCAGCGTGATCTGAGTGTCCGGTCCGGCGCGCAGCATGCGCCGGACACCGCACGCCGGGCATCGCACGGGCAGGCCATGCTCGTGTTCGCTTGCCGCACGATTGCAGTCTGCGCGTGTGCGTTTGCCGACAAACTTTTGAGACTCCCGTCGCGTCGGCTCCACCAACGGTCGGCGACACTAGGCGCTCTTTTGCCGGAGACGTGGATGCGCTTGTACGCAGGGTTGTCGCGCGTGTTTCCCCGCTCCTTCAGTGCCAAGCTGCTGGCGGTGACCTTTGTCGGCATCCACCTGCCGCTGCTGTTGTTGATCGCCTGGCTGGCCGCGCAGAGCGAGTTGAGCGGGCGCCCGCTGTGGTCGGTGGTGATCGTGGCGCTGCTGGCCACGCTGGCAGGCACCGCGGCCACCTTGTCGGCGCTGTATCGCCTGCTCGCACCGCTGCGCATCGCCGCCGACGCCCTGGATGCGTATTACGCCGACCAACGTCTGCCCAGCCTGCCCGAACATGGCGACGACGAGCTGGGGCGCTTGCTGCGCGGAATCAATCGCAGCCTGCGCGGCATCGACGCCGGCATGCGCGATCTGAAGAAGCATGCCTTGTTCGACCCGCTGACCGAGGCCTTGAACCGGCGCGGTTGCGAGCAGGCGATGCGCGATTCGGTCACCGCCGCACAACGCGAAGGCTGGCCGTTCGTGCTGTTCGTGCTGGACATGGACAACCTCAAGCCGATCAACGACCGCTTCGGCCACCTGGCCGGCGATCGCGTGCTGGTGCGGCTTGTGGAATCGGCGTACGGCTGGCTGGGCGCGCAGGACTGGATCGGGCGCTGGGGCGGCGACGAGTTCCTGATCGGTGTGCATGCCAGCGAGGACGACGCCACGCTCAAGCTCAATCAATGGCTGTCGATGCTCGAACGCGAGGATGCCGACGAGGCGCCGCTGCATGTGAGCGCCGGTAGCGCGGTGTGCGAGCGGGGCCTGGATGCCACTGAGCTGTATCGCCGCGCCGATGCGGCGATGTACCGCGCCAAGTTCTCCGGCGGCCGGCGCCTGGTGCGCGACGGGCATGACAGCCCGCGCAGCCATCCGGTGGTCTAGGCGCGATCCGGAGATCACCTGGCGGGCGGGCCGCAGGCTGCTGCGCACCGGCGGCATGCATCACGCTACCGCTGCGGCGGGCGCAGACGGTTCGCGCCGTACCAGGCAGCGACATGGGCGTGGTCTTTTGCCGCCGCAGCTTGACCGGCCGCCAGGTGCTCGCCTGGCGCCACACGGGCAGGCAAAGGCCCGTGGCGTTAAAATGCCCAATTCCCTCGCTGCGGTGCCGTCGATGCGCTTCCCGTTCCTGTCGCTGTCCCTGGCCGTGTCCATCGCGCTGGCCGGCTGTTCCAATGAGTCCACGCCGCCGGCCGCCAGCACCGCCGCGCCGGCCACCACTGCCAAGGCCCCCGTGAAAGCAGACGCCCGCAACCACGATGAAAGCTCCTACGCCCAGCCGCAGCTGGTGGTCATCAAGGATCTGGCGCTGGACCTGAAGCTGGACTTCGACAGCAAGCAGATCGGCGGCACGGCCACCTATACGCTGCAGTGGAAGGACAAGGCCGCCAAGCAACTGGTGCTGGACACGCGCGAGCTGAGCATCGCGCAGGTGCAGGCCGACGACGGCAAGGGCGGCCTGGCGCCGCTGCAGTTCGCGCTGGCGCCGGCCGACAAGACCTTCGGCAGCAAGCTCACCATCGAGGCGCCGACTCAGCCGGCCAAGGTCGTGATCACCTATCACACCGCACCGACCGCCTCCGGCCTGCAGTGGCTGGAGCCGTCGATGACCGAAGGCAAGCAGCTGCCTTTCATGTTCAGCCAGTCGCAGGCGATCCACGCACGCAGCTGGGTGCCGTTGCAGGACACCCCGAGCGTGCGCTTCACCTACAGCGCGCATGTGACCTCGCGCCCGGACGTGATGGTGCTGATGAGCGCCGACAACGACCCCAAGGCCGCGCGCGACGGCGATTACAGCTTCAAGATGCCCGAGCCGATTCCGTCCTATCTGCTGGCGATCGCCGCCGGCGATGTGGTGTTCAAGCCGATTTCCGCACGCTCGGGCGTGTGGGCCGAGCCGGCCATGGCCGACAAGGCCGCCAAGGAATTCGAAGACACCGAAAAGATGATCGGCGCCGCCGAAACGCTCTATGGCCCGTATCGCTGGGGCCGTTACGACATGCTGGTGCTGCCGCCGTCGTTCCCGTTCGGCGGCATGGAGAATCCGCGCCTGACCTTCGCCACGCCCACCGTGATCGTCGGCGACAAGTCGCTGGTCTCGCTGGTGGCCCACGAACTGGCGCATAGCTGGTCGGGCAACCTGGTGACCAATGCCAGCTGGAAGGACATCTGGCTCAACGAAGGCTTCACCACCTACGTGCAGGCGCGCATCACCGAGGCGCTGTATGGCGCGGAGATGGCCGAGATGGAGCGCGAGATCGACCAGGGCGATCTGCTGGCCGAAGTGAAGGACATGGCGCCGGCCGACCAGGCGCTGGCATTGCCGCCGCTGGCCGAGCGCGACCCCGACGAGGCCCTGAGCCAGGTGGCCTACGTCAAGGGTGCGTGGTTCCTGCAGTTCCTGGAGCAGCGCTTCGGGCGCGCGGTGTTCGACCCGTTCCTGCGCGGCTGGTTCGACGATCATGCGTTTCAGAGCGCCACCACCGACCAGTTCGTCGACTACCTCAACAAGAACCTGCTGGACAAGCATCCCAACACGGTCAGCGCGGCCGAGGTGGATGCGTGGCTGAAGCAGCCGGGCATCCCGGACTTCGCCACCAAGGCGCGCTCGCGCAGCTTCTCGATCGTGGACACCGCGCGCATCGCCTGGAGCGGCAGCGGCACGCTGCCGAGCAAGCAGGTCACCGGCGAATGGGGCACACAGGAGTGGGTGCACTTCCTCAGCGGCATGGGCGCCACGCTCAAGCCCGAGCAGCTCAAGCAGCTGGATGATGCCTACCACTTCACCGGCACCCCGAACGGCGAGATTGCCATGCGCTGGTACCCGCTGGCGATCCGCAGCGGCTACACCGATGCGCGCACCGCCGCCGGTGAGTTCATCGAACGCGTCGGCCGCCGCAAGCTGGTGCTGCCGATCTACACAGAACTGCTGAAGACCCCGGACGGCATCGCCTTTGCCGAACAGGCCTTCGAAAAGGCCAAGCCCGGCTACCACCCGATCACCACCGCGTCGGTGGCCGAGATGATCGCCAAGGCCAAGGCGGCACCGCCGGCGCAGCCGCAGCCGCAGCCGTAATGGCAGAGGAGGGCGGTGCAGACGCCCTCCGCCGCTTCCATCGCCGCATCGTGCCTGCAACCACCGCCGTAGGAGCGCACCCGGGCGCGACAGGGCTTTCCCGGTGAAACCCGATCGCGCCCAGGTGCGCTCCTACGATGCGGGGTGGCTGATCGCGGGTGGTGCGGCAGGCCGGTATCGTTGCCGCTGCCGTCCATGCCTTCCGGAACCGACGATGCAGTCGCGCCGTGGTGCATGCCCGCCCGCCGCTTCCATCGCCGCATCGTGCCTGCAACCACCGCCGTAGGAGCGCACCCGGGCGCGACAGGGCTTTCCCGGTGAAACCCGATCGCGCCCAGGTGCGCTCCTACGATGCGGGTTGGCTGATCGCGGGTGGTGCGGCAGGCCGGTATCGTTGCCGCTGCCGTCCATGCCTTCCGGAACCGACGATGCAGTCGCGCCGTGGTGCATGCCCGCCCGCCGCTTCCATCGCCGCATCGTGCCTGCAATCACCGCCGTAGGAGCGCACCCGGGCGCGACGGGGCTCCACCGGGAAAGCCCGTCGCGCCCGGGTGCGCTCCTACGCTTTGCGGCGGTTGATCGCGGGGCATGCGGGCAGGCTGGTATCGTTGCCGCTGCTTTTCATGCATTCCGGAGTCGACGATGAAGTATCTGCTGAGTGCGGCCTTGTGCGTCGCTGCAGTGAGTGGCTGTACTGATCGCGAGGCGCAACGCCAGGCGCAGGAAACCGCGCAGGCGCAAGCCAAGGAACACGATGCCGACGCACTCGCCAAGCAATACGACGAGGCAGTGAAGGCCGAAAACTGGGACATGGCGCGTGCGCATGGCGCCGCGGTGCTGGAAGGGTTTCCGGGCACGGCGGCGGCCACACGCATCGAGCCCGGTTATGCCGACATCAAGGCCAAGGGCGAACAGGCGCGCGAACTGCGCCGCATGCAGGCGTTGTGGCAGTACTCGCAAGTGCCGGCCAAGGGCGGCACGCAGCGCTCGGCGATGATCGATGCCAAGAGCCGCGTGGATGTCGACGGCAGCGGCCCCAAGCCGGTGAGCCTGGTATTTCGCGATCACCCGCAGTGGAAGCGCCACAGCTATCTCGTGCTCAAGGCCGGCGACTTCAACTGCTATCGCGGCTGCAAGGTGCAGGTCTCGGCCGATGGTGGCGCACCACGCGCGATGGCCGCGCACCGCCCCGATACCGACGAAGCGATCGCGATGTTCATCGACGACGACAAGGCGCTGTGGACGCTGGTGCGCAACGCCAAGCGCATCAGCATCGCGTTCCCGGTGAAGGCCGGCGGCACGCGCACCGCAGAGTTCGACGTGGGCGGCCTGGAGACCACCCAGATGCCGGGCTGGAAGTAGGCACGACCGCCGGCTGCCTGACACCAGGCGCGCGCTCGGTGTACGGCATCGGCATGCACTGCTGGTCCATTGAGGTGAATGCGCCAGGTGTGCATTCACCTGGCGACGGCTTGCGGTATCGCGTCAACCATCTCTCGAGTGTTTGCACGTATGGACGGTAGGACCATCCCACAAATAACTCCCGCACTCTCCACCTACCGCCATTGGGTGTTCGACATGGACGGCACGCTGACCGAAGCCGTGCATGATTTCGCGTTGATCCGGCGCACGTTGGAGATCCCGCCCGAGGCGGACATCCTGCATCACCTGGCAGCGCTGCCGGCCGAGCAGGCCGCAGCCAAGCATGCGTGGTTGCTCGCGCACGAGCGCGAACTCGCGCAGGCCGCACAGCCGGCACCCGGTGCAGTGGCATTGGTGCGCGCGTTGCAGGCCGCCGGCTGCCGGCTGGGCATGCTGACCCGCAACGCGCGCGCGTTGGCGCAGGTAACGTTGCAGGCGATCGGCCTGCACGATGCGTTTGCCTGGGACGACATCGTCGGCCGCGATGAAGCCGCTCCCAAACCCGCACCCGACGGCCTGCAGTACTTCGCACGACGCTGGTCGGTGGAGGGCGCGGCCCTGGTCATGGTCGGCGACCACCACAACGACCTGGCCTGCGGTCGTGCAGCCGGCGCCCGCACCGTGCTGGTCAACACGCCCGGCGATCCGTGGCCCGGCCTTGCCGACTGGCGATTGCAGGATTGCACGCAGTTGCTGGCGCAGTGGAACCGCTAGCGTGAGGGTTGGCGAGTAGGCCAGGCGCGCGGAAGGATGGATCGCGACGTGTGACTGGCCGCGTGTCGCTGGAGGTTGCTTGCGATCAGGACATCGTCATCGCATTGGACCCCGTCATCGCATTGGAAGAGTGGCATGCGCCCGAGAGGCGTGGACGCTGCTGAATCCTGCAACGCGTCATCGGCAAGCCGGACACCACACGGGCTGTCTGCGCCGTCAACGCATCCACCCGTCGGGCAGCGTCTCCCGATGGGAGAAAGAAATGCGGCGGCACCTTGGTCAACCCTGTCGTACGGTCTGTGGATGATCTGCGGCATCGCGTTGCACGAACCAGAGGCAAGCATGTCGCCTCGCGCAAGCTGAGTTCATGGCACCGGCTGACAGGCCGTTCCACATCCGCTGCGCCACCAATGTCACAGCACGCCCGGCGCAAACTGTGCCAGAACCGTGACAGTGCGCCTGACGCAAGCCACTGCCATCACTGCAGATGCTTGCTGCTACGACATGGTGCGTCGCACCAGTACGCTGGCATGGCGTTTGCTCTTTCCCTCTCGACGTTTTCCGACGTCCGCGACGCAACTGGCGGGTGCAACGCCGGCGCCGCGGGATGTTTCAACCGACTGGTTGTTCAATCGAGAGGGGTAGACGCACATGCACCAATCTTCCTGCCGCAGCCTGCGCAGCAGTGTGCTGCTCATGCTTGCGCTGAGCGCTGCGCTGTCCGGCTGTAAAAAAGAGGCCGCCACCGAGACCGCTGCGCCGGCACCGGCCGCTGCACCCGCCGCTGCGCCGCCGGCCGCCGCCGTGGTCGATACCGATGGCGAATTCACCACCAATGCCAGCAATCCGGACAACTGGGGCGGCATCGGGCGCGACTTCGCGCTCACCCGGCACAGCCCGCTGGCCGAGATCAATCGCGACAACGTCAAGAACCTGAAGATGTCGTGGGAAATGAAGACCGATGCCACGCGCGGCCACGAAGGCCAGCCGCTGGTGATCGGCAGCATCATGTACATGGTCAGCGCGTATCCGAACAACGTGTTCGCCATCGACCTGGCGGCGCAGGACGACGGCGGCAAGGTGCTGTGGAAATACACCCCGCAGCAGGACGAGCGTTCGGTGGCGGTGGCGTGCTGCGATACGGTCAACCGCGGCGCCTCGTATGCCGATGGCAAGCTGGTGTTCGGCAGCCTGAGCGGCGATGTGATCGCACTCGATGCCAAGACCGGCAAGGAAGTGTGGAAGCAGAAACTCGCGCACCCGGACAAGGGCGAGACCATCACCATGGCGCCGATCATCGCCGACGGCAAGGTGGTGGCCGGCATCAGCGGCAACGAGTTCGGCGTGCTCGGGCGCGTGGCCGCCTACAACCTGGCCGATGGCAAGCAGTCCTGGTCCTGCGATGCGGCCGGCACCGACAAGGCGATCTGCCTGGGTGCGGATTTCAACAAGGCCAATCCGCAGCACGGGCAGCTCGGCGATCTGGGCGTCAAGACCTTTCCCAACGACGAATGGAAGCGTGGCGGCGGCGCGGCGTGGGGCTGGTACAGCTACGACCCGAAGTTGAAGCTGCTGTATTACGGCACCGGCAATCCCGGCCTGTGGAGCCCGTCGTATCGCTGCGGCAAGACCTCGCAGGAGGAATGCAACAACGGCGAGCATGACAACAAGTGGTCGATGACGCTGTTCGCGCGCAAGATCGATACCGGCGAAGCGGTTTGGGGCTATCAAAAGACCCCGTTCGACCAGTGGGATTACGACGGCATCAACGAGCCGATCCTGGTGGACCTGACCATTGACGGCAAGCAGGTGCCCTCGGTGGTGCAGTTCGATCGCAACGGCTTTGCCTACGTGCTTGATCGTCGCGACGGCACCTTGCTGCGCGCGCACAAGTTCGTGCCGGCCAACTGGGCCGAACGCATCGACATGAAGACCGGCCGCCCGGTCAAGGTGGCCGCGCATTCGCCGCTGGAACGCGGCAGGAAAGTGCAGGCCTTTCCCTCGGCCATGGGCGGCAAGGACCAGCAGCCGTGCTCGGTGGATCCAGCCAACTCCGCAGTGTTCTTCTGCGGCACCAACAACTGGCACATGGAGCTGGAACCGCAGGAGCGCGGCAACACCATGATGGGCCTGCCCTACGTGTTCGCCAACGTGATGATGAAGCCCAACGAGCCGGGTGCGCTGGGCATCGTCAAGGCCTTCGATGTGGTGGAAGGCAAATCCAAGTGGGAGATCAAGGAGAAGTTCCCGGTGTGGAGCGGCACCCTGGTCACCGACGGCGGGCTGGTGTTCTACGGCACGCTGGACGGCTGGTTCCGTGCGGTGGACAAGGACACCGGCAAGAAGCTGTGGGAGATGAAACTGCCCTCCGGCATCATCGGCAACCCGATCGCCTACAAGGCCAACGGGCACCAGTACGTGGCGGTGTTCTCCGGCATCGGTGGCTGGATCGGCCTGCCGGTGGCCGCAGGTCTGGATCCGTCCGATCCGTATGGCGCGCTGGGGGCTGCGGGGCTGGCGTTCGGCGCCGGCTTCGACAAGATCCCGCTCGGCGGCATGGTGCACAGCTTCCGTATCGATGGTGCGGGCAAGACCGTGACCGCCGGTACCACCGCCACCGCAGCGGCAGGCGGCGGCGCGGCCAACGCCGTCGCGAAGACTGCACGATGAGATCCACGCAAGGCGTTGGACGCACACGTCGGCAGAGCTGTGCCGGCGTGCGCGGCATGCCCCGGCGTCTGCGCAAGATGCTGGTGGTTTGCAGCCTCGGACTCGTCGCCGCAGGCTGCACACGCGAGCCGTCCTCACCGACGGCTCGCGCTTCTGATTCCGCAGCGGCGCCCACAGCGGCGGCTGCCTCCAGTGCACTGCCGGCTTCGGCGCAATCGACGGCAAGCACGCCACCGCCTGCGCCCGATCCCGCGGTGCTGCGCGTGTGTGCCGACCCGGGCAACATGCCGTTGTCCAACAAGGCCGGCGAAGGCTTTCAAAACAAGATTGCGCAGGTGGTGGCCGAGGCCATGGGCCGTCGCCTGGAATACGAGTGGCGCACCTACTACCAGCGCGGGCTGGCGCGCAGCACCATCACTGCCGGCCGCTGCGACGTGCTGATGGACCTCAACAGCGACTTCGAGCAGGGCCTGACCACGCGCCCGCTGTATCGCTCGGCGTATGTGCTGGTGACGCGCAAGGGCCTGGATCTGCTGCCGACCTCGCTGGACGACCCGGCGCTGAAGAAGCTGCGGCTGGGCGTGTTCCAGAGTTCGCCCGCACGCCAGGCCCTGTACGAGCACGGCATCAGCGGCGAGGTGCAGTACCTGTTCTACGACTCGGCCACCGCGCCGGAAGAACATCCCGGCAAGCTGGTCGAACGCGTCGCCGCCAATGAACTGGATGCGGCCGAATCCTGGGGCCCGGTGGCCGGCTACTACGCCCAGCGCAACGGCCTGGGCGTGGTGCCGCTCAATACCATCGACGATGCAGTGCTGGAGTATTCGATGGCGTGGGCGGTGTCGCGCAAGAATGCGCAGCTGCGCGATGCCCTGAACACGGCGATGCAGCAGAGCGCGGCAAACATCGCGCAGATCCTGCGCAGCTATCACGTGCCGCTGGTGCGCTGCAGTGAGTGCGTGGTGAGCGGCGATCTGGCCGCGCATGGGCCGTATGCGACGCCGACGCCAGCGCCCAAGGCGCCAAGCCCGGCCGCATCCTCGCAGCAACTGGCGCAGCTGCAACTGCGCATCGCCGACGGTGCCGACCCGAACCAGGAGCTGGCGCATGCGCTGGATGCCGGCGATGGCGTGCGTGTGGCGTGGTTGTTGCGGCATGGCGCCGATGTCAATCGGCCCAACCTGCTTGGCGAGCCGCCGTTGCATCAGGCCATCCGCAATCAGGAACCGGAGCTGGTCGGTCTGTTGCTCGATGCCGGTGCAGCCCTGGATGCACGCGATGCCAGTGGCTGGACCGCGTTGATGAAAGCCGCATGGGCCAACGATGCCGACAGTGTGGCCAGGTTGCTCGGCAAGCGTGCGTCGGTGGACACCGTCTCCGGCGACGGCTGGAGCGCGCTGGAGCTGGCGGTGGCCTACGCCGATGTCGGCGTGGTGCAGGCATTGCTGAAGGCAGGGGCGGACGTGCGGCGTGCCAATCCCGCCGGCTTCACCCCGGTGATGTTTGCGGTGGCGCGCGAGGACCCGGCGACTCTCGATGCGGTGCTGGCCGGCGGCGCCGAGGTCGGCCACGCGAATCAGGCTGGTGTCACCGCATTGATGCTGGCCGCCGCGGCCGGGCGCGAGGCGGTGGCCAGGCGCTTGCTGGCGGCCGGCGCAGACCCGTCCGCACGCAATCGCGACGGCAAGACCGCCGCCGCATTGGCGCAGGCACGCGGCGATAGCGCGCTGGCCGCGTTGCTCACCCAGGCCAGGCACCCATCCCGGCAATGACTGTGTCACCCGCCGCGCGCACGGGGTGCGTGGTGTTCCCTCCGACCAGAAAGGTTCGTTCATGCGCAAATCCACCGTGGGTTGTTCCGATCGTTCCATGCGCGCACCGCTGTGCGCGGTGATGCTCAGCGTCGTGCTCGCCGCCTGCGGCAAGCCGGCACCGCCGCCCGCGCCCGAGGCGGCCGCTGCCAGTCCACCTGCGCCGGCCACCACCGGCGCCGCCGCGCCGGCGCCCGCAGCGGCGCCCGCCGGGATGCCCAACCCGGCCGCCGGGCCTGCACCGGATCCGGCCACCCCGCCCGCAGCGCCGGCCACCGTCGTGGCGATCCCGAAGGGGCCGGAGGTCAAGGTCACTCCCGAACTGATCGCCGAAGGCAAGAAGATCTATTTCTCGGCCGGCTGCAATGCCTGCCATGGCGGCACCGGTGGCGGCGGCATGTGCCCGCCGTTGACCAACGACATCTGGGTGTATGGCAGCGACGACGACACCTTGCGTACGCTGATCAGCGAGGGCACCGCCGCGATGATCACCCACGGCAAGACCCGCATCGGGCATGAGAAGGTGGTCGGGCAGATGCCGCCGTTCGCGCCGGTGCTCAAGCCGGGCGACACCGAGAAACTGCTCGCCTTCATCCATTCGATCAACAAGACCGCGGGCAAGGCGCAATGAGGCCAGCGCCCATCGGGTGGCAGCGCGTCCTGGCGACCACCGCGCTGGGCGTGCTGCTGGGCCTGGCCGGTTGCCGGCGCGATGCGCAGCCGCCCGCGGCAAACGCTGCGCCGGCGACAACGACGAGTACGGCTCCTGCAGCAACACCGGCGCCATCGATGCCGCCGGTGTTTGCGTATGTGCCCAATCAACGCAGCGGTACGGTATCGGTGATCGATACGCACAGCGATACGATGGTGCGCACGCTCAGCGCGCAGGGGCAACTGGGCAAGCGCTTGCAGCAGGTGTTGCCGGGCCCGCACGGGCATCTGTACCTGATCGATGCCGAGCATCATCGCCTGATCGAACTGGATACCGAAAAGGACGCGGTGCTGCGCAGCGTGCAGATCGGCGAGAACGCCGAGGGCATCGCGCTGTCGCCGGACGGCAGGCAGTTCGCGGTGTGCGTGGAAGGGCAGAACCAGGTGATGCTGATCGATGCGGCGCAGTTCCGCGTGCAACAGGTGATCGCCACGCGCGGGCAGGCGCCGGAACATTGCGCCTACACGCCGGACGGGCAGTGGCTGCTCACCAGCAACGAGGGTTCCAACGACATGGACATCATCGAGCTGGCCACCCATCGATCGCGCGGTGTGGTCGCCACCAGCGGCCATCCGCGCGGCATGGCATTCGCCCCGGACGGGCACAGCGTCTACATCGCGCAGGAGACCGCCAACGTGGTGGACGTGATCGACCTGCAGACGCGCCGACGCCGCGCCAGCCTGCCGGCCGGCGTGCGCACGGCAGGCGTGGCGTTGTCGGCCGATGGCACGCGGCTGTATGCGTCCAACGGCGGTGCCGGCACGGTCAGCGTGATCGATACCCAAAACGCGCGCAGGCTTGCCGAGATCGCGGTGGGGCTGCGGCCGTGGAATCCGGCGCTGACCCCGGCCGGCGACAAGCTGTATGTCGCCAACGGGCGCTCGAACACCGTGAGCGTGATCGACACCGTCGCATTGCGCGAGATCAAACAGATCCCCGTCGGCGACCTGCCGTGGGGCGTGGTCATCGCGCGCTGAGCGGCGGCCATGCCGACGCGCGCCAGGGGGGCCGGATGAAGACACGCGCTGCGGTGGCATGGGGTCCGCACCAGCCGCTGACCATCGAAGAGGTGGACCTGCAGCCGCCGCGGCCCGGCGAGGTGCTGGTGCGCCTGGTTGCCACCGGTATCTGCCACGGCGATGCGCATGCGTTGGCGCACGGGCAGGCGAGCAGCTTTCCGGCGATCCTGGGGCAGGAGGGCGCGGGCATCGTCGAGGCAATCGGCATCGGTGTCACCAGCGTGCAGCCCGGCGATCACGTCATCCCGCTGTACATGCCCGAGTGCGGCGTGTGCAAGTTCTGCCGCTCCGGTCGCACCAACCTGTGCCAGGCGATCCGCAGCAGCCAGGAGCGCGGCCTGATGCCCGACGGCAGCAGCCGGTTCTCGTTGCACGGGCGGCCGATCCTGCACCACATGGGCACCAGCACGTTTTCCGAATACACCGTGGTGCCGGAGATCGCGGTCGCGCGGATCCCGCCGGATGCACCGCTGGATCAGGTCTGCCTGCTTGGCTGCACGGTCACCACCGGCGTCGGTGCGGTGCTCAACAGCACGCATGTGCGGCCCGGCGACTGCGTGGCGGTGTTCGGCCTGGGCGGCATCGGCCTGTCGGTGGTGCAGGGCGCGGTGCTGGCGCAGGCCGGGCGCATCATCGCGGTGGATATCGACCCGGCCAAGTTCGCGCTGGCGCGTGCCCTGGGCGCCACCGATTGCCTGGACCCGCGCGACTACGGCGCGCCGATCCAGCAGGTGATCGTGGACCTCACCGATGGCGGCGCCGACCACAGCTTCGAATGCGTGGGCGATGTCGGCGCGATGCGCGCGGCGCTGGAGTGCTGCCACAAGGGCTGGGGCGAGAGCGTCATCCTCGGCGTGGCCGACGACGCGCAGGAAATCAGCACGCGCCCGTTTCAACTGGTGACCGGGCGGGTGTGGCGCGGCAGCGCGTTCGGCGGGGTGAAAGGGCGCAGCGAGCTGCCCGGCTATGTCGCGCGCTATCTGCATGGCGATCTGCAGCTGGCCCCGTTGATCACCCGCATCCTGGCGCTGGACGACATCAATCAGGCGCTGGCGGATCTACGCGCGGCGCGTGGCATCAAATCGATCGTGCTTTATTGAGGGAGACGACATGAGGTCGACGCATCACTTACCGTGGGATCGCAGCACACCGCCGCTTCGCGTCGCACACCATGGCCGCGATGCATTGCAACGACATCGGCTTGCCTGCGCCTGCGCAGCGCTGCTGTGCGCTGGTACGATCGGCACTGCGATGGCCGAAGACGCGCCGCAGGTGACCTGGCTGGACCGCATCGAGGTCACCGCCACGCCGATTCCCGGCACCACCATCGATGCGGCGCAACTGCCGTACATGGTGCAGTCGGCCACCGACAGCGCGTTGTCGCGCGGGCGCAGCAACAACCTTGGCGACCTGCTGCAGCGGCGCTTCGTCGGCGTGGATGGCAACGACGTGCAGGGCAGCGCGTTCCAGAACGATCTCACCTTCCACGGCTTTCGTGCCTCCGCCTTGCCGGGCGCCTCGCAGGGCGTGTCGGTGTATCTGGATGGGGTGCGTTTCAACGAACCGTTTGCCGACATCGTCAGCTGGGACATGCTGCCCGAGTCGGCCATCAATGCGGTGACGCTGATGCCAGGCTCCAATCCCTTGTTCGGGCCGAACACGCTCGGTGGCGCGGTGGTGCTGTCCACTGCATCGGGCCTCACCGCGCCGGGATTGCAGGGCGAAGCGAGCATCGGCAGCGGTGCGCGCAAGCGCCTGGATGCCAGTTATGGTCTCGCCAGCCAGGACGGCTGGCATGGGCTTGTCGCGGTCACCGGCTTCGACGAGAACGGCTGGCGCGATGCCTCCGAGGGCCGCCTGGGAACGGTGTTCGGCAAGCTCGGCAAGCAAGGCGAGCAGACCGACTGGAGCCTGTCGGTGCTGCACGGGCGCAGCCGCCTGATCGGCAATGGCCTGCTGCCGGATACGCGTTATACCGACGATGGCCCCGAGCCCGGCCTGTATCGCGCCGACCGCCGCGCGGTGTACACCTCGCCCGATCTCACCCGCAATCGCACTACGCTGTTCACCGCGCAACTGGACCATCGTTTCGATGCGGACACCGCATTGCATGCACTGGCTTATTCGCGGGTGGGCCGCCGCGACACCGTCAATGGCGATATCGGCGAGGACTACGAGGAATTCGTCGAGGAATGCGCCTCCGGTTACGCTGCCGACGGCAGTGCGCTGGATGCCGAGTGCGATGTCGCACGCGCCGATGCCGACGCCCTGCCCACCGGCGCGCTCAACACCACCCAGATGCGCCAGGAGGCGCAGGGGCTTGCGCTCAACCTGAGCAGGCAATGGGGCACGCATGCGCTCAGCACCGGCGTGACCTTCGATCGTGGTCATGTGCGCTATCGGCAATTCGCGCGCGATGGCTGGGTGCAGCCGGACCGCTCGGTCGCTGCCGATCCGGATGCCGGGCGTGCGTTCTTTTCCGGCGTGCGCGGCAGCACCAAGACGCTGGGCGTGTTCGTCGCCGACACCTGGGCACTGGACGCTGCCACCCATCTCAGCGCCGCAGTGCGCTGGAACCATGTGGTGGTGGACAACATTCTCTCCACTGCCGACGACGGCGACCGCCCACGCGAGCGCTTCGTCTACGCCAAGGCCAACCCGTCGTTGGGGCTGACCCACCGGCTCGCTTCGGGGCTGACGCTGTACGGCTCGGTCGCACAGAACAGCCGTGCGCCTACCGCGATCGAACTGGGCTGCGCCGATCCCACCCAGCCGTGCCGATTGCCGACCGGCCTGCAGGCTGACCCGCGCCTGGAGCAGATCGTTTCGCGCACCTACGAACTGGGTGCGCGCTGGACACCGTCGACCGACAGCAGCGCGAGCGTGTCGGTGTACCGCGCCGACAATCGCGACGATATTTTGTTCCTGCGCGCGCCGGACACGCAGCTGGGTTACTTCGACAATGTCGGCCGCACCCGTTACCAGGGCGCGGACCTGGCGCTGCGCCTGCACAGCGGCAACTGGCACTGGTCGGCCGGCTACAGCTTTCTGGATGCGACCTACCGCAGCGATGGCGAATTGCTGTCCGGCGAGCGCGTGATCGCCTTGCGGCCGGGCCTGCGCATCGCCGCGTTGCCGCGTCACAACCTCAAGCTCGGCGTGGAATGGCAGCGCGATGCGCTGACGCTGGGCGCCGGGGTGCGTGCGGTGTCCGGGCGCGTGGCCAGCGGCAACGAGGACGGCCAGGTCGACAACGCCGAAGACGGCGAGCCCGCACCCGCGCGCATCGACATCGGCACCGCCGGCTATGCGCTGGTGGACCTGCAGGCGCGTTGGCAAGTCAGTGCGCGGCTGTCGCTGTTCGCCCGCGTCGACAACGTCTTCAACCGCCGCTATGCCACGTACGCAGCCGTGGCCGAAGACGTGTTCCCCGATGGCGAACTGGCGCGCCCGCAGGATGCGCCGGTGGAAACCGGCCCGGCGCGGTTTCTCGCACCGGGCGTACCGCGGCAGTATCTGATCGGGGTGCGTTGGGCGCTCTGATCGCAGAGGAATTGGGAATCGGGAATAGGTGAGTGCAGGGCGTTAGCTCTACGATTCCCCATTCCCCATTCCCCATTCAACCGGTATCCAGGCCGTGCTTGCGCAGCTTGCGATACAGCGTATTACGGCTGATACCCAGGGCATCGGCGGTGCGGCTGACGTTCCAGCGGTGGCGTTCGAGTTGTTGCTGCAGCACCAGGCGTTCGGCCTGGTCGAGTGCGGCGCGGCCGGGCATGTCGTCGGCGGCCACCGCGCGGCCATCGACCAGGCACGGGGCGCTGCCGGCATCGACGATTTCCTGCGGCAGATTCGGCAGGCGGATCACCCCGTCGCTGCACAACACCGCCGCCGTGCGCAGCACATTGCGCAACTGGCGCAGGTTGCCCGGCCATGCGTAGCTCAGCAGTTTGTGCATCGCTTCTTCGCTGATGCGCACGCTGTGCTCGCTGTTCTCCTCGCGCAGCAGGGTGCGGATCAGCTCGGCCTTGTCGCTGCGTTCGCGTAGCGGTGGCAGATGCAGCACCACGCCATTGAGCCGGTAATACAGGTCCTCGCGAAACTCGCCGGCCGCCACCCGCTGCGCCAGATCGCGGTGGCTGGCACTGATCACGTGCAGCTCCAGCGGCACCGCGCGTTCGCTGCCCAGCGGGGTGACGCATTGTTCTTCCAGGACACGCAGCAGGCGGCTCTGCAACGGCAGCGGCATGTCGCCGATTTCGTCCAGGAACAGCGTGCCGCCGCTGGCCTGCAGCAGCTTGCCGTGGCGGCCTTCGCGCGCGGCATCGGTGAATGCGCCGCGCGCATACCCGAACAATTCGCTCTCGATCAACGCCTCGGGAATCGCCGCGCAGTTGATCGCCACGAAGGCGCCGCCGGCCCACGGCGAGCCACGATGCACTGCCTTGGCGAATTCCTCCTTGCCGGTGCCGGTATCGCCACGCAGCAGGATCGATACGCGATGTGCGGCCAGCTTCAGCGCATTGGCCAGGTTGTGGCGCATGCGCGAGTCCGAGCCGACGTGCTCGCCGGGTTGCAGCTCGGTATCGGGCGCCAGCTGCGCCGGCCCGCCCACCGCCGGCAGCGCGGGGCGCGCACGCGGCGGGCGCACCAGCGCGTAGAAACGCCGCCCGTGGCAGGCGCAGCGGATCGACCACAAGGTGCCGGCATCGCTGCCGGCGCGGTGCTCGAGGGTGTCGAAATCCAGCTGCATCACCTGCGCGATGTTGCGGCCCACCAGCTGGCTGCGATCGAGCTTGCCCAGTTGCTCCAGCACCGCCTCGTTGACTGCCAGCACGCGACCGTCGGTATCGATCGCAATCAGCGCTTCGTGCAGCAGGCCGGCGAACTCGGGCCGGCTATGGAAGCGCAGGATGAAGGCATGGCCGAACTGGTTGAGGAAATGCGAGCGCGAGATCTGCGCCGCCGACATGCTCACCAGCGCCACGGTGTGGCGCTGGGTCTGCTTGCCGTCCTGCGCATTGGGGGTGGAGGCATCCAGCACCGCCAGCAGGCCGCCGTGCGGGTCCAGGATCGGCGCGCCGCTGCACGACAGCGGCAGATGGCGGGTCAGATAATGTTCGCCGCGATGCACGCTGACTGCGGTGCGCTCGGCCGCGCAGGTACCCAGGCCGTTGGTGCCTTGATGGCACTCGGCCCAGCTGGCGCCGCAGAACAGACCGGCCTGGCGGAATTCGCGCAGCAGGGTCGGGTCGTGCACGCTGTGCAGCACGGTCGCCTCGGCGTCGGCAAAGATCACCGCATAGCCGCTGCCGGCGATCTGCTCGTAGAGATTTTCCATCTCCACCTTGGCAATGCGCAGCACATCGCCCAGACGTTGCTGGCGCTCGCGCACGTGCAGCGCATCGTGCACCAGCGGCTCGGGGGCTGCCTCGGGCAACAAGGCGTAATCGTCCAGGCAGCGCCGCCACGAGCGCGACAGTGGTGCGGCAAGCGGCGCAATGTCGCGCAGCCGGCGGATCTGCCGGAGTGCATCCGGTTCGATCTCGGGCAGGGCGATGGAAGTGGCGGCGACAACGCTTGGCTCTGACATGGGCCAGCGTTCCTCAGTGGGCGCGAAGCGTCAGTAGAGGCACAGATCGCTGCCATGCTCAAACTGCATTGCAGCAAATTGCGGTGCAGACGAGCCCTCTCCTGCGGGAGAGGGGTTGGGGTGAGGGGACGGTGCGAAGCCTTGTGCCGTTCAAACTGCACGAGGCCTCGCCCGTACCCTCATCCGCCCCTGCGGGGCACCTTCTCCCGAGGGGAGAAGGGTTGTGTGAGCTCGACGCTGCGGATCAGGCCAGCGTCAGAGCGCGTAGCCGAACTGCTGCTTGAACTGCGCCAGGCATCAACCGGGCCACCCAGATGTCCCGCCGTCGCCACGGCCCGCGATCTCAGGCGACCGACCTTTGCTGCGGCCTCAACACTCCAACGTCGACGCGCACCTGCGGCGCCGATGCCGTCTCAGAGGGCGCCGATGCCGTCTCAGAGCGCGTAGCCGAACTGCTGCTTGAACTGGTCATTGAACTCGCCGAAATCGAACCGCTGATTCTGCGTGCCCGGATGCTCCACCTTCAGCGCGCCCATCAGGTTGCCCATCCGCCCGATCGTCAGCCAGTCGTAGCCGCCCTGGATGCCGTAGATCAGCCCGGCGCGGAAGGCGTCGCCGCAGCCGGTCGGATCGACCACGCGGCGCTCGTGCGCCGGCGGGATGTCGTAGGTCTTTTCCGGCGTATGCACCAGCGCGCCCTTCGGGCCCTGGGTGGTGATGTAGGCCTGCACGCGCGAGACGATGTCCTTTTCGTTCCAGCCGGTGCGTTCCTGCAGCAGGTTGGACTCGTAGTCGTTGACCACCACGTAGTCGGCCTGTTCGATGAATTGGCGCAGTTCCGGGCCGTTGAACAACGGCATCGCCTGGCCGGGATCGAAGATGAAGGGAATGCCGGCGGCAGCGAACTCTTCTGCATTCTGGATCATGCCCTCGCGCCCGTCCGGGCCGACCAGGCCCAGGGTCACGCCCGGCACGTCCTTCACATGGTTTTCGTAGCTGCGCATCATCGCGCCCGGATGGAAGGCGGTGATCTGGTTGTTGTCGTGGTCGGTGGTGATGAAGGCCTGCGGGGTGAACAGCTCGTCGATGATCTTCACCCGCGACAGGTCGATGCCCAGCGCCTCGAAGTGTTCGCGATACGGGCCGAAATCCTGGCCGACGGTGCCCATCGGGATCGGCGCGCCGCCGAGCAGATGCAGGTTGTAGGCGATGTTGCCGGCGCAACCGCCGAACTCGCGGCGCATGCGCGGGACCAGGAACGACACATTCAGGATGTGCACCTTGTCCGGCAGGATGTGGTTCTTGAACTGGTCCGGAAACACCATGATGGTGTCGTAGGCGAGGGAACCACAGATCAGTGCGGACATCGAGTCGGGCCTTTGCGTTGGGAAATACCCGCCAGTTGCCGGCATGGCGGCGGGACGGCGCGAGCGCCGCGGCGCAAAGGGTAACGGCTGCGATCGATCAGGGCCACAACCGCATGCCATGCCCGGCGTGACCGGCACATGAAAATCACGCCGAAACGGCCGATTTTTCCTTGCCCGCACCGGGGGGGATTGCTAGGCTAGTGGACTTCGTTTTCTGCCCGCTTATCGACCAGTTGGTTCTGCATCGGCGACAGGGCAAGCGACTCTTTCAGGAACGGCTCCCTCGATGTTCAAGAAACTCCGCGGCATGTTCTCCAACGACCTGTCCATCGACCTGGGCACGGCCAATACGCTGATCTACGTGCGCGGACAGGGCATTGTGCTGAATGAACCTTCGGTGGTGGCGGTGCGTCAGGACCGCGCCATCGGCGGCACGCGCTCGGTGGCTGCCGTCGGCGCCGAGGCCAAGCAGATGCTCGGCCGCACCCCGGGCCACATCACCACGATCCGCCCGATGAAGGACGGCGTTATCGCCGACTTCACCTACACCGAGGCAATGCTGAAGCACTTCATCAAGAAGGTGCACAAGTCGCGCTTCCTGCGCCCGAGCCCGCGCGTGCTGGTGTGCGTGCCGGCCGGTTCCACCCAGGTCGAGCGCCGCGCCATCAAGGAATCGGCGGAAGAAGCCGGCGCACGCGACGTCTACCTGATCGAAGAACCCATGGCTGCGGCGATCGGTGCCGGCATGCCGGTGACCGAGGCGCGCGGTTCGATGGTCATCGACATCGGCGGCGGCACCACCGAGGTGGCGGTGATCTCGCTCAACGGCATCGTCTACTCGCAGTCCGTACGCGTGGGCGGCGACCGCTTCGACGAGTCGATCACCAACTACGTGCGCCGCAACCACGGCATGCTGATCGGTGAAGCCACCGCCGAGCGCATCAAGCTGCAGATCGGCTGCGCCTACCCTCAGGACGAGGTGCAGGAGATGGAAATCTCCGGCCGCAATCTTGCCGAAGGCGTGCCGAAGATGATCAAGATCAACTCCAACGAGGTGCTCGAGGCATTGCACGAGCCGCTGTCGGGCATCATCTCGGCAGTCAAGCTGGCGCTGGAGCAGACCCCGCCGGAACTGTGTGCCGACGTGGCCGAGCGCGGCATCGTGCTCACCGGCGGCGGCGCACTGCTGCGCGACCTGGACCGCCTGATCTCCGAGGAAACCGGCCTGCACGTGCAGGTCGCCGACGATCCGCTCACCTGCGTGGCCCGCGGCGGCGGTCGCGCGCTGGAGCTGGTGGACATGCATGGCAACGAGTTCTTCGCGCCGGAGTGAGGCGTCCGGGAATCGGGAATCGGGAGTAGGGAATTGTGAAAGCATTCCCTGCCCGCGCTCCTGAGCGGTTGCGACGCGGTCCCGCCCATGTGAGTTTTCGCCTCAACCGTCTCGGGGGCAGCACACTGCTTCCCGATTCTCCATTCCCGATTCCCCATTCCCGGCCCTGACAGTGCCCTCCTACGCCGGTCCTCCCGTCGCCTCCCGTCCGGGCGAAGTCACCTCCACGCTGCGGCTGCTGGTCTATCTGGTGCTGGCGATCGTGCTGATCGCGCTCGATAGCCGGGGGGGCTGGCTGAGCCAGGTGCGCCTGCAGGCCAACCTGCTGATCCAGCCGATCTGGGCCGTGGCCGGGTTGCCGGGGCGGATCGGCTCGCAGGTGCGCGACAACGCCGCCACCCACGCGCAGCTGGTGGAAGAAACCCGCGACCTGCGCAACCAGCTGCTGGTGGCCAATGCGCGCCTGACCCGGCTGCAGACCGCCGCGCTGGACAATGCGCAGCTGCGCGAACTGCTCAACGTGGCCGAGCGCCGCGGCCTGGACGTGCAGCTGGCGCCGATCCTGGATATCGACCTGGACCCGACCCGGCAGCGCCTGCTGCTGGATGCCGGCAGCCGCGATGGCGTGCTGATGGGCCAGGCGGTGATCGATGCCGGCGGGCTGATGGGCCAGGTGATCGAGGTGACCCCGCTGCATTCGACCGTGCTGCTGCTGACCGACCCCGACCACGCGGTGCCGGTCAGCGTGGCGCGTAACGGCGTGCGCCTGATCGTCTACGGCCGCGGCGACCGGCTGGAACTGCGCGACATCCCGCTCAGTGCCGGCGTGCAGGTGGGCGACGAGATCGTCACCTCCGGCCTCGGTGGCCGCTTTCCGGCCGGCTTCCCGGTCGGCAAGGTGTCCGAACTGCATCCGGACGACACCCACGCCTTCCTGGTCGGCGAACTGACCCCGGCCGCCAAGCTCGATCGCGGGCGCGATGTGTTGTTGCTGCGTGCAGGCAAGCCGCTACGCGTGGCGCCGGGAATCGGGAGTGGGGAATCGGGAATGGGGAGTGGCAACGGCGCCGGTGCTGCATCGGTGCCGGCCTCGACGCCGACCGGACAGGCCACTCCCGTTCCGCCGCAAGGAAGTGCGCCTGCCAAGCCGTCGGGAATGGGGAATGAGGGAGCGGGAATCGGCAACGGCAACGGCAACGGCAACGGTGCTGCATCGATGCCGTCCTTGCGATTGACCAGGCAAGGCGCAGCATCTGCATCGTCGCAAGGGGCCGCTCCTACCGATTCCCGATTCCCGATTCCCGATTCCCGTCCCCGAAACAACCAGGGCGCAGCCACCGCGACGCCGCAGAACACCGCTCCTGCCGATTCCCCATTCCCGATTCCCCAATCCCGTCCGTCTCCAACGGAGACGGAGCAATGACCCGCATGCGCAACACCTGGATCCTGCCGGCGAGCATCCTCATCGCGCTGGTGCTGGGCCTGCTGCCGCTGCCGGTGGTGGTGCAGCCGCTGCGTCCGTACTGGCTGGCGCTGGTGCTGGCGTACTGGGTGATCGAGGAGCCGGACCGGGTCGGGCTGGGCATCGCCTTCGTGGCCGGCGTGCTGGCCGACCTGCTGTATGGCGGGCTGCTCGGCGAACAGGCGCTGCGGCTGGTGATCATGACCTTCATCCTGCAGCGCTTCCGCGCGCGGATGCGCTTCTTCCCGGTCTCGCAGCAGGCGCTGGCGATCGGCGGGCTGCTGCTCAACGACCGCATCGTCTCCTCGGCGGTGCATCTGGCGGTGGGCGAGCCGAGCCTGCCGTGGAGCTACTGGTGGGCGCCGCTGCTGGGCATGGCGCTGTGGCCGCCGCTGTTCGTGTTGCTGGATGCGGTACGGCTGGGCAAGCGGAGCAAGAAGTAAGCCATGCACGGGCGTCGTCACCCCAAGAACCCGCACGCGGAGGCCGAGCAGTTCCGCCGGCGTGCGGTGCTGGGCTTTGTGATGGTGGTGATCTGCCTGGTCGGCCTGGGCGGCTGGTACTTCAAGCTGCAGGTGCTCGACCACGAGGTCTACGCTACCCGCTCGGAAGCCAACCGCATCAAGCCCAAGCCGGTGGTGCCCGGGCGCGGCATGATCTACGACCGCACCGGCCGGCTGCTGGCCGAGAACGTGCCGGCCTTCCGCCTGGACGTGACCCCGGACAAGGTCACCGACATGAACGCCATGCTGGCCGCGCTGGGCAAGGTGATCCCGATCGCGCCGGAGGACCTGGAACGTTTCAATCGCGAGCGCCGCGCGCGCCGCAGCTTCCTGCCGGTGACCCTCAAGTTGCGCATGAGCGATGAGGAAATGGCGCGCTTTGCGGTGGAGCGCTGGCGCTTTCCCGGCGTGGAGCTGGAGCCGTACCTGACCCGGCGTTACCCGTACGGCCCGCTGTTCGCGCACATCATCGGCTACGTCGGCCGCATCGACGAGAAGGACCTGGCGGTGCTGGGCGAGGGCAATGCCGCGCTCACCCACATGGGCAAGTCCGGGCTGGAGCGCTACTACGAGCAGGATCTGCGCGGCCAGGTCGGTTACGAGCAGGTCGAAACCAATGTGCAGGGGCGGGCGATCCGCACCGTCGGCCGGGTCGCGCCGCAGTCGGGCGCGGACCTGCGGCTGTCGGTGGATGCCGACCTGCAGCGCGCGATGGTGGCCGCGTTCGGCGAGCACGAAGGCGCGGCGATCGCGATGGACCCGCGCACCGGCGAGATCCTGGGCATGGTCAGCCTGCCCAGCTACGACCCCAACCTGTTCGTCAACGGCATCTCGCATACCGACTTCAAGATGCTCAACGACAACCCCTCGCGGCCGCAGTTCAACCGGCTGGTGCTGGGCGGGGTGGCGCCGGGCTCCACGCTCAAGCCGCTGATCGCGCTGGCCGGGCTGGACAGCGGCCTGCGCCGGCCGGAAGACCGGGTGCTGTCCACCGGCATGTTCTACCTGCCCGGGGTCAGCCGCGGCTGGGGCGACTCGCACCGCGGCGGCCATGGCTGGACCGATCTACGCAAGTCGATCGCCCAGTCGGTCAATACCTACTACTACCGCCTGGCGGTGGACATGGGCATCGACCGGTTCGACCACTACATGGGCGAGTACGGTTTCGGTCAACCGACCGGGGTGGACCTGCTCGGCGAGATCGGCGGCATCCTGCCGTCGCCGGCCTACAAGTACAAGACCCGCAAGGAACGCTGGTACCCCGGCGACACCGTCAACATCGCCATCGGCCAGGGTGACTGGAAGGTCACGCCGCTGCAGCTGGCGCGCGGGGTGTCGGCGATCGCCAGCGGGCTGCTGCTGCGCCCGCACCTGGTGCTGGAGGAGCGCACCGGCTTCGACCACCCCTGGCAGCCGATGATCCAGCCGCCGGGCAAGCCGATCAGCCCGAGCGCGGCGCACCTGCAGGTGGTGCGCGAGGGCATGATGGACACCATGCGTCCGGGCGGCACCGGCTATGCGATCACCCCCGGCGCGCCTTACCAGATGGCCGGCAAGACCGGCACCGCGCAGGTGGTCAGCCGCAAGGGCGTGGCCGCGGTGGATCCGCGCAGCCTGCCGCTGCATCTGCGTCACCGTGGCCTGTTCGTCGGCTTCGCCCCGGCCGACAACCCGGTCATCGCGGTGGCGGTGGCGGTGGAGGGCGGCGGGTTCGGCACCAGTTCGGCCGCGCCGATCGCGCGCAAGATCTTCGACGCCTGGCTGCTGGGCAAGCTGCCCGCCGGCCTGGAGCCGCTGGACAGCGAGCTGGGCATGACCGCGGTGGGCGTCAACCAGTTCGAAGCCGGCGCCACCGATGCGCGCCAGGCCGGCGATGCGGCCGCAGCCACGCTGGCCGAGCTGCCGGTGGTGATCGGCCAGACCGCGGTGGCCCTGGACCCCAACACGCCGGCGCAGCCGGTGGTGCCGGATGTGCCCGATGCGGTCCAGGAGACCGACCATTGAGTGACATCCTGCGCTGGCTGGTGGACATGGTGGCGCGCTTTACGCGCAGCCTGGACTGGGTGCTGTGCCTGGCGCTGGGGGCGCTGATGGTGATCGGGCTGTCGGTGCTCAAGAGCGCTGGCGGCGCCGCCAACGGCGATCACCTGGTGATGGCGCAAGCCGTGCGCTTTGTCATCGGCCTGGCCGCGATGTGGGGCATTTCGCGCATGTCGGTGCTGCGCCTGCGCGCCTGGACGCCATGGGTGTACGGCCTGTCGATGCTGCCGTTGCTGGCGGTATTTGCGCTGGGCACCGGCAAATACGGCCGCCAGTGGCTGGATCTGAAACTGTTCTACCTGCAGCCGGCCGAGTTGCTCAAGATCAGCCTGCCGATGATGGCGGCCTGGTATCTGCACCGCATGCCGTTGCCGCCGCGCATCTCCACCGTGCTGGTGACCGGCGTGATCATCGGCGTGCCGACCGCCCTGATCATGCTGCAGCCGGACTTCGGCACCGGCGTGCTGATCGCCGCCAGCGGGGTGTTCGTGCTGCTGCTGGCCGGCCTGCCGTGGTGGTGGGTGGCGGTGGGCGTGGGTGGCGTCTCGGCGGCCGCGCCGGTGGCCTGGTTCTGGCTGCTGCGGCCGTACCAGAAGGACCGCATCATGATGTTCCTCAACCCGGAAAACGATGCGCTGGGCGCCGGCTGGAACATCATCCAGTCCAAGATCGCGATCGGTTCCGGCGGCTTCGACGGCAAGGGCTGGGGGCTGGGGTCGCAGTCGCACCTGAACTTCATCCCCGAACAGACCACCGACTTTGCGTTCTCGGTCCTCAGTGAAGAATTCGGCTGGATCGGCGTGGCGACCGTGCTCAGCCTGTACCTGATCGTGATCGCCCGCTGCCTGTGGATCGCCTCACAGGCGCGCGACACCTATTCGCGCCTGGTCGCCGGCGCCACCGGGCTGGCGTTCTTCGTCTACGTGCTGGTCAACGGCGGCATGATTTCCGGCCTGCTGCCGGTGGTGGGCGTGCCGATGCCGCTGATGAGTTACGGCGGCACCTCGGCGGTGTCGTTGCTGGCCGGGCTGGGCCTGGTGATGGCGGTCAAGACGCACCGTCCGGTGCACGGGTACTGAGCCGGCGCGTGCTGCAGCCCAGAGTGGCAGGCGTACCCGCCTCGCCAGAACGAATCATGGCTGACCAGGTGCACCACGCCGCGTGCGACAGGCGCATGACACGCCGCTGACACTGCGCAGGACGCGTGCGGTTGTGCGTGCTGCGTTGCAATGACGACACGCCGACGCAGGGCCGCTTCGCGCGTGCGGCACCGGGTTCGCTCGCCTTCTGTGGGTGGGGGCGTTGCGCCGTAGAGTCCGATGCGCCGCTGTCTGCACGCGGCAGCGTCGCGTTGCAGCTGCAGGCGCGCACCATTCCTCTTTCCGGTGACCTCTTCCATGAAATTGCTAAGCGCCGCCATCGGCGGTGTCTGTCTGACGTTCGCTGCACACGCCGGCGCCATCACCCTTGCCAGCGGCGATGCGCGTGCCGTGTCCGAGCCGGCGATTCCTGCCACCTGCCAGGCGGTGAGCGCCAGCCACACGCCGAGCGGGCGCCAGTTCGATGCCGCGCTGGAAAGCGCGCCGCCCGATACCAACACTATCCAGGCCGCGTTGACGGCCTGCACCGGCAAGAACGGCAGCGTGCTGCTCAAGGCCGGCACCGGCGACGCGTTTCTCAGCGGCCCGCTCACGATTCCCACCGGGGTCACCCTGGTCGTCGATCAGGGCGTGACCCTGTACGGCTCGCGCAATCCGGCCGATTACGGCAGCGGTTGCGGCGTTGCGGGCGCCAAGAGCGGTGGCTGCCTGCCGCTGATCGGCATCAAGGGCGCCAGGTCCGGCGTGATGGGCGTACGCACCGGCGGGCGGCAGGGCACGATCGATGGGCGTGGCGACCTGCCCATGCTCGGCAGGACCACCACCTGGTGGCAATTCGGCGAAAACGCCAAGACTGCCGGCCAGGTGCAGAACAGCCCGGACCTGATCAAGGTGCAGAACTCCACCACGTTCACCCTCTACCACGTCAATCTGATCAACGCGGCGTACTTTCATTTCTTCGCGCACATCGTCGATGGCCTGACCATCTGGGGCGTGCGGGTGAAATCGCCGGCGACCAGCCCCAACACCGACGGCCTGGACCTGGACAGCGTGCTCAACGCCAGCCTGGTCGACAACGATGTGATGGGCGGCGACGACTGCGTGGCGATCAAGACCATTGCGTCCAGGTCCGGCAACATCAGCGTGCGCGACAACCGCTGCTACGGCACCCACGGCATCTCGATCGGCAGCGAGGTGATGTCCGGGGTCAACAACGTGCTGGTCGACAACAACGCCATCACGGCCAGCGACGATGCCGGCAACCGCAGCACCGACAACACCGGGCTGCGCATCAAGACCAGCCTGGCCAAGGGTGGCCCGGTCAGCCTGGTGACCTATCGCAATACCTGCCTGTACGGGGTGACCAGCCCGCTGGTGATCAACCCGTTCTATGCGACCGGCGGCAGCGGCACCAAGCCCAGCTTCAGCGACATCGTCGTCAACGGCCTGCGCACCACCGGCGATGCCGGCCTCAAGGGCAAGGGCTGGATCCTGAGAGGTTTCGATGCGCAGACGCCGCTGGACCTGACACTGGCCAACGTGGCCACCGGCAACACCGCGGTCGCCGCCAGCGACGCGCGGATCGGGCTCAGCAACAGCGTGCTCACCCCGACCGGCAGCAACGTCACCACGCCCAGCGTGCAACTCGGCGGCAGCGTGCCTACCTGCTCGACCGCACCGCGCTTCCCGGCCCTGTAATCAACCAGGCGCGGCCACCCGGCCGCGCCTGACGGCCGCGGTGACAGCAAAGGGACCAACGCCCGCCGATCAGGCCGCCAGGTGAAGAAACCAAAGCAGGCCCCATGGCACGGCGCCGAACCCGACGCCTCGCCAGCTCCGGCCTGCCGTGACAGAGAAATCCGGGGCCGCACACGCGCAGCACCCCGTATCCCCATTCCCCACTCCCCATTCCG